>NZ_JBFTJE010000020.1:0-134723 GCF_056395265.1 Cupriavidus sp. 10L43_2
CCAGCAGGACCGCAACCGGCCGACGGACGACTCGACCAGCGGCGATGGCATAAGCCTCGCCTCACCGCTCCGCCTCACGTCTCCTATGCTGTTCAAGCGCCTAAGCCGCTTGACCTGCCCCCAAGGAGATCCCCCATGCTCACCCAAAAAACCAAAGACATCGTCAAGGCCACCGCTCCCGTCCTGGCTGAGCACGGCTACGACATTATCAAGTGCTTTTACACGCGCATGTTCCAGGCCCATCCTGAGTTGAAGAACATCTTCAACATGGCTCACCAGGAGCGGGGGCAGCAGCAGCAGGCGTTGGCGCGGGCGGTTTATGCCTATGCGGAAAATATCGAGGATCCGAGCAGTCTGATGGCGGTATTAACCAATATTGCGAACAAGCATGCGAGTCTGGGTGTTCGTCCCGAGCAATATCCTATCGTCGGGGAGCATCTGCTTGCGGCGATCAAGGAAGTCTTGGGCAGTGCAGCGACGGACGACATTATCTCGGCATGGGCGCAGGCGTATGGGAATCTTGCCGATGTGCTGATGGGGATGGAAAGCGATCTGTATGAGCGGTCGGGGGCACAGGACGGGGGCTGGACGGGCTGGCGGCATTTTGTCGTGCGGTCAAAGGACGCGGAAAGCAGCGTTATCACCTCATTCGTTCTGGAACCCGTCGATGGCGGGCCGGTGGTCAACTTTGAGCCCGGCCAGTACACCAGCGTTGCCATCAACGTGCCTGCACTGGGTATGCAGCAGATTCGTCAGTACAGCCTGTCCGATATGCCGAATGGCCGCAGCTACCGGATCTCGGTCAAGCGTGAAGGGGGCGGGCCGCAGCCTGCGGGCTATGTATCGAACCTGCTGCATGACCACGTGAATGTCGGCGATGAAGTCAGGTTGGCAGCGCCTTATGGCAGTTTCCATATCGACGTCAATGCGCGCACGCCCATCGTGCTGATTAGCGGCGGCGTAGGGCTGACGCCGATGGTCAGCATGCTGACGCAGGCGATCCAGGACCCGCAGCGGCATGTAGTTTTCGTGCATGGTGCCCGTAATGGGAGCGTTCACGCCATGCGCGACCGGCTGCGCGAGACGGCTCGGACATTTCCAAATTTCGATTTGATCGTGTTCTACGATGCGCCACTGCCGGAGGATATCGCCAATCACGACTACGATTTTGCCGGGCTAATCGACGTGGCGGCGATCAAGGATTCGATATTGCTGACCGATGCCGATTACTACATTTGTGGCCCGATTCCATTCATGCGGCTCCAGCATGACGCGCTGAAGGGATTGGGCATTCGTGAGTCGCATATTCATTACGAGGTTTTCGGCCCCGACCTGTTCGCCGAATAACCCAAGAAGGCCAGCGAGCAGTGGATCTCGTCATGATTGCTGACTTGAGACTTACGCGCGACAATGCGTGCCATATTGCCAACCGCTGAATCACTGCATGCAACATGGGACACTCGAAGGAGACGAAGGCCTCTACGCGTCAACGCATACTTGCCGTCGCCGCACAGCGCTTCCGCGAGCATGGTTTTTCAGGGATCGGGCTGGCTGAGATCACCCGCGAGGCAGGTATTACGCCGGGGGCGTTCTACCGGCATTTCTCGTCGCGCGAGTCAATGCTGGCCGAAGTCGTCCATATCGCCGCGCGCAGTCTCGATGAGTGGGCTGCAGGATCGCCTGATGCGCCCAGTGCGGTGCGCAATTACCTCAATGCCGCGCACCGGGACGCCCCCGGTGTTGGCTGCCCCTTGGTGGCGCTGGTGCACGACATTGCGCACGCAGACCCGACCACACGCGATGCCTATACGCTCGAGGTGAACCGCGTGCTGGACTTCCTGGAAGGACTCAACAAGGCGGAAGCGCACGCCGATTCACGGGCGATGGCGCTGCTTCAACTCTCCGCCTTCGTCGGTGCGATGGGGTTGTCCCGTGCCGTCAGCGATCCCGCGTACTCGCAAGACCTCCTCGACAACGTGGCGGACGGTCTGGTCCAACTCGCCACGCCGCTGCGCTAGGGACGCTGGCGCCCTACAGCACGGCTTCGTGCTCGTGTGCTATCGCGGGGGCCGCGGCCGGCACGCGAGCGGATGCGCCTGCCAGCGGCATCGCATCGGGACACTTGCCTTCATCCGCCGCCAGCAGCGGGCAGCATTCAAACATCTGCGCCACCCAGTCGACGAACACCCGCACCTTTGGCGCGAGATGCCGGTTCTGCGGATAGATCGCCGCAATCGGAATCGGCCGTGGCCGCCATTGCGGCAATAGCTCCACCAGCGCGCCACTGCGCAGGTGCTCCTTCACCATGAAGCGGGGCGCCTGCAGCATGCCGGCGCCGCTCAGGCCATACGCCACGTAGGCATCGGCGTCATTGAAGCTGACGCGGCCGCGCATCGCCACCTCCACCGGATTGCCGTCCACGATGAAGTTCATGTCCAGCGTGCGCCCGGTGCGGTTGGAGAAGTAATGGATGGCGGTGTGGTGCGCCAGGTCGGCCAGCGTACGCGGGATGCCATGGCGGGCGATATAAGCCGGGCTGGCCACGGTGGCCAGGTGCATGTCGCCCAGGCCGCGCGCTACCAGGCTCGAGTCCTGTAGCGGTCCGACGCGGATCGCGCAATCCACGCCGTCCTGGATCAGGTCCACGAGCTTGTCGCCATAGCCCACCACCAGTTCGATGTCGGGAAAACGCGCGTGGAACGTATGCAGCCGCGGCACGACGATGGCGCGGCCGATGGCCGCCGGCATCTCCACGCGCAGCCTGCCCATCGGCCCCTGACCAGAGCGCGTCATGGCCACCTCGGTCTCGGCAATCTCCGCGAGGATGCGCATGCAGCGCTCGTAATAGTCGGCGCCCTCGGGCGTCAGCCTGAGCTGCCGCGTGGTGCGGTTGATGAGCCGCACGCGCAAGTGCGCTTCCAGTCCCTGGATGATCGTGGTGGCCGACGTGCGCGACAACCCCAGCGCCTCCGCCGCACGCGAGAAGCTGTTCATCTCCACCACGCGCGTGAAGACTTCCATTGCCTGGACCTTATCCATCGTCTTGCCCTTCATTGGTGCGCCGGACCGGAACGCCTGGTGCGTTACGGGCCGGATTGTTCGGTCACGCCAAATTGTGTTCTGGATTATGAACGTTTACCAGAAGTTCGCAATGTACCAGACTTCGTGCATCGCAGCATTTGCAATTCCAGGCAGCCCCTCATGGTCCCGAATGGCCAATCCCCTCCTGTAACGACCCGCGTGGAAAGCGTGCGGATTGCGGGTCACGTGCAGCCGATTCCCTTGCGCATCTACGTGCCGGTCGGACTGGACGTCCGGCCTCCCGTGGTGCTCTACCTGCACGGCGGCGGTTTCGTGCAGGGCAGTGTGGCGTGCGCCGACGCGGCAGCGCGGGCCATTGCCGCCGCCACCCCAGCCGTGGTGATTGCGGTGGGCTATTCGCTGTCGCCCCGGTTTCCGTTTCCTGTACCGCTTGAGGACGGGTATCTGGCAGGGCTTTGGGCCTTGGCCAATGCGGGCACCTACGGCGGTGACGCGCGCCGCATGGGTATCGCAGGTCACGATGCCGGCGGCAACCTCGCGGCTGGCATCGCGGCCATGGCGCGTGACCGCAAGGACCTGACGCTGCTCGCGCAAGCGCTGATTGCCCCGCTACTCGACCCCAGCATGACCCGGCTGGCCGATGGCGGGAGGCTGGTTGGGGCCGATCTCTCGGCGAGCGACTGCGCCATGGCCTATCGCGCCTACTTGCCTGACGTCCTCCAGCACTTGCACCCCTACGTGGCGCCGCTGGAGTCGCGCCGCCTGCAACGGTTGCCGCCCACGCTGATCGTGAGCGCCGCGCGCGACCTCTGCCACATCGAAGGCGAGACCTACGCCAGCGAACTGATTGCGGCGGGCGTGCCGACCGAGACCACCCGCTACGCCGAGGCGTCACACCAGTCGATCGTGACCCATGCCGGCGCGCTGGCCGACGTGGCAGCGTTCTTCGCTCGCCGTCTCCACGCTGCCGAAGCCGGCCCGCGCCGCGCGCAACGAACATCCCATCCACAAAGACACGCTTCGCAGGAGTGAAGTCATGGAACAACGTAGATCCATTTTCCGCCGTCCACCGGTGCTGGCGGGCGTCGGTGCCGTCATGGTGGCAGCCGGGTTGGCAGCCAGTGTGGCGCTGACCGAAACAAGCGCCGCCGCACCGCCGGCCGCCGCTGCGCCCACGGAGGTGACCGTGAAGTCGCTGCAGCCGGAGGACGTGCGCGTCTGGACCAGCTTCTCCGGGCGACTCAAGGCGGTGGACGAGGCGCTCGTGCGGCCCGAGGTGAGCGGGCGCATCGTGGAAGTGAAGGTCCGCGACGGTCAGTCCGTACGCGCCGGCGAGGTCATGTTCGTGATCGATCCGCGGCCGTACGAAGCCGCCGTGGCGCGCGCGAGTGCCGACCTCGCCTCGGCGCGTGCGCGGGCGGAGTTTGCCACCACCGAGTACGACCGCGCCAAGGGCCTGATCGCCGCCGAGGCGATTCCCAAGAGCGTGCACGACCAGCGCGGCAACGAGTACCGCATGGCGCAGGCGGCGGTGCTGGCCGCCAATGCCGCGTTGCGGCAGGCCAGCGTCAATCTCGACTATGCCTACGTCAAGGCACCCATCGCGGGCCGTATCAGTCGTGCCGAATTGACGGTGGGGAACCTCGTGCAACCGGGCCCCAACGCGCCGGTGCTCACGCGTATCGTGTCCAACGATGGGATCTATGCGGACTTCGAGGTGGACGAGCAGAGCTATGTCCGCTCCATCCGCAATCACGCGGACACGCAAATCAAGGAACAGCAGATCCCTGTGGACATGCGGCTCCAGGGCGATGCCGAACACGTCTATCAGGGAAAGATCTACACGTTCGATAACAGCATCGATGTGAACACCGGCACCATCCGCGCGCGAGCGCGCTTTGCCAACAAGGACGGCGCATTAGTGCCCGGCATGTTCGTCTCCATCAGCCTGGCCGGTAGCGGAGACACCCGTGCGCTACTGGTGCCGGACGTGGCGGTGGGGTCCGACCAGAGCAAGAAGTTCGTCTTCGTAGTGGGGCCGGAGAACAAGATCGTCTATCGCGAAGTGACGCTCGGCGCGGGCGTCGATGGCCGGCATATCGTGCTGAGCGGGCTCAACGCGGGCGACCGCGTGGTGACCAAGGGCTTGCAGTTCGTCCGCCCCGATGTCGTGGTCGCCCCGAGGGAGGCCGCTCCCGAGGCGGTGAAGACGGCATCGGCGGGCCCGGCGCGGGGCACGCCGCCCTTGGCGGAGTGACAGCATGAATCTCTCGAAATTCTTCGTCGATCGGCCCAACTTCGCGGCGGTCATTTCCATCATCATCTTCCTGGCTGGGCTGATCGCCATCCCCAAGCTGCCGATCTCCGAGTATCCGGAAGTGGTACCGCCGTCGGTGGTGGTGCGCGCGCAGTTTCCGGGCGCCAATCCGAAGGTGATTGCCGAAACCGTCGCCACGCCGCTCGAGGAGCAGATCAACGGCGTGGAGAACATGCTCTACATGTCGTCGCAGGCCGCCAGCGATGGCCAGATGACGCTCACCGTGACGTTCAAGCTCGGCACCGATCCCGACCTCGCCACGCAACTGGTGCAAAACCGCGTCAATGAGGCACTGCCGCGCCTGCCGGACGTGACGCGCCAGCTTGGCGTCAGCACCGTCAAGAGTTCGCCCGACCTGACCATGGTGGTGCACCTGGTCTCGCCCAATGACCAGTACGACATGCTGTACCTGCGCAACTACGCACGGCTCAACGTGAAGGACGAACTGGCCAAGATCAGCGGCATCGGCCAGATCAACATGTTCGGCTCGGGCAATTACGCCATGCGCATCTGGCTCAACCCGCAAAAAGTGGCCGAGCGCAACATGAATCCCGACGAGGTGGTGGCCGCCATCCGCAAGCAGAATATCCAGGTGGCGGCAGGGGTGATTGGTGCCGCGCCATACGCGAACAACGTCGAGATCCAGTTGCCGGTTAACGTGCAGGGGCGTTTGTCCGATGTCGACCAGTTCGAGAACATCATTGTCAAGCGCGACGGCGGGGTGGTTACCTACCTCAAGGATGTGGCGCGCATCGAGATTGGCGCCAGCGACTACGCGCTGCGCGCACTGCTGGACAACAAGCAGGCGCTGGCACTGGTGATCTTCCAGTCGCCGGGCGCTAACGCCATCGAGATATCGAACAATGTGCGGGCACGGATGGAGGAACTGAGCAAGCGGTTTCCCAAGGGGCTCGAGTACCGCATCGCCTATGACCCCACGACCTTCGTGCGCGACTCGATCACCGCCGTCACGCATACGCTGATCGAAGCCATCGTGCTGGTGGTACTTGTGGTCATCCTGTTCCTGCAGACCTGGCGTGCAGCGATCATCCCGCTGCTGGCGGTGCCCGTGTCCGTGGTGGGCACCTTTGCAGCGATGCATGCGTTCGGGTTCTCAATCAACGCGCTGTCGCTGTTCGGGCTGGTGCTCGCCATCGGCATCGTGGTCGACGATGCCATCGTGGTGGTGGAGAACGTGGAGCGCAATATCGCCACCGGGCTCTCGCCACGCGATGCGACCATCAAGGCCATGAAGGAGGTGACTGGTCCGATTATCGCCATCGCCCTGGTGCTGTGCGCCGTGTTCGTGCCGATTGCCTTCATCAGCGGCCTGACCGGGCAGTTCTATCGCCAGTTTGCGCTGACCATTGCGTTCTCCACGGTGATCTCGGCCTTCAACTCCCTGACACTGTCGCCGGCACTGGCGGCGCTGCTGCTGCGCGGGCACGATGCGCCCAAGGACCGGCTGACGCGCTTCATGGACCGGCTGCTTGGTGGCTTCTTCACCAGATTCAACCGATTCTTCCACCGCAGTTCCGAGGCGTACAGCGGGGGCGTGACGCGCGCGCTGCATCGCAAGCGCGGTTCGATCGCCATCTACCTCGTGCTGCTGGGGGCCACGGTGCTGGGCTTCAGCAAGGTGCCGTCGGGCTTCGTGCCGATCCAGGACAAGGGATATCTGGTCAACCTGATCCAGCTGCCGAATGGTGCCACGCTGGAGCGAACCGAATCGGTTGTGCGGCAAATGACCGACATCGCCGCCAAGGAGCCGGGCTTCCGCAATGCGGTGCAGTTCCCGGGGCTGTCGCTGAATGGCTTCATCAACAGTTCTTCGTCGGCAACCGTGTTCTTCGGCGAGAAGACGTTCGAGGAGATGCGCGAGATCGGCTCGTCCGGTCCGGCCCTGACCGGCGCGCTGCAGCAGAAGTACAGCGCCATCAAGGATGCGTTCATCGCTGTGTTTCCGCCGCCGCCCGTGCAAGGGCTGGGCAATACGGGCGGCTTCAAGCTGCAGATCGAGGATCGGGGCGATGTGGGTTACCTGGCGCTGAGCAAGACCGTCAACACGGTGCTGGAGAAAGCGCGCAAGGCGCCCGAGCTGGCCGGGGTGTACTCCACGTACAACGTCACCACGCCGCAGCTATTTGCCGATGTGGATCGCACCAAGGCGTCGCAACTGGGCATCGACGTGGATGACATCTTCAAGACCATGCAGATCTACCTGGGCTCGCTGTACGTGAACGACTTCAACAAGTTCGGCCGCACGTATCAGGTGATTGCACAGGGCGATGCGGACTTCCGCTCGTCGCGTGATGACATTCTTCGACTGAAGGTGCGCAATGGCGAGGGCAAGATGGTGCCGCTGGGCGCGGTGGTTACGCTGAGCGACACCAGCGGGCCGGAGAGCGCCGCACGCTACAACGGCTATCGCTCGGCCGATATCAACGGCGGCCCGGCGCCCGGTTACTCCACGGGGCAGGCACAAGCCGCGATCACCAAGATCCTGGACGACACGCTGACCGGCGAGATGACGTTCGAATGGACCGAGCTGGCCTACCAGCAGATCCTGGCCGGCAACACGGCGCTGATCGTGTTCCCGATCTGCATCTTGCTGGTGTTCCTGGTGCTGACCGCGCAGTACGAAAGCGTGTTCCTGCCGCTGGCCATCATCATGATCGTGCCCATGTGCCTGTTCTCGGCCATCATGGGCGTGTGGCTGACCAAGGGCGACAACAACCTGTTCACGCAGATCGGCTTCTTCGTACTGATAGGGCTGGCGTGCAAGAACGCCATCCTGATCGGCGAGTTCGCGCGCGAGTTGGAGATCGAGGGAAAGTCCACGTTTGCGGCGGCGGTGGAGGCGGCTCACCTGCGGCTGCGGCCTATCCTGATGACATCCATCGCGTTTATCGCAGGCGTGCTGCCGCTGGTGCTGTCGCACGGTGCCGGTGCCGAGATGCGCCATGCCATGGGGGTGGCGGTGTTCTTCGGCATGATCGGCGTAACGTTCTTCGGCCTGTTCCTGACCCCGATTTTCTATGTGATGGCGCGCGCATTGGAGAAGCGCATCACCAAGACCGAAAAGGTGCATCACCATGTTGAAGCTTAAGCTGATGACGGCGCTGGCGGCTGCGGCGCTGGCGGCCTGCACGGCACCCGTGGGGCCGCAGTCGTCGGGCATCGATCCTGCGCCGCAGTGGACGAAGCTGGAGGACGGAAATGGGGCGGCAAACGCCTATCTGGTGGCCGACGCCGGTGCCGGCGTAGACCAGACGTGGTGGTCGCGCTTCCGCGACCCGACACTCGATACCCTGGTGAGCGAGGCATTGGCCAGCAACAAGGCACTGGCGATTGCCAAAGCCAGGGTGGCGGAGGCCCGCGCGGGCCGCCTGTTGGCGCAATCGGCGCTGGCGCCGCAGGTCAATGCGATGGCCAGCTCCGAGCGCGGCAACCGCGGGTTCGTGACCAATGACCAGGCCGTGACGATCAATCAAGTGGCGATCTCGGCCGCGTGGGAGGTGGACCTGTTTGGCCGCAACCAGGCACGCACGGCACAGGCGGCTGCGGTGCTGCAGTCCGCTGAAGCGAGCCAGCAGGCGGTGCGCGTGGCGCTGCTGGCCGAGGTGGCACGCAGCTATTTCGAACTGCGCAACTTCGCGCAGCAGATTGGCATCACGGAACGCAACCTGGACAGCCAGCGCCGCACACTGCAGTTGATCGAGGCGCAGAAGCAGGGCGCGCTGGCGAGCAACTTCGACGTACAACGTGCCGCCGCACAGGTATCCGCAACGGAGTCGCTGCTGCCTACGCTGCGTACCGGATACGACGGCGCGATGAACAGGTTGTCGAGCCTGCTGGGCCGCACGCCGGGCTCGTTGTCGGCGATGCTTGCCGGAGAGCCGGCCTGGCAACCGCTCGATCCAGGCATCGTTGTCTCGGCCCCGGCAACGGTGCTGGCCACGCGGCCCGACGTGCGTGTGGCGGAGCGCCAGTTCGCAGCGAGCATCTCGGCGCGCAAGGCAGCGGTGGCGGAACTGTTTCCCAACATCTCGCTGACGGCCTTCTTCGGGGCGCAGAGCGCATCGCCGTTCTCATCAACACCGTGGGGGATTGGCGCCGGGCTGATCCAGCCGGTGCTGAACTTCGGTCGCATCCGCTCGCAGATCAACGCGGCCGATGCACGGCAGACGCAGGCCTATCTCGGCTATCAGCAGACTGTGCTCGATGCGCTGGAGGACATGGAGAACGCGCTGTCCGGGTATCTGAACGAGAACGTCAAGAATGCATCGTTGACGGCAGGGGTGGCGCAGAACCGCAAGGCGGCAGAACTGGCGCGCCTGCAATATCGATATGGGTATGTGGGACTGCTCGATGTACTGGTAGCGGAACGGGATCAGCTAGAGGCGGAGTCACGCCAGGCGGCCTCGGATGCGAACTTGCGCAAGGCACTGGTGCGGATCTTTGCGGCGGCTGGAGGTGGCTGGGAAGTGCAGTAGGTAGCTTAGCGCTCCTCTCCCTCAGGGAGAGGAGCAGGGGAGCGGTCGGGCATTTCAATCACCGCCATCAGCTGATCCGCCACGGCATTCAGCAATTCCCTCGATAACTTTGCATCGGACACCGCGCGTGACAGTGTCAGCGCCCCTACGCACGCGCTATACACCAGCATCGCCTTGGCCTGCCTGTTGGCTCCGTCCTCCGGCAGCAGCGACGCAATCAGTTCCACCAACCGCCGCAGCCGATTCGTATACAACGCACGCGATTCCACACCGCTGACACCCGTGTCGTTCAGGAAGGCCGCAATGCCGCAGCTGTTTTCGCGCCGGTCCCGATGCGATTCCCCAAGGTATTCCCGCAACGATCGCCGAAGATTTGCACGCAGGCGCAGGCTCCACTGGTCGGTATCGAGGAACGCCTCGGCCATCGCCTCGCAGACCAGCGCCTCACGTGTGGGAAAGTGCTTGTAGAAGCCGCCCACCGTCAGCCCGGCTTCCTGCATGATGTCCGCTACGCCGATGCCGCGAAGTCCGTGCACGCGGAAACGCTGCGCCGCAATGGTGACAATGCGTGCGTGAGTGGCTTGCCTGGAGGCTTGCGAATGGCCCATGGGAGGAACGACTGGATGAAGGCGGATGCTGCGGAGCATAGCCGATATCGCCACACACTGAACGGCCTCTCACGGTCTCAAGCGGCGACTGCTGGCCGATCGCGCCTTCATGTCCTTCCCGCTCTGCGTTGCCCACAGAGCAACGATCTTGTGTAAGGATTGCTGTATCTCGAACAAAATTTCCGGCCAACAATCCCCTCACAACCGGTTCTCGTATCGATGCGAGAAGGTCTAATAAAGTGGAGGACGAGATGCAAGACCGAGGACACCCCCCCGCCAACCGCTGGATGGCGCTTAGTGCCGTCATCCTGGGGATGACGCTGACCGGCGCACCGGCATCCGCTGCCGACGCGTTTCCCACCAAGCCAATATCGATGCTGGTCGCATTTCCTCCGGGAGGGCCCGCCGATGTGCTGGCGCGGGCCATGCAGCCGGCAATGGCCAAGGCGCTCGGCCAGCCCGTGATCATCGAGAATCTGCCCGGCGCCGGCGGCGCGCTGGCAGTGCAGCGGCTGCTGAGCCGTCCGGCAGACGGCTACACGCTCATCATGGGCTCGCCCAACGAGGCCATCCTGACGCCGCTGGCGCTTGCCAGCGCCAAGTACAAGTCAGAGGAACTAACTCTGCTGGCGCCGGTCTCGAACCACCCACTCGTCGTGATGACGCGCAGCGACCTGCCGTACAAGTCGCTGGAACAGATCATCGCGGCCGGCAAGTCGGCAGGTAGCAATAGCCTGACCTTCGGCAATCCGGGCTACGGGACCATGTACCACATCGTCGCCGAATACATGGCTCAGCTGACCGGCGCCAAGATGCTGCAGGTGCCGTACAAGGGCGCCACGCCAATGCTGGCAGACCTGACCGGTCGCCAGATTGACATGACGATTCTGCCAAACCTCGGTGCCTCCACGCAGTTGCTGGAAACGCACAAGATCAAGGCGGTGGCGGTGCTGGACACGCAGCGCATGCGAACTCTGCCCGACGTGCCTGCCATCTCCGAAACCAGCGTCGCGCGCAAGTCCGAGTTCGTGTATTCGATCTGGCTGGGCGTCATGAGCAAGGCCGGTGTCCCAGCGGAGCGTGCCCGCGTATTGACGGACGCCTCGCAGCAAGCGCTGCGATCGCCCGAACTGATCAAGGCGCTTGAGCTCTCCGGCGTGCAGCCGATGAAGCCACAGACCCTTGCGGCGTCCGCGAAGTTCTACGTCGACGAGACCGAGAGGCTTAGGAAGATGGCCGCCTCGATCAAGCTGACGCCCCAGTAGTTCCAACCCAAAGCGGGCATCCAGGATGGGCAGAGACTGATATCCACTAGACGCCAGGCATGACCGGAGAATGCCCTCAGCGCGTTTTCTCCAGCGCCTCATGTATCTGCTGGACAACGTGCGCCTCGATGTCCCCCTCATTTGCACCCGGCGAGAAAACTGCGCAGCACGCCGTGGCTTCACCAACGGCGCCACGATAGACCGCCACGACACTTCCGGGCCCACATCCGGTATGTCCAGCCACGATCAAGCCGCCTCCGATAGCGCCTCGCATAAGACCCAGAGCGTATCCTGGCGAAATCCAGGGACGCCCGGCGATCGGGCCACCCAGTGCCCGTGTCGACTGCATATCCTGAAGCAAGTTGGCGGGAAGAAGCTCTCCGGCGAGCAGACGATCCAGAAGAAGAGCAGCCTGCGAAACGGGGCCGATCAGCAATCCGTGATAGACCCAGGCCGGATCGTAGTTCAACGAACTGTCGAGGTAATCCCGGTGTATATCTGTGCGCTCCGTTGCGAAACGAGCCGCCGAAATATCGAGAGGCACCAACACCTGCCGCCTGACGGCTTCTTCAAGCGGCTGGTCTGTCGCACGTTCGATAAGCCTTGCTACGAGCATGTAGCCAACATTCGAGTAGCGCCAGGCAGCTCCGGGGGTGTATCGAAGCCGGCGACCATCGAGACGGCGCATCATCTCGTCTGGCGACCATGCCGCTTCATGGTTTGCAATGGCAGCGTGGTACTCGGGAAGCTCGCCATAGTCTGCGAGTCCAGCCTCGTGCCGCAGGAGTTGGCGCAAGGTGAATGCGCTTTCAGGAAGTGAAGTATCCAGGTCGAGCAGTCTGTCTCGCACCAGTGTCAGAGCTGTCGCGGCCAATACTGTCTTAGTAAAACTCCACCATGGTACGGCGGGTTCAAATTGCCCGGGAGGTCTTGGTGATTGGCCGTTGGAGATGACGGAGATCAGCATTGAGCACTCAAGCGGTAGTGGCTGGATGGTGGTAAAGCGTGGAGCAGGCAAGATACACCATCAACCGGTAGCGCCGTCCGCAATGACTGCTCAAACTACGACCTTGACGAAGGAATAGAGGTGATGGAGACGAATGGCAGAGTTCTATTCGCAGAGAGCCCTCTCCATGTCGAGCTGCGCCAACGGTCCGACCGCTATCGCGATTTTTCCCTGTAGGCCGTTGCCGGAACTTTCGAGTCGGGCGTGGGCGAGGGGGATGTCGGCGAGGGAATAGACTGCGCCTAATCGGCGTCGATCATGATCCGACGGACCGTCTGCGTCGCCAATTCGGGTGCCGTTGCGCTCGCGTAGCTTCTCGGCCGCCAAAGTCGGCCCGAAGTCCGCGTAGCTGTCGCGGATCAGGCCGCGCACGCGGGATTCCAGACCAGGAGGAAGCTGACGACTGCTGCTGCGTCCACGCTTGCGAGAACCCAACCCACAGGGCCCGTCCTCGCGATATCGGAGCGCCAGCCGTTCGATCTGTCGCCGCGACAGGCCAAGCTTCTCGGCCGCGCGCCATATCGGCAGGCCTTGTTCGACCACGGCCTGAATCACCTTGAATCGGTCGAGTTCGCGCATCGTCATCGTGATGGACTCGGGCATCGGCATGGCGGCCTCCGGTCTTGCGCAGACGGGAAACCGCCAGAATGCCAGCCTTGGCTAAGGGGGCGACATTTCTATCTAGCTGCAGTCCGACATTAGCATGTAGCCGCTACATCGTTCAGATGCATAATCTATCTTATGTTAAATACAATTCGTACTCCGTTGCCTCCAACCATCCCGATCAACACTCTCTTACAGCGCAAGGGTCACCACGCGCAGCGTCGTGTCGTCGGGACACGGTACGTCGGCAAATCCTAAGCGGTGAGCCAATCGCCGCATCGCGGTGTTCGATGACAGGACATAGCCTTCCATGGATCGGTAACCGCGGCGGCGAGCGGTGTCGATTAGCGTGCTCAGCAGTCGGCTGGCAAGGCCAAGCCCATGCCAGTCATCGACGATCGTGACCGCAAACTCGCAGGTATCGTTGCCGGGCGCCGCGGCATAGCGCACGCCCCCCACAATAGACGGGCCCTTGCCTTTGGTGGCTACTGCCACCAGGGCAAGCTCGCACTCCGGCGACGGATGCGTTGCGTGCTCGAGCATGGCTTCGGGTAGCTGTTGCATGGCGGCCATGAATCTCGTGTAACGCGCGTCGGCGGAAAGTCTGTCGAACGCCGCCAGCAGGCCAGCCCTGTCGTCTTCGGCAATCTCCCGAACCAGCACCTCCCGTCCATCGCGCAGCAACACGCTGAACGGCACGAATGTTGTTGTGTCAGGCTTGTCTTGCATGGCAACCGTGTCGTTAGGGAAAAGACGAGTTCGATGCATTCGCCTCGTCGCATTTCATACTAGCTGACCCGGTGCAGTTCGCCGAAGTCGGCGTCGGACCACCGGACACGGCATCCGGGCCCTCAGGTTTTCCCGGACTATCCCGAAAAGCAAAATGCATGTCCCGAACGGTCAAACCGTACGCAACTGATTCTAGATACTTGTTTCCGTTGCGACCGGACGTTGGCAAGCGCCATGGAAGGACGCGTCAGCGCCTCGGCTCAAGTGGCCGGGAGTCGTCAAAGTGATCCTTCTGAGGTATTCATGCTCGAACAACGTTCCACATTTCCGACCATGGCAGCAGATCCAGTCAGGCCAGTCGGACTCCACTACTACTCGTGGGTAGTGTTCGCGCTGGGCTTTGGTCTGCTGCTGTCAGACTACATGTCGCGCCAGGTGCTCAATGCCGTATTTCCGCTACTGAAGCAGGAATGGGCGCTGACCGATACGGAACTCGGCGCGCTCGGCGGCATTGTTGCGCTGATGGTGGGGATCCTGACATTGCCACTGTCTGTCCTCGCGGACCGCTGGGGCCGGGTCAAGAGCCTCATGCTGATGGCCGGCTTGTGGAGCCTCGCTACGCTCGGCTGTGCCGTGGCGACGAACTTCGGCGAAATGTTCATCGCCCGACTGTGCGTGGGCGTCGGCGAAGCCGCCTATGGCAGCGTGGGCATTGCCATGGTGCTGTCGGTATTTCCCCGCCGCTTGCGCTCCAGCCTGAGCGCCGCGTTCATTGCCGGCGGCCCGTTCGGATCGGTCCTGGGAATGGCCCTGGGCGGCACCCTCGCCGCTCATCTCGGGTGGCGCTGGGCGTTCGCCGCGATGGCCATCTTCGGCCTGATACTCGTAGCCGTGTTTCGCTTCGTGGTGACGGAACCGCGCCTGAAGGCGCAGCGCGCGCGGATTGGCGAGGACAAGGGCGACGCGGGAGCACCCAAACGCCTGGCTTTGCGGCCCCTGGTATCCGCCCTGTTCTCGGCCCCTTCGATTCTTTGTACCTATGTCGGCAGCGCCATGCAGTTGCTGGTCACGGGCGCCCTGCTTGCGTGGATGCCGAGCTACCTGTCACGCTACTACGGCATGGCGACGGACCGTGCAGGCCTGACAGCCGCAGGCTTCGTGCTGGCGGCCGGCGCAGGCATGATTGCCTGCGGTGCGCTGACCGACTGGGCCGCCCGCAATGCCCCGACCCGCAAGTGGCTGATGGCCATTGCCTACAGCACCACCAGCTGCGTGCTGCTCGTGGCGGCCTTCCACACGCCGGCGGGCACGACGCAAATGGTCCTGATCTTTGCCGGCATGCTACTGGTCGGCGGTACGGCCGGACCGGCGAGCGCCGTGGTGGCCAACCTCACGCATCCCAGCATTCACGCGACGGCCTTCGCCACGCTCACGCTCGCCAACAACCTGCTGGGCCTGGCGCCCGGTCCCTTTGTGACGGGACTGCTCGCCGACAGAATCGGTTTGCTTGGCGCCCTGCAGATCATTCCGCTGGCCGGCCTGTGCGCCACATTGTGTTTCGCGATCGGGCGCAAGTACTACGCCGCCGACCTGCGTCGCATCGAGACCGAGCGCGCCTCGCAGGCACAGACCTGACCGCCCTCCCCAACTCTCCTATGATGAGTGCCATGGGAGGGTCCGACGTCGCATCTCCATGCAAGACGATGGGAGGAGACCGGGGTGAAACTGAAGAACATCGCCATCGCATCGCTGCCCCTGTGTTCTGGGGCGGCATTTGCGCAGTCTAGCGTCACGCTCTACGGTGTGGCGGATGTGAACGTCGAGTATGTCAATCACCTGGGCGTTGTACCTACGGCGTTCAATCAGTTCAATCGCGGGCCATCCCATGACGTCGCCCGTATGACCTCGGGCGGACTGGCCGGGTCGCGTTGGGGCCTGCGTGGTGTTGAAGACCTCGGTAGTGGCTTGAAATCCATCTTTGTCCTGGAAAGCGGCTTCAATCTGGAGACCGGCACCTCGCAGCAAAGTGGCCGGCTGTTCGGCCGCCAGGCGTTGGTGGGCCTGCAGAGTTCTTATGGCCAGGTAAGTTTTGGCCGCCAGTACACCTCGATGTTCGAGATGCTCGCGAATTACTCGCCGACCGCCTATGCCACGCAGTACGAGCCCATCATCCTGCAATCGGGCCCGAATTTCCGCGAAGACAACACCATCAAGTACAGCGGCCAGTTTGGCCCGGTGAAGGCAATTGCACACTGGTCCTTTGGCGTCGGGGTGGCCCTGCCCGCGACGGTCGGCATCGCAACGCCGATTGGTGGCAATGGCGAGGTGCCTGGCCAGTTTCGGCGCGACTCCGCCTACGGGGCTGCCGTGGCGTATGAAGCGGGTCCGATTGGCCTCACCATCGGCTACGACCAGTGGAATCCGACCATCGATACGAGCAGTGGCACCGTCAGGAAGGCCGTGGTCGGCGCCAGCTACGCCTACGGCCCGGCCAGGATCATGGGCGGTTATCGCTGGGGTCGAAACACGAATGCGGCGGACGTTATGTTTCAGCGTGACGATTTCTACTGGATCGGTGCGATCTACCAGGTCTCCCCTGCCGTGGGCCTCACGCTCGAATACAACTACGACAACGTGAAGAGTCTGTACGGCAACACGCAAGTGGCCAACCCATGGCAGATCGCCTTCGTCGCGAACTACGCGTTCTCGAAGCGTACCGATGTCTATGTGACCACGGCGTTCGCCAGGAACGCCGGCCTGATGCTCGAATCGCTGGCAACCGTCTACGCCAACAGCCTGTCGCTGGGCAACAGCTATGCCCTTGGCAACGGGCAGAGCACGATGATCGGTGCAGCCGTAGGCCTGCGTCACAAATTCTGACTAAAGCGAATCTGACAAAGGTGGCCTCCCGGATTCCGGGGGGCCACTGCGTCAGGCCTGAGGCTGACGCAGGAAACGCAGCACCACCGTCGCTGCTTCGCTGACGCGAGTCAGGAGAAAGAGGTGTCCATCGTCGAAGATGTGGAGCGCTGCATGTCGAATGCGCGAAGCGAGGATCCTGGCATTGACCAGGGGCACGATGGGATCGTCGGAGCCGTGCATGACCAGCGTGGGCTGGCCCAGAGCGCCGAGCCACAACAGGCTGCTCCAGCCCCATGCCGCCAGCAACTGGTACACATAGCCGCGGCCGCGCGGCGGATGCATATGCCGGCCGTGCGCTTCCAGCAATCCGGGATCGTCGCGGAAGGCACCGCCATAGATATCGGCGCCCACGCGCCGCAGGTAGTCCGGGTCGTTATAGCGGCGCGCGCCGATCATCTTCGAGAGGACCGACACGCTACCCGGCACCATGATCACGCCGGGCGACGTTGCCGCCAGCACAAGGCGCCGGCAGCGCATCGGGTAGAGATGCGCGAACTCCTGCGCGAGCGCCCCGCCCCAGGAAACGCCGAGCACGTCGACCTGCCCTTCATAGCCGAGATGACCAAGCAGTTTGTCCGCAAGCACGCACAGGTTGGACAGACGATAGGGAAGCAGCGGCGCGGGAGAACCGCCAGCGCCGGGGACATCGAAGATGATCACTTCGACACCCTCGAGCGCATCGACGAACGGTTCGACGAGTTCGAGATTGGCGCCGATACCGTTGAACATGAGGAGCGGCGGCCCCGCATCGTTGCCGGGCCGGATGCCGACCCGCAGCACCTGTCCATCCAGGTCTACGGTCCGGATTGCCATCTTGTGGCCAGATTCAACGCTGGCACCGTTTATTGTCATCAAGTCGTCCTGGATGCATTGCCCTGAAGCGGGCGGGACGGCACGGCCCGGGGAGGCCGTGCCGCGGGGGTTACGGCTTGGGGCGCAGGATGCTCTTCACTTCTTCCACGTTCTCCGCGAAACGCTTGCCGACCACGGCAAAGCTGTCGGCTTGCGTCTTGTACACGGTGTCGGTCAGGCCGCGCAGACCGGTCACGGCCTTGTTCAGGCTGAGCGGCAGCAGGTCGGTCACGCGCACAGCCGAAGCCTTGGCGTCATCGCCCTGCTTCGGCGTGCCGAGCGACTGCAGATCGGCTGCGGTGCCACTCAGGTACTCGGCCTGCAGACGGACCAGCGATTGCAGGCCGCTCAGCAGCGCGAGATTGACGCCGGCCAGCGCCTCGATGTCCTTGCGACGGGACTCCAGGATCGCCACCGGGTCAAGGCGGTTGTGTTTGACGAAGTCAAACAGCTTCTTGTGCGGGGCGAACGCGCCCGCGGTGTTGGTCGATTCCATCTTCATGGTCTCCATTCAGGTTGCGTTGAAAAACTGGGAACACTGCGACATGGCCGGGCGTCAGGCTTCGATCACGTAGCGTCCGGGGGCTTCGCCGCACGGTGCGTGGCGTGCGTTGCCAGGCGCCAAGGGTGCGTTGCGCTTCGGGCCGGACCGCTGCTTCAGCCACTGGCTCCAGTGGTTCCACCACGAATCGGACGTGGCCTCGGCGCCGTCCAGCCAGGCTTGCGGGTCGGACGTATCGTCGCCGTTCAAGAAGAACTTCGCCTTCGCGTTGCCGGGCGGGTTGATCAGGCTTTGAATGTGGCCGCTGGAGCTCAGGACGAATTCGGTCTGTCCGCCAAAGGCACGTGCGGAGCGGTACACGCCCTGCCACGGGGTGATATGGTCGGTGACGCCGGCCAACACGAACTTGTCGCAGGCGACCTTCGACAGATCGATGGGCTCGCCCAGCACCGTCAGCGCGCCCGGGGTGGCAAGCAGGTTGTCCGAGAGGATGTCGAGCAACTGGCAATGGAATCCTGCGGGCAGCCGCGTCGTGTCGTTATTCCAGTACAGGACATCAAACGCCGGCGGCGCCTTGCCAAGCAGGTAGTTGTTGACCCAGTAGTTCCACACCAGATCATTGGGCCGCATCCATGCGAATACCCGGCCCAGTTCCTCGCCGTCGAGCACACCCCTCGCCTGGCTGCTTTGCCGCGCGGTGGTAACGGCCTCCGGCGTGGCGAACAGGCCTAGCTGAGACTGCTCGTCCAGGCCGAAGACGGACACCATCAGCGTGGCGGCATGTACCAGTTTCTCGCCACGGCTTGCGCAATAGCCCATCAGCGCCGCCATTGTCATCGCGCCGGCGCAGGCGCCATGCAGGTTCACATCATCACTGTCGGTGATATCGCGGATGGCATGGATCGCTTCGATCAGCGCCGCCACGTAGGTGTCGAGATTCCACTCGCGCTGCGCGGCAGTCGGATTGCGCCAGCTCACCATGAACACCTGGAATTCCTGCCCCACCAGGTACTCGACGATGCTCTTGCCCGAAGCGAGGTCGAACACATAGAACTTGTTGACCTGGGGCGGCACGATAAGCTGCGGGCGAGCGTGGACTTTGGCCGTGACGGGCGTGTACTGGATCAGTTCGAGTATGTCATTGCGGAAAACCACCGTTCCCGGTGTCTTGGCCAGATCCTTGCCAACACGAAACGCGCCCTTGTCGACCTGGGAAGGCATGCCCTGATTGGTCAGGGCATCGGTCAGCAGGTTGGTCATCCCGGAGAGCAGGCTGAGACCGCCCGATTCGAAAGTCTCCCGGAGCGCCGCCGGGTTGCCCAACAGCATATTGGTCGGCGCCAGCGCATCGAAAACGAGTGATGTGAAGAACTGCGCGCGCTCCTTGCTGCGTGCATCCATGACAGAGCGGCTGACAAAGCCGGCCGCGGCATCCCGCCACGCAAGGTAGCCCTGCAGCGGCATGCGGAACAGCGGGTTGTCATGCCACTCCCTGTCCGCAAAGCGACGGTCGCGGGCTGGCGGGGCACTGGCCGTGCCGGCGAGCACGCGCAGCAGGTCATGCGCCAGTTGCGTCTGCTGTTCCAGCAGCAGCGCGGGCTCCTGAACGCATTGCGTGCCGATCTGGTGGGCGGTGGAAGCCAGATCCTCCGGGCGCAGGCCCACAAAGGGATTGGGGACGGCGGCGATGGCGCCACCGCTGTCGGGCAAGACCGGCCGATTGGCCTTGGTTGGCTTGCCGGCCTTGCCTGTACGTTGCTTCGTCATTTCCATGGTTTCTCTCCTCAGGCCACCAGCAATGCCAGCGACTCGGCGACCAGAGCCGGCCGGGTCTGGCCCTCGATCTCCATGGTGTTCTCCGTCCTCAGCATGATGCGGCCTTCGCCTTTGTCCTCTGCCGCGAGCAGCTTCACACGATTGCGCACCCGGGCGCCGGCCCTCACCGGCGTCAGGAAGCGCGTTTTCTCCAGCCCGCAGTTCACGGCCGCTTTCGCATCGACCGGGACGATGCCCATGCGGGTCAGCTGGCCGCCCAGCAGGGAAAGCGTGAGGAAACCGTGCGCGACGGTGCCGCCAAACGGGCTTTCGCGACCCGCCCGGTCCACGTCCACGTGGATCCACTGGTGGTCGTCCGTGCAGTCTGCAAATGCATCGATGCGCGCCTGATCGATCTCGACCCATTCCGATATGCCCAACTCCTGGCCGACGAACGCGCCAAGCGTCGCCATGCTGTAACCGTCGATTTTCATGCTGCTGTCCTTCAATGTGTCTGGGTCTGGTCTGACTGCGTCAGAACTGCGCGTCGTTCAAGGCAAGGAATCCGTCCGTGCCGGCGACACTGGTGATCGCCGCTTCCATGGCCGGCGCGCGCACCAGGATATGGTTGGCAAAGAACGCCGCGGTGGCGATCTTGGCGCCGTAGAAGGCCTCGTCCTCGTGATGCTTCTCGATGGCAACGATGAGTGCCCGCGCCATTTGCCATCCGGTCAGCACAATGCCAGCCAGCTTCAGGTAGGCCACGCTGGCACCGAACACGGCGTTGGCATCGGTACGCGTTTTCGCGACGACGAACTCGATGACGTTCGCCAGTGCGGTGTGCGCCGCGCTCAGACGCTTGTACATTGCGCTGCATGCCGCATTGGCGCCACGTTCCGCGAGCGCGACAAGCGTGTCGTCGATCTGCGCGAGGATGGCCCGTGCGGTGGCGCCGCCGTCGCGCACGGTCTTGCGGCCAATCAGATCGTTGGCCTGGATGGCGGTGGTGCCTTCATAGATCGGCAGGATGCGCGCATCGCGGTAGTGTTGCGCCGCACCCGTTTCCTCGATAAAGCCCATGCCGCCGTGCACCTGCACGCCGAGGCTGGTGACCTCCAGCGACATCTCCGTGCTCCATCCCTTGATGACGGGCACGAGGTATTCGTAGACCGCGGCATGTTGCGCGCGCGTCTCGGGATCGGCAGCGGCGTGCGCGATGTCCGAGTAGCCGGCCGCCACCAGCGCGAGCGCCCGTGCGCCTTCGGTCAGCGCCCGCATTTCGGTCAGCATGCGGCGAACGTCGGGGTGCCGGATGATCGGGACGGGTTCCTTTGCCGTGCCGTCCACCGGGCGGCTCTGCACGCGATCCTTCGCGTAGGCGACGGCCTGCTGGTATGCGCGATCCGAAATCGCGATGCCCTGCACGCCCACGCCAAAGCGCGCCGAATTCATCATGACGAACATGTATTCCAGGCCGCGGTTCTCTTCCCCGATCAGGTAGCCGGTGGCGCCGCCGTGATCGCCGAACTGAAGCACGGCGGTCGGGCTGGCCTTGATGCCGAGCTTGTGCTCGATCGACACGCACTGGACATCGTTGCGCGCCCCCAGCGAGCCGTCATCGTTGACGAGGAACTTCGGCACCAGGAACAGCGAGATGCCCTTCACGCCTTCGGGTGCGTCCGGCGTGCGTGCCAGCACCAGATGCACGATGTTCTCGGCCATGTCGTGCTCGCCGTACGTGATGAAGATCTTGGTGCCCGATACCTTGTAGGCGCCGTCCGCCTGACGCACGGCACGCGAGCGCACCAGCGCGAGGTCGGAGCCGGCCTGCGGCTCGGTGAGGTTCATCGTCCCGGTCCATTCGCCTGCGATCAGGCGCGGCAGGTAGCGCTGCTGCAGTTCGTCGGAGCCCGCCGTGAGCAGTGCCTCGATGGCGCCGTCGGTCAGCAGCGGACACAGCGCGAAGGACATGTTTGCCGCGTTCATCATCTCGATGCATGGCGTGGCGACCAGCTTGGGCAATCCCTGTCCGCCGAATTCGGTCGGATGGACCACACCTTGCCAGCCGCCTTCGCCGAACTGGCGAAACGCCTCCTTGAAGCCGGCCGTGGTCCGCACTTCGCCGTCGTGCCAACTGCTCGGGGCCCTGTCCCCTGCCACGTTCAGCGGCGCCAGGACCTCGCCGTGGAATTTCGCGGCCTCATCGAGAACCGCCTCGACCGTCTCCGGGGTGGCGTCCTCGAAACCGGGAAGCGTGGCAATCTTTGTCAGTCCGGCCAGATCCCGGATAACAAACAGCATGTCCTTGGTGGGTGCGGTATAGCTCATCTCGTGCCTCTTTATCTTGAGATGCAGCGCCCGCGGCTCGGTGGCCTGCTGCGCTGCGACATTGACGGAGTCATCGTAATGTCCGGCAGCGCAAAGCCGATTACCCGAACTGGCCCATTCGCTGACAAATCGTGCCGCTTTCAGCCTCGAAGCCGCGCACGCACCCGGCAGACGGCGTGAGCGTCGCCTGAAGTGGCAGGATTTGTTAGTCGACGGCCAGGATTGACAGTCCGCACCGATCGACGCCAGCCGACGCCGATCGAAGGATCAGAGCGGGCGACGGTAGGCGTTGGGGGTGCTGCCCGTCCAGTGCCGGAACGCCCGATGGAAGGCGGTGGGATTGTCGAAGCCTACGTCGTAGGCAATCGCGGCAATGGGATCTTCGGAGCGCGTCAGGCGCTGGATGGCAAGATCGCGCCGCACCTCGTCCTTGATGGCCTGGAACGTCGTGCCTTCGGCCGACAGACGCCGGCACAAGGTGCGCACGGAGTGGTGGAGTGCCTGGGCGACCGCATCGATGGTCGGCGACGCAGGCAGGCATTCGGCAAGGTGCTGGCGCACGCGGTGGCAGGTCAACTGCTCGGCGAAGGCGACGAATATCCAGTCTTCAGGCGCGCGTGCAAGAAATGTTTCGAGGTCCGGCTTGCGTTGCCTGACCGGCAAGTCAAGGTAGGCCGCATCGAACCTGATCTGCGTGCGCGCGCAGTCAAAGCGGACCGGGCCTGGAAACAGATAGAGATGATCGCTGCTCTGCGGCGGGTGCGGAAAGGCGAACTCGGCACCATTGAGCACGATTCTATGGCGGATGAGCCACGAGGCCATCCCATGCACCAGCTTCAGCATCAGTTCGCAGCCCAGCACGCTCACGCCCGGGCCATCCGGGTTCGCCACCAATTCGACATGCCCCTCCCCACCCTCACGCCGTAACGTCAGACGGAATTCATCAAGGATCAGGTGGAAGAACTGGCCAAAACGATGCAGGGCAACCTCCAGCCTTGGCGCGTCGAGCAGGCTGAGACCCAGGAACTTCAGCACGCCATTACGCAGCGGACGGCTGAAGATGCCAGGCATTTCATCGTCAAGCTCCATCGCCAGCAGCCGATAGAGCGTGGCGAACTGTTCCTGGGTGACCCGCGCGGCGGGTTGTTGCAGCAGTTCATGCGCAATACCCGAGCGGTCGGCAAGCCGCGCGATAACAGCCGGATCCGCGCCCGACAGGAAGCCGTTGACGACGGATATCGGGACGGTAGCGGACAGGCCTGTCAAGTGAGGGAGCCGGCAGTGTCACATCCGCAGGATCCCAGGTCGGGGTGGGAGCCCCGCCCGCCTGCCACCACCCAATCGATCTTCGCGCGTACGAAGCGGATCATCGAGTCCAGTTCCGCCGCCTTCGCTTCGAGTCCGGCAAGTTGTCCCTTCAGGATTTCGGTCCTGCGATCCGGAGAGAAGCCGGTTTCTCGGCGCTCGGTATCCAGGGCGGCGATTTCCTTGAGCGATAGGCCGAGGGACTGCCCCACCCGGACCACCTCGGCGGCCCGGCGATCCTCGTCGGTGAAAAGCTGATAGGGACGTCGCCCTCCCTTGCCGCTTGTTGTCGGCCGGAAAAGCCCGAGCCGTAYGTAGAAGCGCACCGTCTCCCGCGACAGTCCCGTGATGTGGGAAAACTCCGAAATCATCATGATCGGTCTATTGACTATGTAGTGCAGTACACACTTAGAGTGTACGCATCTTCAACGACCTGTGGAAAAACATATGTCAAACGGCTCGCTTGGTTGGAAATCGACAGCAAACGATGTGCTGGCCGGGATCGACCTCAAGGGGAAACGGGTGCTGGTCACGGGTGTCTCCGCTGGGCTGGGCGTCGAGACTGCGCGATCCCTCGTGGCGCACGGCGCTGAAGTGGTGGGTGCGGCACGAGATCTGAGGAAGGCCGAGGCGGCGACTACCGACGTTCGCGCGGCGGCCAGCGGCGGCAATGGGCAATTCGAAATCGTGGAGATGGACCTGGCTTCCCTTTCGAGCGTCCGGCGCTGCGCCGATACGCTCCTTGCAGCAGGAAGACCTTTCGATCTGGTCATTGCCAATGCGGGAGTGATGGCAACGCCGTTTGGACGCACCGTAGACGGCTTCGAGATGCAGTTCGGCACGAACCACCTTGGCCATTTCGTATTGGTCAACCGGATCGCAACGCTCATGCCGGCTGGCGCGCGACTGGTCATGCTCGCGTCCTCGTCGCATCGGGTCGCAGACGTCGATCTGGAGGATCCGAACTTTGAACACAAGCCCTATTCCGAAGGACTAGCCTATTCGCAGTCCAAGACCGCCAACGTCCTGTTCGCCGTCGAATTCGATCGACGCAACAAGGCGCGCGGCGTGCGCGCGACGGCGGTCCACCCCGGCACCATCCAGACAGAGCTGGGGCGTTACGTAGATCCGGTCATGATCCAAGAACGAATTGAGGCGCTGAACGCCCAGCTGGCGGCCGAAGGTAAGGCGACCATCCGCTGGAAGAGCATTCCTCAGGGAGCGGCGACTTCGGTCTGGGCTGGCGTCGTCGCATCGGCAGAAGACGTCGGGGGACGTTATTGCGAGAATTGCCATGTCGTCGAGCCTTCCTCGGACGGCAGTTTCGTGGACGGCGCCAGCCCCCATGCCTTCAATCCGCAAACAGCCAAGGCGCTCTGGGCTAAAAGCGAAGAACTGGTGGGCGAACGAATCGGGTAAAGCTTGCTACGGTGGCAGGTCCGATTAACGCCGTTTGGCAGCAGCGGCCTTCACGTCCAGGCGGACGATCCAAGCCACGACAATCACCATTGCGACGATGATTGCGTTCGATAGCGCGCCGCCCGCCTCGGCGCGGAGTGCGCCCATCAGCCAGCCGCCGCAAATCAGGACAACCAGCACCTTGACGATGGTGAGGCCGTAGGAGCGGATCAGGTTCGCTATGTAGTCGATCATGGTTAGGTTCCGGTTGCGAGCGCCGGGCTGCTCCGCCAGCGCCCTACAGGTAAGGCGCTGGCATTATGGGGCTCAGGCCTTGCCTACTCAAGGGCCACCCGTTAACGATGCATGCACAATTTTGCGCTTGCGCACGCGGACGGCCCCCGCAGGCGGTACCATGCCCGCTCCCACCCCCTAATTGGAACCCCCAATGCAAGTACTGGTTGACGCAGACGCCTGCCCGGTTGTCGTCAAGGAAATGCTGTATCGAGCCGCGCAGCGTGTCGAAGTGTGCGTCACGCTGGTGGCAAACCAGTACATGCGCACGCCGCCGTCCCGTTTTATCAAGACGATCCAGGTGCCGGCGGGGTTCGATGCCGCCGACAACCGTATCGTTGAACTGGCCTGCAGCGGTGACCTCGTGATTACGGCGGATATCCCTCTGGCCGCCGCGGCTTTGGACAAGGGCGCTCACGTGCTCGACCCTCGGGGCAGCTGGTTCAGTCGCGAGAATATCCAGGAGCGACTGACAATGCGCGATGTGATGGATCAGCTCCGCGCCTCAGGCATCGATACCGGCGGGCCGGCACCGTACTCGGCACAGGACAGCAAGGCGTTCGCTGGCCAGCTCGATCGATTCCTGGCACGCCAGGTGCCATCGGGCGGGGGCGCCCGGAACCCTTAGGCGAGCCACCTCTCCTGTTACTGGCTTCCCGACGTTACCGTCGCGCCCAACTATGGCGCGGGCAGCCGCGCGCAGAGCCGCGCCGCGCCGACCGATCCCGCCACCGCGAGCAGGACCGCCGGCACCAGCGCTTGGGGCAAACCGGTGAACTCCGCCACCAGAACGATGGCCGTCAGGGGCATGCGCATCGACGTAGCGAGGAATGCCGCCCCGCCGACAATCGCGCAGGCGCTTGCCGAAACGCCGGGCAAGGCGGCATTCCACAGCGCGCTGCACGCAATCGCAAGCAGCGCTCCGCACGCAAGCCCGGGCGTCAACAGGCCGCCGATGGCCCCCGCGCGCAACGATGCGCAGATGACGATCACCTTGAGTGCGAGCAGCGTGCAGGCCATGCCCAGCGCCATCTCGCCCTGGAATCCGAGCTGCGCCGGGCCCTTGCCGTTGCCCAGCAATTCCGGAAAACGCATGCTCAGGAGCCCCAGCGCCGTAAAGCTCAGCATGCAGAGCACGGGCAGCCAGACGCCGCGCGGCGCGTGGGCGCGGGCAGTGGCAGTCGCCCGCCTGAATGCAAAGCCGGCGACACCGAAGATCGGCCCGAACAGGAGCGCCCACACCGTGAGCCAATGGTTGAGCGATAGCGTAGGAACAGCGTATTGCACGCCCGAACCGAGCCCGAGGGACGCGATGAGCGCCGCCAGCGCGGACATAAACAGCGCCAAGGCCGCCGCGCTCGGGTTAAACGTGCCGAGCAGGACTTCGAGGGTGAAGACCGCGCCGGCCAGCGGCACGCCGTAGACCGCAGCCAGCCCGGCTCCTGCGCCGGCGGCCACGATCCAGGTCCGTTGTTCCGCCGGTAGCGCGAAGACCGCAGCGAGGCGCGAGGCAATCAGTGCGCCGATCTCGCGCGGCGCCACTTCGCGGCCCAGCGGAGAACCCATGGCAACGGTGACGATCTGAAGCAGCGCGTGGGCAATGGTCGACCCGGGCGGCATGGGGGCGCCTTCGTCGACAGCACGTTTGATGCTGACCAGCGGGCGTCCATAGCGATAGAGGGCGAACCAGCCGACGCCCGCCACAACGCCCGCGCCCATCGCCACCGCCAGCCTCCGGAGCGGCGTGGCGCTCTCCACGCCGGCCAGGAAGCTTTCGCTACTCACCACGTGAGAAAGGCTGTAGTGATAGGCCAGATGCTGGATCGCATGGAGTAGCAACGCCAGTGCCATCCCGCCCAGGCCTGCACCCACTGCCGTGAGCGTGCCAGCGAGGAGCAGGCGCCCTATCGCGGCGGTGTCGCGCACTACCGTGCGGTGCCTGTCGTCATCGATGCCAGCACGCCGTCACGCCGGATCATGCCGTGGTACAGCGCGGCCGCGATGTGAAGCAAGAGGACGGCGAGCAGCAAGAACGCGCCTACAGTGTGTGTCTCCCGCAAGAACGCATAGAGATGAGCGCTGTGCGGCAAGATGGGCGGCAGTTGCACCGCGCCGGCCAGCACCACCGGATAGCCGCCCGCCGAGAGCATGCCCCATCCGATCAAGGGCATGGCGAGCATCAAGCCGTACAGCACCACATGCGATGTCTTGGCCGCCACGCGTTGCAGCCGGGGCATCGACTGCGGCAATACCGGCGGCCGGCTCAACAGCCGGTTGCAGACACGAATCAGCGCCAGCAACAGGATGCCGATGCCAATCGCCTTGTGCAGCGACAACAGCGCCAGATACCGCGACGACACCGTCGCCACCATGCCAATCCCGATGAACAGCATCGCAAGGATGAGCACCGCCATCGCCCAGTGCAGGATGCGGGAAGGCAGCGAGAAACCACGGACACTGGATTTCATGATCGACCTCCTGCCTGGACTTCGGCTTCGGTGACGGCACTGGGTGGCTTGGCGGCGCGCTCGCGTTGCCGCAGCGTGAACGATTTCGCGTACGCAGCCGAGCGGGCGCTCGGGATTGCATCCGCCGACGTGCGCATGCCGGCGGGCAGCACGGTCGGATCGAAATTGATGTCAGTGCAGGTGCCGCGCTCTTCCGCCGTCAGGTGGTCGAGCGTCACGGTGCCCACCTCCACGCGCGTTCGGTCGTCGGGCCACGGAACGTTGGGACTGACCGGATCGGTGGGGTGGCCAATGGTGACCACCATCTTCCACTGCAATGGCTGTTGGGCGGCATCGGCAATCAGGCCATCGAAGAGGTAGTTGGGATCGTTGTGCGATGGGGGACCGGCCGGCGCGAACGCTCGCACAGGAACGGCGGACCACCGCACCGGTATGGCGACGCCTGCCTTGTTGACGAACAGGAAGGTGTCGAGTCCGTTGTAGGTGTCGTTTGCAAAGCCAGAAGACACCGCACGCTTGCTCACGATGGCGATGGCTGACCCGAACTCTGGATGCGTCGCGGCGAACGCCTTCATCTTCTCGGGGTCTGGCTTGCCGGTCCGCTGATCGGGAACCGAAGCGATCATCTGATCGTAGAACGCCTGCACGTTGGCGAACGGAAAGACCGGAATGTCGATCATCGCGGTTCGCCATTCCTCTCCGCCCCGGGGGTTGAACTGCAGGGCGAGGCTGCGCACCAGGGTCGGCGCATCCGGGATGAAAGGCATGCCCCCCGCAAAGGCGAAGCGCCCGGTCACGGGCACGCGCCCCGGCGCCAGCACATCGGCCTTGCTGAACGCCGTGCCCGCGCCCGTGCTGTCGAACCATCCGGTTGCGCACAGCCCCTTGGCGTGGTTGCGCCGGAAGCCGATGTGCCTGCCGTTGACGGCCTCGAAGCCGTCAATCACCTTGCCCTGGGTCAATCTCCCGGGCGTCAGCCATCCGCCGGCATAGGCGAAACCGCCTGCAATGCAGAGGATGACTGCGCCGATGGTGCCCAGCCGGATTGCCACGGCGGCGGCGCCAAGCTTGCTGGAGTCTTCGTCCATATTCGGTCCTCGTTGTACCGGCCCCTAGGGCAGTGAAGACCAATACTTGTCGATACGCCAGTGGTGCCCGTTTGGCGCGGGCAACCTATTGTCCGATCTGCACACTGATGCGCGGGCAGGCGCCTCTTAATGCGCATCCGCCGACGGCGCCTTGGGGGCGGCCACCTTGCGCATCAGCGGCACCATGGCCGTGGCAATGGCGAAGCACACCAGAATCATCAGGTAGATGTCGCCAAAGGTCTGCGTCTGGGCCTCGCGCCAGGCCAGCCCCCATAGTTGCCGCAGTGCTGCCGTCTGCGCATCGAGGGCGTCGTGGCCGGCTGCCATGAACCGCTCGGCAACGCTCTGCAGCAGGTTGCCCATCGCCTCATTGCGGATGTTCAGATGCTCCGCCTCGCGCAGGAAGTGCATGTTTCCGCGATCGTTGAGCACCGTGGCGCACGCCGCAATGCCGATGGCGCCGCCGAGGTTTCGCATCAGGTTGAATAGCCCCGACGCCAGCTTGAGTCGTTCCGGCGGCAGGCTGCCGAGCGTCAGCGTGACCGTCGGCGCCACCGCAAACTGCTGCGCCATGCCACGCAGCGCCTGCGGCAGCAGCAGCTCTGCCGATCCCCAGTCGTGCGTGATGGGCGCGAAGTACCACATCGAGATGCCGAACATCGCCAGCCCGAACATCATCAGCCAGCGCAGGTCCACCCGGTTCGCCAGGAAGGCATAGAGCGGGATCGACGCCATCTGGAACACGCCCGTGGAGAACACCGCCAGTCCGATATCGAGCGCGCTGAAGCCGCGCACGCGCCCCAGGAACAGCGGCGTCAGGTAGATGGTGGCGAAGATGCCAATGCCTGTGACGAAGGAGAAGAAGCAGCCGAGTGCGAAGTTGCGCTCCTTGAGCGCGCGCAGGTCCACCACCGGATTCGCATAGGTCAGCGAGCGCCAGATGAAGGCCACGCCCGCCAGACCGGAGATCCAGGCCGTGGCCAGGATCACGTCATCGCCGAACCAATCCCAGCGCGGCCCTTCTTCCAGCGTGTATTCGAGGCAACCCAGGAACAACGCCATCAGCCCCATGCCGAGGTAGTCCGCCCCGCGCACCAGCGACCAGTTGGGCCGGTCGACCTTGACCAGCAGCGGCACCGCAACGGTGACGAAGATGCCCGGCACCAGGTTGATGAAGAACAGCCAGTGCCAGGAGAAATGATCGGTGATCCAGCCGCCAACCGTCGGTCCCAACGTCGGCGCCAGCGAGGCCAGCGCGCCGACCGTGGCGGCGGCGATCACGCGCTGCGGCCCGCTGAAAAACGCGAAGGCCGTGGTGAACACCATCGGGATCATCGAGCCGCCCAGGAAGCCCTGCAGCGCGCGGAACGCGATCATGCTCTGGATGTCCCACGCCATGCCGCACAGCAGGCTGGTCACGGTGAAGCCGGCTGCGGAGGCGGCGAACAGCCAGCGCGTCGACATCACGCGCGAGAGCCAGCCCGACAGCGGAATGACGATGATCTCGGCGATCAGGTAGCTGGTTTGCACCCAGACGGTCTCGTCGGTCCCGGCGGAGAGCGCGCCGCCGATATCGCGCAGCGACGCGGAGACGATCTGGATGTCCAGCAAGGCGATGAACATGCCTACGCACATCGTGCCGAAGGCAAACACCTTGGCGGCGGTGGACATCTCGCCCGGAGGCGTCTCCGCCACGGCGCGCGGCGGGCTGGTCAGGCTGGCGGCCGTCATCACTGCACCTGCTTCGGCGGCAGCGTATTGACCTGCGCGATGACCGAGAGGCCCGGGCGCAGCACGCCAAGCCGGGCATCCTGCTCATCCAGTTGCACCCGCACGGGCACGCGCTGGACGATCTTGGTGAAGTTGCCGGTGGCGTTCTCCGGCGGCAATACGCTGAACTGCGCGCCGGTGGCGGGCGCCAGGCTTACCACGTGGCCATGGAAGACGCGGCCGGGCACCACGTCGGCCTCGATCTCCACCGGCATGCCGGGGCGCATATGCGCCAGCTGCCCTTCCTTGAAATTGGCGTCGACCCACAGCCCGCCCGCCGGCACGATGGCCAGCAACTGGCTGCCGGCGCCGGCAAAAGCGCCCACGCGGGCGCGCCGGTTGCCCACGGTGCCATCCACCGGCGCGCGCAGTTCCGTATAGCTCAGGTTCAGTTTGGCGATGTCCCGCTCGGCAATCGCCTGCGCCAGCGCGGCCTGCGCCTGCTGCTTCTGCGTGCCGATCACATCCAGTTGGCGCTGCGCGGCGAGCAGCGACGCACGCGCGCGCTCGCCATTGGCCTGCGCCTGCTTGTAGTCCGAATCCGCCTTTTGGGAGCTTTGGATCGAGACCGCCGCCTTGGCCACCAGGCTCGCGTAGCGGGCCTGGTCGTCGCGGGCGCGCACGGTGTCGGCGTTGGTCGACGCAATGCCAGCCTTGGCCTGCCCGATCACCGCCTCCTGCAGGCGCGCCGTCGCATCGAGGTTGGCCAGCAGTGCCTGCTGGGCCGCCACGGCGCCCTCGGCCTTGGCCAGCGCGGCGCGATAGTCGCGGTCGTCAATCCGCACCAGCAGGTCACCGGCGCGGACGGACTGGTTGTCGGTCACCGCCACTTCCGCGATATAGCCGCCCACCTTGGCGCCAATCACTGTGACATCGCCGCCGACGTAGGCATCGTCGGTGCTTTCCACGAACCGGGCGGATGTCCACCAGTGGTAGCCGTAGCCCACCCCGGCCAGCCCGGCCGCTACCAACAGGCCAGTCGCCAGCAGCCGCTTGGCGCTGACCTTGGATTTCGTCGCGGGAATGGAGTCGGCTCCGACCCGTTCAGTCAGCGCATCGCTGCTCATGGCACTTCCTCTCTGCATGCGGGGATTGCCCGCTGCCTGCGCAGCGGTGTTGATAAAAGGGGATGGATTCAGGGGATCGACTCAGGCCTCGGCCGAGCGCTCCAGCCGCTGGCGCAGGCGCTCGGTGGCGGCGGGGCCGGGCACGACGTGGAAATCGTGCCCGACGATGGGACGTCCGCTGGCGGCATCCACCAGCACCGGCTCGACGCGCTCGCCGGTCTGACGGTCCACCAGTTGCACGCTTTCGCCTTCGGGCGCGAGATGCCTGTTACCCCAGGCGAGCATCGCCAGCAGCACCTGGCGGAAGTCACGGCCGCGGTCCGTCAGGATGTATTCGAAGCGCGGCGGGCGCTCGCAGTATTGGCGGCGCTCCAGCATGCCCTCCTCCACCAGCGAGTTCAGGCGGCGGGTCAGCATGTTCGGGGCGATGTCCAGGTTCTGCTGGAACGCATCGAAGCGGGTGATGCCGTAGAACGCCTCGCGCAGGATCAGCACGCTCCAGCTGTCAGCGACCCGGGCAACCGTGCGGGCGATGGGGCACGGCGTCTCGCCAAGTGGCTTTTTCTGCATCTCCGGACTCCTTGAAATACACGTTGCTATCAATTTGAAAGTTAGTCTAGACTAGTCACTATCATCATGCAAGTTAGTTGATGCAATTCTCCCTAGTTGCTGTCGAAAGGTGTCCGCAATGCCGCTTCATTCGCCCCGCCCCACCCGCGCCGGTCTCCCGCGCCTTCTCTCTACCTTGATCGCCGCCGGCGTCGCCGCCACCCTCGCCGCCTGCGCAGCCGGCCCGGACTACCATGCGCCCGAGGCGAATATGCCGGCGGCCTACCCGCATGCCGCGGCCCTGGCTGCCCGCGAAGCCACCCAGCCCGCACCGTCACTGGATAGCTGGTGGCTGGGCTTCGACGATCCCGCGCTGACGCGGGTCATCCAGCGCGCGCTGGAGCAGAACCTGGATCTGGCGGCGGCCATCGCCCGCGTGGATCAGGCCCGCGCCGCCGCGCGCCGGGCCGGTGCCGAATTGCTGCCGCAGGGGTCGTTCTCCGCCAGCGTCGGCAAGCAGCGCCAGTCTCTGGAAGGGCCGCAAGGCGGGCTGGGCAGAAACCTGCCGGGCTATGACCGCAACCAGACGCTGTACAGCACGGGCGTGGGGGCAAGCTGGGAGATCGATGTGGCCGGTGGCCTGCGCCGGGGCGCCGAGGCGGCCAGCGCGGAAGCCCAGGCCGCCGAAGCCGAGCATCTGGGCGTGCGCGTGCTGGTGGTGGCGGAAGCCGCCGATGCCTACTTCCGCGTGCGCGGCGCGCAGCAACGCATTGCCATTGCACAGGAACAGGTGCGCACCAATGCCAGGCTGCTGGAGCTGGTGCAACTGCGACTGGCCGATGGCATCGGCGCCGAGCGCGAACGGGCCCAGGCGGAAGCGCAGCTCGCGCAGACGCGCGTCACGCTCCCGCCGTTGCAGATCGAACTGGAGACCCAACTCAACCGCCTCGACGTGTTGATGGGCGCGCAGCCGGGCACCTACAGCGCCGAACTGACGACGCCCACCGAGCGTATGACCGTACCGCAGATCTCCGTGGCGCAAGGGCCGGCCAACCTGCTGCAACGCCGGCCGGACGTGATCGCGGCCGAACGCCGTTTGGCGGCATCGAACGCCCAGATCGGCGTTGCCACGGCGGAGTACTACCCAAAGGTGTCGATATCGGCCCTGCTCGGTTTCGAGAGCCTGACCGCCAGCAAGCTGTTCACCGCGTCGGCATTCCAGCCCGCCGCTATCGCCGGGCTGCGCTGGAGACTGTTCGATTTCGGCCGGGTGGATGCCGAGGTGGCGCAGGCCAAGGGCGCCAATGCCGAGGCGCTGGCCAACTATCGCAAGTCCATGCTGCGCGCCACCGAGGACGTGGAGAACGCGATCATCGCGCTGACCCAGCTGGAGGTACAAAGCCGGGAACTGGCCGTGGAAGTGGCGGCCCACGCCCGCTCGCGCGGCGCCGCCGAGGAGGCCTACAAGGGCGGCGCGGTCAGCCTGTTCGAAGTCCTCGAAGAAGACCGCCTGCTATTGGCGGCGCGTGACCAGCAGGCCAGCGTGCGCGCCGACAACGCCCGCGCAGCCGTGGCGACGTTCCGCGCGCTGGGCGGCGGGTGGACGGAGTGAAAGCGCGGCCACGCTAGCCGCGTCAGCCCGGGCGCGCGGGGTCTGCCGGCAAATTCAGATAGTCATCCACTGCGCTGCCCACGGTGGGATGAAAGCGATCATTGCTGAAGACCTCGGTCAGTTCGAAGCGCCTGAGCTTGTCGCGGACCGGGTCCTTCATCTCGGCGAAATGCAGCGCGATGCCGTCCGCGCTCAGGGCGTGGCTCAGTTCGCGCAGCATGTCCGCCGAGGTGACGTCGACACTGGTGACCGGCTCGGCGGCCACCACCACGCGGCGCACCGGGGTGGGCGAGTCCGCCACCGCCTCGGTGAGCCGTTGCTGGAATTGCTCGGCATTGGCGAAGAACAGCGGCGCGTCCCAGCGAAACAGCACCAGCCCGTCGATGCGCGCCGCCTCGGGGTAGCGCTTCATGTCGTGATAGCCGCGCAGCCCGGGCACCCGGCCCAGCACCGCGAAGTGCGGCCGCCAGCCGTCCCACAGGAACTCGATCACCGCCACCACCACGGCGAGGCAGATGCCGGGAATCGCGCCGAACACAGCCACGCCGGCGAAGCACAGCATCGACAGCCAGAACTCCCATTGCTGGATGCGAAAGATGCGCTGCAGGTCCTTGAACTCGAACAGCCCGATCGCTGCGGCGATGACCACGGCGGCCAGCGCGCTGGTGGGCAGGTAGCGCAGCAGGTTGGGCGCGAACATCAGCAGCGCCGCCACGGCGATGGCGCCGACCACGCCGGTCAACTGCGTGCGTGCGCCGGCCGCCTCCGCCACCGGGGTGCGTGACGCGCTGCTGCTGATCGGAAAGCCCTGGAAAAAGCCCGCCGCCAGATTAGCGGCGCCGAGCGCCACCATCTCCTGATTCGGGTCCACGCGCATATGCGCGCGCGCCGCGAAGGTGCGCGACAGCACGCTGGTATCGGCAAACGCGATCAGCGCCACGGCGCAGCCGCCGAGCACGATCTTGACCAGATCCGCCTCGCTGAGCCACGGCACCGCAAACGCCGGCAGGCCCTGCGGAATTTCGCCGAGGATCTTCACGCCGCGGCTATCCAGATGGAACAAGGCGACCGCCAGCGTGGCCAGGATCACGGCGATCAGGATGCCGGGAACCCGCTCGAAGCGCTTGAGCAGCAGGATCACGACCAGGCTGGCCGCCCCCACCGCGAAGCTGTAGCCGTTGGTCTGGCCATCGGCAATCGCCCGGCCCAGCTCCCACAACTCGCGCAACGGCCCGGCATCCTCGATCTGGATGGCGAACAGTTTCGGCAGTTGGCTGACCAGCACGGTCAGCGCAATGCCATTCATATAGCCGTAGCGGATCGGCTTCGACAGCAGCTCGGTGATGAACCCAAGGCGCAGCAGCCCCAGCACGATGCAAAACAGGCCGGAAACGATGGCCATCAGGCTGGCTGTGGCGATGGCGCGCGCCGGATCGCCGGCGGAAGCGGTAATGACGACGGCCAGAATCGGCGCCGCCAGCGCGGAATCCGGCCCCAGCACCAGAATTCGGCTCGGGCCGAACAGCGCGTAGGCCAGCAAGGGGACGATCGTCGCGTACAGGCCATAGACGCCGGGCACGCCCGATGCCTCGGCATAGGCGATGCCCACCGGCACCAGCATCGTGGTCAGGACGAGTCCGGCAGCTAGATCGCGGGGAAGCCACGCAGGCTGATAGGCCGCGAGGGTTGCCAGTCCGGGCAACCAGCGCCGCCATGGAGAGGAAGGGGCGTCACGCGAGGCAGATGCGTTGACCATGGAGGGGTGGGCAGGCACGCCGCATGCGGCGCGATGCTTCAGCATAGGCCGGAAGTCCGCAAAGGGAAATAGGTCCTAGGCCCATGCCCACCGCGCGGCGTGCCCGCCGGGATGGGGGGCCGGGAAGCCTCCCCGGTCGCCCCATCCCGCTGGCCGGTCAGAACCCGGCGCGTGCCTGGATATAGACCATGCGCGGTGCACCCACCAGACGGCCAGCATTGCTGTCCGTGGTACGCGTGTAGTAGCGCTTGTCGAACAGGTTGTTCAGGCCGATGGTGATGTCGGTGCGCTTCATCTGCGGCACCTTGAACATCGCCTGGAGATTCCAGGTGCGGAAGCCCGGAATACGGCCCACGCTGCCATCAGGCGACTCGGCCACGGTATTGGCCAGATCCGCATACTGCGAGCTCTGGTGCGTGGTGGAGATGTTGAACGTCCAGCTACGCCAGTCGTAGCGCGCACCGATGGTGTCGGTATTGCGCGAGTAGAACGGCACGTCCAGGCCGGCCGTGGTGCCGGACTTCTGGATCGCGCGCGTGTAGGTGTAGTTGGCGTACAGGTTCAGGCCGCCGAGCAGGCTGGCGCGGTCGAAGGTGTAGTCGATCGCGGATTCCACGCCATCATGGTCGGTAGCGCCGATGTTCTGGAACGTGGCCGGGAACAGCCCAGGCACCTGCTGGATCTGGTTGTCGAACTTGATCTTGAACACGGTCAGCTCGGCACGGATGCGGCTGTCGGTCCAGCGCGTGCCCAACTCGAAGGTGCGGGCCACTTCCGGCTGCAGCGGATTGGAAGGCGTCTGGGAGTTGAGCTGGATGTTCTGCACCGGGCCGAACGATGTGCTGTAGTCCGCGAACACGGTCCACGCATTGTTCACCAGGTACGAGACGTTCACCGACGGCAGCGCCTTGTTGTTGATGCTCTCGAACTGCGTGTTGGTGCCGCGCTGCTGGCGGTTGGTATCGATGTGCTCGAAGCGCACGCCGGGTACGAAGCGCCAGTTGCCGTAGGCGATGCGGTCGTCGATGTAGACGGCATGAGCATCGGTGGCGTTGTCGAACGACGTGGTGGGGCCCGAGACGCCCGTCACCAGGCTCTGGTTGTACGCGTTGTCGTCGCCACGCTCGCGGATATACCGGTAGCCCACGGTGATGTCATGCTGGGTCGGCCCCAGGGACACGCGCTGCGTGTAGCGCGGCTCGATCCCGAAGGTGGTGTAGTTGCGCGGCTGGTGCGCAATCTGGGTGGCGCTCTGCTGCAGCGTGCTCTGGCGATAGCTGTCGTTGAAGAACGTGCGGATCTCGAATTCCTGGTCGGCGGAGATCGTGTTCACGTAGCCCAGGTCGAAGCCGGTGCGGTTGCCGCTCCAGTAGTCGTTCGGCCGGGTGTTCTGGAACGGGTCGGCGTTGTATTGCGCCACCGACAGGCCGCCCGGCGTGCGCGAGCGCACGTCGTAGTACGAGAACTTGCCGTAGACCTGCTGCGACGGCGTGATGTCGTAGGCGAACTTCAGCGCCACGTCGTTGACGTTGTCGTCGCTGCCCTTGCGCCATTCGCGGCCAGTCATGCCCGAGTACAGGAAGGCCAGGCCCAGGCCGCTCTCGAGTGTGGTGCCCACGAAGGCGTCGTACTGGGTGTTGCTGCCACCACCCTCGGTAAAGATGTTCTGGCGGATCGACGCGTCGCCGCTGATGCCCGGCCCGGTGGGAATCGGCTTGGTCGTGAAGTTGATAATGCCGCCCACGTTCTGCGGGCCGTAGCGCACCGCGCCGCCGCTGCGCACCACGTCGATGGTTTCGATATTGCCAAGGCTCACCGGCGCGAAGGACAGCTGCGGTTGCCCATAGGGCGCCACCGCCATCGGAATGCCGTCGAGCAGCACGGTGGAACGCGGGGAGTACCGGCCGGTCAGGCCGCGCACACCAATATTGAGCGAAATCGCGCTGCCGGCGGTGCCCGAGTTATCGGTCGATTGCACACCGGGGATGCGACGCATGACATCGCCGATGCTGGACGCGCCGCTCTGCTCGATCTGCTTCTCGTCGACCACGGTACGGGCGCCCGGGAAGGTCTTCACGCTGTTCTGCAGCCCGGTGCCGAGCCAGTTGCCGCTGACCTGGACCGTCTCCAGCATCCGCTCGTCGTTGCCGCCCTGCCCCGCTTGCCCGCTTTGTCCGGTTTGCCCGGTCTGGCTCTCCGCTTGCTGTGCGGAAGCCGCGTGCGGCGTCAGACACAGGACGGACACCGCAAGCGCCGTGGCGCACAGCGCGATCTGGGGAGCGGCAGGCAGCTTGCCGCAACGGCTCGACTTCATGGCTTTCATCCTTGTAACAACAACCTTACGAAAGCCCATGAATGTAAATGATAACGGTTATCGATTCGAGCCCTCCGTCTACATCCACTGCGGAATGCGGGGCCTTCCCAGGCAAAGTGTTGCCGCCGTACGACGAACGACTGCGTGTGTGACGCGTTGACCGAACAAGTGAAGTAGTAGCCCTCTTAGCGGACCAAATGTGTCGAACATGTACCTTGGGGTCGCATTGTTTTGAATGTTTGTGGTGCGAGCCCGATCTCAGGTCTGGATGAAATTCTGCTGCGCCGGCGCGGCACTTTTCGGAGCCTCGCCGATCATCTCCAGCACCGTCGATTCGATCAAGTAGGACATGGCGGTCAGCGCCAAATCATTGGGTTCCTCGCCGAACGGCTCCTCGATCTCGGCGCTGAGCGCCTCCAGCGCGAAGAAGGTGTAGGCGATAAAGCTGACGATCACCGGCGTCATCAGTCCGATCGAATCCAGCAGGCCGAACGGCAGCAGCATGCAGTACAGGTAGATGCACCGATGGATGATGACGGAGTAGGTGAACGGGATCGGCGTGCCGGCCAGCCGCTCGCAGCCGCCCAGCGCCGTGCTGAGCTGATTCAGCGACATTTCCATCGACTGGGCCAGCGGCGGCGCCAGTTGGCCGGCACGGAGTCGCTCCCCCACCCATTCACCCGCCATCAGCAGCACGATGGCGGGTCTGAACTTCGCGGCCTTGAGGCGGGCCGCATCCGCCTCGTCGAGGAACGGCGCCACATCGGGCCAGGCCTCGCTGCCGCGCAACTGATGGCGCAGCGCGTGCACGAACGCGCAGAGCCGATAGACCAGCTGGCGCGCGTCGCGCGGGTCGGCCCCGAGCGTCAGCGCCTGCCGCGTCAGCGAGCGCGCTTCATTGAGCACGCTGCCCCAGAGCGTGCGCCCTTCCCAGAAGCGCGCGTAGCTGGTGCTGTTGCGAAAACCGAGGAAGATGGCCAGCGTCAGGCCGATCAGCGAGAACGGCACGAAGTTCAGCGACACCTTCCAGTCGCCAATCCGGCCGTGGAAGGTGGTGATCAGCGCGGCAAACAGCGTGATGGTGACGAGCTGCGGGGCGATCTTGGGCAGCACCGAGCCCCGCAGGACAAACAGCATCCGGAACCAGTGCAGCGGCGGGCGGGTAATCATGTCAGGGGGCCTCGCGCAGCCGCAGCGCCGCCAGTGCCAGCGGCTTGGCGACGACGGTCGTGGCGAGGGCCATCAGCAGCAGCCCCGAGAACGCCGCCGCGCTGATCAGGCGGTTCTCGAGCAGGATGGCCAGCACCACCACCTCCATCAGCCCCTTGGTCTGGGCCAACGCGCCCAGCGTCCAGGCATCGCGCCGCCCCAGGCCGGCCATCCGCGCCGGCAGCGCCGTACCCGCCATCTTGCCCACCACGGCCACGACGGTGGCCACGGCAAACACCACGAGGGCGTCGCCGCCGGCCGTCGTCAGGTCGGTGCGCAGGCCGGTCATCAGGAAGAAGAACGGCATCAGCACCACCACCGTGGTCGGCTCCAGTTGCCGGCCGATATCGGCCGCCGCGCCCCGCGGCAGCACCACGCCGGCCAGGAATCCGCCCAGGATGTAGTGCAGGCCGATCAACTCCGATGCGCAGGCCGAGCCGAAGATCAGCACCACCACCGCAGCCAGCCGGGCGTCCGTCCCGCGCAGGCGCGGCAGGGCTGCCGCCAGCAACGGCCGAACGATCAGGAACATGGCGGCGACGTAGGCAGCCCCCGTCAGCACGAGCCGCAGCGGCGCGTGGGCCGCCTGCCCGGTGCTGGCGAGGATGCACGAGAGCACGATCCAGATAGCGGCATCGCTGACCGCCGCGCAGGCCACCGCAAGCCGGCCGGCAGTGGAATCGCTCAGGCCCATTTCCCGCAGGATGGCGCCGAGCACCGGCAGCGCGGTCACGGCCATCGACACCCCCACGGCAATCGCGAATTGCCACGGCGTGGCGGCCTCGCCCAGCAGCCCGGGCCGGAAGTGGCCGAGCCCCAGCCCGGTGCCCACGCCCAGCACGAACGGCACCAGCACGCAGCCCAGCGCGGCGCTAATGGCGATCTTCCGCAGGCCGCGCGCCTCGCCCCCGCCAATGTGCAGGCCGGACAGGAAGGCGAACAGCACCACGGCCAGCCATTGCAGGCCGGTCAGCGCGGTCAGCCGGGTGGCGCCGAACAGCGCCTGCCAGCTATCCGGCCAGAAGGCCCCGAGCAGCGACGGCCCCAGCAGAATGCCGCCCACGATCTGCATGACCACGAGCGGCACGATGCCACCCATGCGCAAGCCGCGCCACAGCAGCAGCGGTGTGCCGACGACCAGACAGGCCTGGGCGAAGAAAATCGAGGTGGGATTCATGGTCTGAGCGATGGTTGGCGCGATGCAGCGGCGATGATACCTCGCCCGCATCACGCGCCCGTCGCTCAGGCCGGCGCCTTGCGGAAGGCAATCGCGAAGCGGTCCCAGGCATTGGGGGCACCATCGATCACACGCGCCAGCGGCATTAGGTCGCAGCCGCAAACGCCACCCGGACGGTATCCTTGGCGCACGTTCTTTTCGCACGCCTCATGCCCCAAATCGCTCCCCGGCCCGCCGCCCTCGCCAGCGCGGACGCCTCGTACCGCATGCTCTGGCGCTGGCATTTCTACGCCGGCCTGTTCGTGATGCCGTTCCTGATCGTGCTGGCCGTGACCGGCACGCTCTACTGCTTCCAGCCGCAGATCGAGCCCCTGCTCTACCCGCAGTTGCTGAAGGTCGAGCCGTCCGGCGAGCGGCTATCTGCCCAGCGCCTGCTGGACCGCGCACGGGAGGCCGCGCCCACCGGGGCGACAGTCACCACCTACACGCTCAATACCGATCCCCGGGCGAGCGCCGAATTCGTCTTCCGCCTGCCTGCGGGCGGCAGCGACAGCGTCTTCCTGAACCCCTACACCGGCACCTACCTCGGCAGCCTGAGCGTGGAAGACCGCTTCATGAAGCAGGTGCGCATGATCCACCGCGCCCTGCTCGTCGGCAAGCCGGGCGAGTTGCTGATGGAACTGGCGGCATGCTGGGTGCTGGTGATGATCGCCACGGGCCTGGCGATGTGGTGGCCGCGCCTGCGCCAGCGCGGCGCGCGCGCCTTTGTGCCCGGCCCCGCCACGGGATCGCGCGGCGGATGGAAGGAAATCCATCTCGTGCTCGGCGCATGGCTGGCCGTGGGCGCCTTGGCGTTCATCCTGTCCGGTTTGCCGTGGACGGGTTCGTGGGGCAAGCAGTTCAAGGCGCTCGCCACGGCCGCGAATCTCGGCCGTCCGGCCGATGGTCAGGGCGACATGCACGCGCATGCCGCGCCACCGGCCACCGGCGCCGATCACGCCAAGCATCACCACACGATGGAATCGCTGCCGCTGGCGGACATGCCGTGGGCCGTCGGCCTGACCACCGTGCCCAGCGTGGCCCCGGCGCAGACCGCGCCGCTGACGCTGGATCAGGTCGTGGCCGTGGTGGCCGCCCAAGGCATCACCACCGGCTGCCAGGTGGTCTTCCCGAAGGCGCCCGGCGGCGTCTATACCGCGTCCTGCTTCCCTGCCGATCCGAGCGGCGAGCGCACGCTCCATATCGATCCCGCCAACGGGCGAGTCGTCAAGGATCTCCGCTTCGCCGACTACGGGCCCGTGGCGCAGGCCATCTCGTACGGCACCTCCCTGCATATGGGCCGCTACTTCGGGCTGGCCAACCAGCTTATCTGCGCGGCGATTTCGTTGGGCCTGATGGCGATGGCCATCACGGGTCTGGTGATGTGGATCCAGCGCAAGCCGGCGCGCAAGCTCGGGGCGCCGAGCCATCCCGCCGCATTGCCGCCGATGCGCGCCTGGGCCATCGGGCTGGGCCTGCTCGGCGCCGTGTTCCCGATGATGGGCGTCACGCTGCTCGCGGTCTGGCTGCTCGACCGCCGCATCGCTGGGGCGGGCGGTGTGCGGACTGCGCCGACGGTGTGACACGCCTTGCCGGGGAATTGGGGGTAAGATCGCCCCACTCCCCAGCCTTGCCTCCACCGTGGAAGACTTTCCTTACCTTGATTTCGACGCCTTGCAGCAACTGGCGCAGCGCACCGACCACGTCACCACCGACTGCACCTGCGCCGCCGACGCGCTACGCGGCTGGGCCAGCCTGCCAATTTCGTTTCCCGACGCACAACTGAAGAAGATCGGCACGCTGGTTGCCAGCGCCTATGAGGAAGCGACGTTCCAGGAGTACGACCCCGACAGCGTCGGCTTCTGGTCGCCCGAGGCCCCGGTGGCGCCGCTGTACTACCCGGCCAACCGCTGCGATGTCTGGGCCTGCACGGTCTGCGACCGCGCGTTCCTGCGCTATGTGGAAGGTGGCGGCTACTTTGTCGATCCACGCATCCGCCGGCTCACGGGCCGCGTGCTGGTCGATGCCCGCCTGGGTTGAATCGCCCGATCAGCGCGCGCGCAAGCGCCTGACCCACTGGTCGCCGGCCGCCTGTACGCCGGTGACCAGCGCAATCAGCACCACAATCACCACGACCATCACCACCGTATCGAAGCGCTGGTAGCCGTAGCGGATCGCCAGGTCGCCCAGCCCGCCCGCACCGACCGCGCCGGCAATCGCGGACGCCCCGATCAGCGAGACCACGGTGATCGTGAACCCGCCGACGATGCCCGGCAACGCCTCCGGCAGCAGCACATGCCAGACGATGTGGCGGCGCTGGCATCCCATCGCCTGGGCCGCCTCGATCAAGCCATGGTCCACTTCGCGCAGGCTCACCTCGGCAATCCGCGCGAAGAACGGCGTGGCGCTGATCGCGAGCGGCACCACGGCCGCCCAGACGCCAATCGTCACCCCTACCACCAGCCGCGTGAACGGCAGCAACGCCACCAGCAACACGATGAATGGCGTAGCGCGGAAGCCGTTGACCAGGGTGCCAGCCAGCCGATGGAAGCGCGGCGCGGGCCGCATGCCGCCCGGCGCAGTCACCACCAGCAGCACGGCGAGCGGCAGCCCGGCCAGCGCGGCGATCAGCGCGGAGGCGCCGACCATCGTCAGCGTATCGAGGAAAGCGGCCCAGAGGCGGTCAATGAGTATCGGAGACATAACCTAGCGTGGTGACGTGATGGGCGATAGCCCCGGCCGACGCCACCGCAGCCTCCAGCGCGGCGTGGGCGGGGATGGAGAGCAGCAGCGCGCCTTGCGTGTGCCCCTGAATCCGGTCGAGACTGCCATGCAGCAGCCGCACGCCGGCGCCGAACGCGGCGGCCACGCGCGACAGATCCGGCACCTCGCCGCCGGCATAGCGCAGTTCGACCACTCGATGCCAGTCCCCCGCGCCCTCCGGCTGCGCATGCAGGCGCTGCGCGATGTCCTCGGGCACGCGCGTGGCCAGCGGCGCCAGCAGCGCCCGCGTGGCATCGTGCTGCGGATTCCCGAAGACCTGCCACACCGGCCCGGTCTCGGCGATGGCCCCGCGTTCCAGCACCAGCACGCTGTCGCAGATCGCCCGAATCACGCGCATTTCGTGGGTAATCAGCACGATGGTGATGCCAAGCCGCGCGTTGATGTCGCGCAGCAGGGCCAGGATTGACTGCGTGGTCTCCGGGTCCAGCGCGGAGGTGGCCTCGTCGCAAAGCAGGATGTCGGGCCGATGAACCAGCGCGCGCGCAATGCCCACACGCTGCTTCTGTCCGCCCGACAGCCGGCCGGGGTACGCATCCGCCTTGCCGTCGAGGCCGACCAGCGCCAGCAGCGACGCCACGCGCTCCGCGATCTCCGCCCGGGGCACGCCGGCCACCTTGAGCGGCAGCGCCACGTTTTCGGCCACGGTCTTGGCGGACAGCAGGTTGAAGTGCTGGAAGATCATGCCGATCCGCCGGCGCAACGTCACCAGTTCGCCCGTCCCCAGCGTCGCCACGTCCACGCCGCCCACGGTGACCCGGCCTGCGCTCGGCGTCTCCAGCCCGTTGATGGTGCGCAGCAGGCTCGACTTCCCCGCGCCGCTGCGACCGATGATCCCGAAGATGCCGCCAGCGGGAATCTCAAGGTCAATCTCGCGCAGCGCCTCCACCGGCCCGCTCGCCGCGTGATAAGTCTTGCCCACGCCCTCGAATCGGATCGAACCCGCATTGGGCGCGGTTGTGCCTTCCGCGCGTGCCACCGGCGGCGCGCTACGCGAAGCAGTCTGGAGAAGTCCCCTGCGGAACAACGGAAAGGTGGCGGCCATCTGCACGAGTCTCCAGTCAGGGCTTCAGCCAGGGCAGGCTGTAGAGCTTGTCGTTGTTCGCGAACGAGGTGCTGAGCTGCTTGCGCACCGCCGGCGACTCCTGGTAGATCTTCACGAAGCGCGCCACGCGGGCATCGCTGGCATTGTTCTCCCGCGTCACGAAGCGGATGGCGAAGTAGGTGTCGTCGATGCCCGAGTAGAGCAGTCCGGAGCCCGCCACCTGCGGCTTGCCGGCGTTGACGAAGTGCGCCGGGTAGCCCTGCGCGAGGTCCACGTCATCGAGCGCGCGCACGAGCTGCGGCCCCTCCACTTCCACGAACTTGAGCTTCTTGGGGTTGTCCACGATGTCGTTGACGCTGCCCTTCGCGCCCACGCCATCGCGCAGCTTGATCAGCCCCGCCTTCTGCAACAGCAGCAGGCCGCGCCCCTGATTCACCGGATCGTTCGCCACGCCCACGCGCGCGCCGTCCTTGAGGTCGCCGAAGCGCTTGATGTGGGTGGAATACAGGCCGATGTTGGGCAGCACCCCAAGCGCCACGCTGCGGAACTTGTAGCCGCGCTCCTTCACGGCGTTGTCCAGAAACGCCTGATGCTGGAAGTAGTTGATGTCGAGGTCCCCGGCAGCCAGCGCCACGTTCGGCGTGGTCCAGTCGGTGAACTCGATCACCTTGACATCGAGGCCCTGCTTGCGGGCCTCGGTGGCGGCCACCTCGACCGAGTCGGCCAGCGAGCCCGGCGTGACGCCAATGGTGAGCGGCGCGGCGTGCGCGGCTGAAGAGGCGGAAGCGACGATCGCCAGCGAAGCAAACAGGGGAAGCAGCAGTGAGGATTTCAGCATGGTGATGGGCAGGATGAAGAATCAAAGGCGGCGGAACTGCGCGGCCGCGTGGCGATCTGGCAGGCGGTCGCCGTCGCCGAACAGCTTGTGGCGCAGCGACCCCTCGGCATAGGCCGTCTTGTAGCGGCCCCGGTTCTGTAGCTCGGGAACGATCAGGTCGACGAAGTGCGTGTAGCTCTCCGGCACCACGGTGCGGCTCAGGTTGAAGCCGTCGATGCCGGTCTCGTCGATCCAGGACTCGAGTTCGTCGGCCACCTGTGCGGGGTCGCCAACGATGGCGGGATAGCGTCCGCCCAGCTCGAACAGATCCAGCAGCTTGCGGCGCGTCCAGCCATGCTGGGCGGCGGTGCGCTGCGCGGACTCGATGGCGTTGCCGCCGCCATAGTCCACCGGCTCATCGAGGCCATAGCGCGCGAAGTCCACGCCCGTGCTGGCGGCGAAATGCGCAAGCCCGGCTTCGCGGCTCGCGTAGTCGCGGTACTCGGCGTGGAGCGCGCGCGCCTCCGCTTCGGTGCGGCCCGTGACCACGGCAGCGCCGGCAAAGACCTTGACGTCATCCGGGCGCCGGCCCGCCGCCACCAACTGCTCGCGCAGTGCGCTGACGGTCTTGCGTGCCGCCTCCTTGCTCGGCGGCGAGATAAACACGCATTCCGCATGGCGCGCCGCGAACTGCTGCCCGCGCCCCGAACTGCCGGCCTGGAATAGCACCGGGGTGCGCTGCGCGGAGGGTTCCGCCAGGTGGTAGCCCTCCACGTCGTAGTAGCGGCCGTGATGGACCACCTTGTGCACCCGGGCCGGATCGGCGAATGTGCGCGTGGCCTTGTCGCGCAGCACGGCGCCCTCCTCCCAGCTGCCCTCCCAGAGCTTGTAGAGCACCTCCAGATACTCGTCGGCGCGGTCGTAGCGCTCGTCATGCGGGAACTGCCCGTCGAGGCCCATGGCGCGCGCCGCGCTGTCCAGATAGCCGGTGACGATGTTCCACCCAACCCGGCCGCGCGTCAGGTGATCGAGCGTGGAGAAGCGCCGCGCCAGCAGGTACGGTGCGTCGTAGGTCAGGTTGACGGTTACGCCGAAGCCGAGGTGGCGCGTGGCGGCGGCCATGGCCGGTACCAGCAGCAGCGGATCGTTGACCGGCAGCTGGATCGACTCACGCAGCGTGACATCGACATTGCCGCGATAGAGGTCGTAGACACCGACGATATCGGCGATAAACAGCCCATCGAACAACCCGCGCTCCAGCGTGCGCGCCTGCTCCACCCAGTATTCGAGCGTGTTGTATTCCGTGGAGCGGTCGCGCGGGTGGGTCCACAGGCCGTGATTGATGTGCCCGACGCAGTTCATGTTGAACGCGTTGAGCAGGATCTGCTTGCGCGCCATCAGAGGGCTCCGTGCCGCGTCGGCAGGCGGTCGTTGAGGTAGTAGTTGCCGATGGCGTGATACTTCCATCGCACCGGATCGTGGAGGGTATGGGTGCGCGCGTTGCGCCAGAAGCGGTCTAGCCCTTGCCCGTCGAGCGTCGATGCCGTGCCGCCCAGTTCGAACAGCCGGGTGCCGGCCAGCAGCGAGGCGGTGGTTGTGGCCGCGCGCGCTTCCGCCACGGCGATGGATGCCGCCGCTACGGTCTGGGCGTCGGGGCTGCGCTGCGCCGCATCGACGATGCGCCCGGCCCGCCGCACCAGCGCCTCGGCGGCGCGGAGCCTGACCTTGACGTCACCGACCTGATGGATCGTCAGCGGATCTTCGCTGGCATGTGCGACCTTCGCATCCACCCAGGGCCGCGCATGATCGCGGATGAACGGCAACGTGGCGGCGAACGCGCCGTGCCCAATGCCAAGGTCAATGGCCGCATGCATCAGCTGCGCCACGGGACCGATGGTGGTCGGCGTCTCGAACGACGCCTGGAACGGCAGCACCCAGTCCGCCTCGACGCGCACGTTGTCGAAGGTCACCGATCCGCTACCCGTGACGCGCTGGCCAAAGCCATCCCAGTCGTCGACGATGGTGATGCCGGCTGCATCGCGCGGCACGATAGCGATGTAAGTGACCTCGCGCCCATCCTCCTGCGCCACGGCCAGCGTGGGAATCTGGTGCGCGAAGATCGCACCCGTGCAATAGAACTTGTTGCCGATCAGCCGGAAGCCGTCGCCATCCGGCACCAGCCGCGTGCGGCGCTTGAAGTCCTTGTGACCGATCTCGGCCAGCGCATTGCCGAAGCGCTCACCGGCCAGCGCCCGGGCGTAGAACGCCGCTCGCTGCGCCGCCGTGCCGCCCACGCGCAGCACTTCGAGCGCGTAGTAGTGGTTCTGCGGGATCTGGCCCAGCGAGCCATCGGCAGCAGCGAGCGTTGCGATCACTTCGGCCAGCGTGCCGTTGGACACGCCGGCGCCGCCGTGCTCGCGCGGCACAGTGATGCCCAGCAGGCCGCTGGCGCTCAGCGCGTCGAGTTCTTCCCACGGCAGCCGGCGCTCGCGGTCACGCAGCGCGGCGTCGGGGGCAAAGCGTTCCGCCAGCAGTTGCGCGGCGGCGATGGCTTCGGCGTCATCGGCAATGCGATGGGCGCGCGGCGGCGGCGCGGCCGGTGCGGGACGGCTGTCCCGATGATCGGCAGCAGGTGGAGGCGTAAACAGCAAGGTCATATCAATTCCAGGAGTGCCGTGCCGGCTGAACGCCGTTGAGGTGATAGTTGCCGATCAGGTGGAGCTTCCAGCGCACCGGATCGTGCAGCGTATGGGTGCGCGCGTTGCGCCAGTGGCGGTCGAGGTTGTGCTTGGCGCGCGTGGCGGAGGAGCCCGCCAGCTCGAACAGCTTCTCGCTGGCCGCGAGCGCGATCTCGGTGGTCAGCACCTTGGCTTCCGCCACGGCCACCGACGCCTCCGCGCTCAGCGCATCCGTCACCGGGCCTGCGGCGATGGCATCGAGCGCGCGCCCAGCCTCGCCCAGCACTTCGCGCGCGGCGTGGAGATCCACGGCAAGCCGGCCGACATCGCCGATCAGATAGGGATCGTCGGTGGCGTGCTCCACTTTGGCGTCGATCCACGGCCGCGCGTAGGCGCGCACGAAGGCGATGGCATCGTCAAAGGCAGCCTGTGCGATACCCAGGTCGATGGCGGCCTGGATCAGCTGCGAAGTCGGCCCGTAGATCCCGGGGCGCTCCGCAAGCTGCCAGACCGGCAACACGTCTTCCTCTGAGACGGCCACGTTGTCGAAGAGCACCGTGCCGCTGGCGGTGGTGCGCTGGCCGAACGACGACCAGTCGTCGTTCACGGTCAGGCCCGCCGCATCGCGCGGCACCCATGCCTGCACGGCGCGGCCTTCGTCGTCCAGCGCGCGTACGGGCACCCGATGCGCGAACAGCGCGCCGGTCGAATAGAAGCGCTGGCCAGTCAGCCGCAAGCCCTGTTCTGTGCGGCGCAGCCGCGTGCCGGTTTGCAGGACGGTCTGGCTCGTGGCGGAGCGGCGCTCCGGCCCTGCATTGCCAAGCCGCTGCCCGGCGAGCACCTCGGCGTAGTAGCGCTGCTTCTGCGCCGGCGTGCCGATCTCGCGCAGCACGCCGAGCAGGCCGAAGTGATTCTGCGGGATCTGACCCAGCGAGCCATCGGCGGCGCTGAGGATCGCAAAGACCTCTGCGAGCGTGGCGTACGACACGCCGGCACCGCCGAACGCGCGCGGAATCGTGATCGCCCCAAGCCCGCTGCCGGACCAGCGGTTCAGTTCGTCCCAGGGCAGGATGCGCTCGCGGTCGCGTCGCGCGGCGCCTTCGGCAAAATCGGCCGCCAGGGCATGCGCCACGGCGATGGCTTCGGCGTCGTCCGCAATGCGCCCCACAGGCGCACCGGAGCGCTGTAGGACGTGCAATTCCGAGAGGTTGGTCATGGTGCAGCGAGTGGGGGAACAAGCGGCCATTGGAGCATGGCCCCCCTACACGTCACGACGAATTTTTTCGAGGATGCTTAGGCGCTGCGGCCCGCATATCGATAGCCGCAGGCAGACATCGGCTGGCGTCAGGAATGGCAGACGAGGCCGTCGCCAAGCTGGCTGGCTTCGTAGGCAATATCGCCGGCGCGCTGCGTACGGGCAGTGGCGAGCGCCCCGCCGATCTTCCAATGCCGCACGGCGCGATCGAGCCACGCGGCGGAGCGGGAGTCGTCCTGCCGGATCACGATCTGCGGGCTGGCGTTGTCGGGAAGCAGGCCCGCGTCGAGCCGCCGATAGAAGCGCCACTCGGGCAATCCCATCAGCCGCGCCACCACAGGGGCGTCTTCCGCCAGCGCCTGGCATTCGCCGGCCATAAACGCGGCCACGGCGCGGATCGACGAAGAATAGGAACGTACCTGCGCGCCCAGCGTCTCCGTGACGGGATGCGCATAAGGGCTACCCTGTGCGACACAGACCGCGCGCCCGGCGAGATCACTCGGCGCACGATAGTCGCTGCCGCGCAGCGTGACGAGCGCGCCGGCGCCGCCGGTGTAGGCGGTCGGCACGGCATACGGACCGCTATCGATGGCGCCGGCCACCACAAGATCGACACCGGGCACGCTCACGCCGCGCGCATCGGCAGGCAGGCCGACTACCCGCAGACRCACCTGCAATCGTTCAGCAAGATAGCGCGCGAGCGAGACATCGAACGCATCGGGTTCAGGCGGCGTCGGCCGGCTAGGCGGCGCGGGACGGGCGTACTGCCGCACGCCCACCACCAGCTCGCCACGCGCCCGCACGGCTTCGAGCAACGGGCCGCGCGGCAGCGTCGTCCAGTCGGGCTCCCGCTCCAGGTACCGCGCCCCCGCCTGCAAGGCAACCGGCAATCGTTCGACAAGATGCGGCGACTGTTCTAGCCAGCGTGGCGCGGCAGCCAGGCCGAGCAGGCCGGCCGCCACCGCCAGCGCGATGGCATGCCACGCGCCGGGGATCAAACGCGGCGCTTTGGCCGCCGGCGCGCACCCGCATTCGGACGCGATCTCAGCCATTGAGCGTGAGCCCCTTGCGCCAGCGCGTCATGCGGCGCTCCACCCGTGCCAGCCCATAGTTGAGCACCAGCCCCAGCACCGCCAGCAGCAGGATGCCCGCGTACATGGTCGGAATCTGGAAGACCTCCTGCGCGTTGAGCGTCATGAAGCCGAGCCCGGAATGCGCGCCGATCATCTCCGCCGCCACCAGCGCGGTGATGCAATACGTGCCCGCCAGCCGCACGCCCGTGAAGATCGACGGCGACGCCGCCGGCAGCACGACCTTGCGGAACACGAACAGCCGCGACGCGCCCATCGAGCGGGCCGAGTCGATCAACAGCCGGTCCACCTGCTTGACGCCGCCAATCGTGCTCAGCAGCACCGGCCAGAACGACGCCCAGAAGATGATCGCCACCTTGGAGGTCTCGCCGATACCAAGGAACAGGATGAACACCGGGAACAGCGCGAAGGCCGAGGTCTGCCGGAACAGTTGCAGAATCGGATCGACGATCGCCTCGAAGCGGCTGAACCAGCCCATCAGCAGGCCCAGCGTCACGCCGAGCCCGATGGCGGCGGCCAGGCCCCACAGCGAGCGCTGGAGGCTGGCGAGCAGGTGCTTCCACAGCGCACCGCTGCCGATCAGCTGCCAGATGGCGCCCAGGATCTGCGATGGCGGACTCAGGTAAGCGGCGCTGACGATGCCCAGCCGTGGCACCAGCTCCCACAGCAGCAGGAAACCGATGATGCCCAGCACGCCGAGCGCGCGGTCGGTAGCCTTGCCGCTCATGATGCGGCCCTCGCCAGCACGGGTTCGGCGGCCGCACGCTCGCCGGGATTGGCCGTGGCGCCGAGCGGGCGCGGCACGGCGGCCGGGTTCGCGAACTGCACTTCGTCCTTGAGCACGTCCCACGCCTGCTGGCGCAGTCGCACGAACGCTTCCGAATTTCGCACCTCGGGCGCGCGTGGGCGCGGCAGCGGCACGTCGAGAATCGCCTTCACCGTACCCGGGCGCCGCGTCATGATGGCGATGCGGTCCGACAGGAAGATCGCCTCGTCGATACTGTGGGTGATGAACACGATGGTCTTGCGCGTCTGCTCCCAGATCCGCAGCAGTTCGCCTTGCAGGATCTCGCGCGTCTGTGCGTCCAGCGCGGCGAATGGTTCGTCCATCAGCAGCACTTCGGGCTTGTAGGCCAGCGCGCGCGCAATCGCCACGCGCTGCTTCATGCCGCCCGAGATTTCATGCGGAAAGCGCGGGCCGAAGCCGGTCAGCCCTACCAGCTCGAGGTACTCCCCCGCAATGCGCCGCCGCTCCGCACGCGGCACGCCGCGAATCTCGAGCCCGACCTCGATGTTCTCGAGCACGGTACGCCACGGGAACAAGGCGTAGCCCTGGAACACCACGCCCTGCGCCGGGTTGATGCCCTGCAGCGGCTTGCCGTCGATGGCGATGTTGCCACCGGTGCGGTCAGTCAGGCCAGCGAGGATGCTCAGGAAGGTCGACTTGCCGCAGCCGGACGGCCCCAGGATCGACAGCAGTTCGCCGTCGCGGATATCAAGGTCGAAGTCGCGCAGCACGGCCACGTTCTCCGGGCGCCCCGCCTCGTTGCGCACGGCATAGTCCATGCGCACGCCGCGCGCGGTGATCTTGTGGGAGTCGGTCGTGCTCATGCCTTCGCCGGTCCCTGCGTGGCGTACGGATTGAACTCGTTCGTGTAGAGATCGCGCGCGGCGACTTTGCCCTTGGGGAGCTTGCCCTCGGTTTCGAGGACGTCGATGTAATACTGGATCGGCGGCTCGGTGACGACGAGGTTATCGACGTAGGCGTAGCGGTCCACGTAGTCGAGCTGCAGGTTGATGCGCTTGGACACCAGCTTGCGCGCGTCCTCCGGGTTCGCGTTGACCCAGTTGGCCGCCTTGGCGAGCGCGGTCACGACGTCGCGCACGGATTCCGGATGCTCGCGAATGAACTTGCCGTGCGCGCTGTAGGGCTGCATGCCGCCCAGCCCGGCGTCGAGGTCGAAGTCGCTCCACAGCCGCACCAGCTTGTCGGCGTGGTCGGCGCGGCCCGAGAACGGTGCGTGGATGATCGCCAGGTCGGTGTTGCCGGTGACCAGCGTCTGCTCGGCCTGATCGTCCGGAATCACGACGAAGTTGATCTTGTTGACGTCCACGCCCTTCTCGCGCAGGTACGTCTTGGTGACGAACTCCGCGCACGCGCCGAAGCTGTTGATGCCGACGGTCTTGCCTTCGAGGTCTTTCGGGGCGCGGATGCCGGACGCCTTGCGCACGAAGTACTTCATGTGCGGCGCGTCCTGCAGCGTCTTGTTGCCGGCCGCCACTACCTTGATGTCGGAGCCGCTGGCCACCGCCGAGATCACCAGCGGCACCATGCGTGAGCCGAAATCGATCTCGCCCGTGCCCACCAGCGGGATGATCTGGGGCGCCGCCACCTTGCCGATGTACTCGGGCCGCGTGTTCGTGCCTTCGAAATAACCGAGCTGGTCGGCCAGGTAGACCAGATCGAAGGTCGGGTTGTCCGGGTAACGGAAGCGCACCTTGTCGCCAACCTTGCCGACCACCGCCGGCGCACCGGCCGCCGCTTTCGGCGTGGCGGTCTCGTCGCCACGAGAGCACGCGGCCAGCAGCGAGCCTGCGCCGCCGGCAACGGCGAGGGATACGAGTTGTTTGAGCGCGGTACGGCGGGTGTTGGCCACGGAGTGCGACGGCATCGGAAGTCCCTGTTCAGATTGGAATGCGGAGCGGCATTCAGTATCGGAAAGGGGCGCGGCGCGCACAACGAAGTCTTTCAACTATCGATATTGCCCGGGCGCGGCGGGTCGCCGGCGGATTTCGCACGATGTTTGCACGATCCCACGGGGCTGCGGGCAGGAAGTCACCGGAGACGGAATAGCCGGCGCGGGCGGTTCGTCTGACTGCAGACAGCCCATGACGCTGCAATTCATCCCTCTACCTGATCGAAAGGACCGACCATGAAACTCCACCGCACCCTCCCGGCCACCCTGGCCGCGCTCGCCGCCCTCACCCTCGCCTCCGGCGCCATGGCGCAGACCCCGTCGCCAGCGAACACCGTCCCCGTCAAGAACATCGTGCTGGTGCACGGCCTGTATGCCGATGGATCGAGCTGGGAGAAGGTCATTCCGCTGTTGCAGGCGAAGGGCTACCACGTCACTTCGGTGCAGAACCCGACGACATCGCTGGACGCGGACGTCGATGCGGTCAAGCGCGCCCTGGCGGTCCAGGACGGCCCCACGCTGCTCGTGGCGCACTCCTACGGCGGCATGGTCATCAGCCAGGCCGGCGATGACTCGAAAGTGGCCGGGCTGGTCTATATCGCCGCCCGCGCGCCGGACGCCGGCGAGGACTACCCCGCGCTGACAAAGACGTTCCCCGCCGCGCCGGCCTCGGGCGGATTGCAATGGGGTGCGGATGGATACGGCCGGCTTTCCGAACAGGCATTCCTGCACGACTTCGCCGGGGATCTGCCGGAAACGCAGGCGCGTGGCTACTACGCCGTCCAGCAGCCGATGGGCAAGGCCATCACCATGGCGAAGACCACCGTGGCGGCCTGGCGCGACAAGCCGACGTGGTACGCGGTGTCGACCCAGGACCGCACGATCAACCCGGACCTCGAACGCTTCATGGCCAAGCGCATGGGCGCGCAGACCGTGGAGATTCCGGCGAGCCACGTCTCGCTGCTGTCCCGCCCGCAGGAGGTGGCCAACCTGATCCTCCAGGCCGCCGCAGGCAAGTCGGCCGGATAAATACTTCCGCCTGACTGCATCCAATCGCTCCGCTGGTGTGTAGCGTCTGTGCGGCCTCCGGGTTCGCACCGATCCACGACACACCAAGGAGCCCCACCATGATCCGCATCTCCCTTCTCGTTCCGGTCTCGGCCTGCCTCGCCCTGACCGCCTGCGGCGGCATGCACCAGTCCGGTTCGATGTCTGCGCCCACGCCCACGCCTGTCGCCGACGCCATCAAGGTACCCGACGGCCACAAGCTCGCCATGCAGACGGTCGGCGTGGGCGAACTGCGCTACGAGTGCCGACCCAAGGCCAACGCCGCCGACCAGTTCGAATGGGCCTTCGTCGGCCCCACCGCCACACTGAACGACCGCAGCGGCAAGGCGGTCGGCAAGTACTACGGACCGCCGGCCACATGGGAAGCCATGGACGGCTCGAAGGTCACCGCCACCCAGGTCGCGGTGTCGCCGGCCGGCGATGGCAACATCCCGCACCAGCTCGTGAAGGCGAATCCAGCGACCGGCAGCGGCATGATGAGCGGCGTCACCTTTATCCAGCGCGTGGCCACCCGTGGCGGCGTGGCGCCTGCGGCGGCCTGCAGTGCGGCCAATCGTGGCGCGGCGCAGATGGTGCGCTACCAGGCGGACTACCTGTTCTGGAAAGCGGCGGCCTGAGCGGGCTGGCGCGCTCGGCATTAGGGAAAGCCCAGCGGGCCGCTGCCGACTGTCGGGCGTAAGATGTGCGCTCGGGCGCCCCCAGCCCGCCGCCCCCTTGCAGCCCTGCAGCCACCAGAGAGCCCGCTCTTGACCGCCGCCCTGCCCTCCGTCAACGACCATTTCGACTACGAATCCGCGCTCGCCGGTTGCGCCGCGCGGGACGTGACGGCATTGCGCCGTCTCTACGAGCACGCAGCCCCGTACCTGCTGGGCGTGGCGGTCCGTATCGTGCGGGACCGGGCCCTGGCGGAAGACGTGCTGCATGACGCCTTCGTCAAGGTCTGGAGCCATGCGCATACGTTCGACCCCGCACGCGGCGCGGCGCGCGGCTGGCTGTTCAGCCTGGTCCGGCATCAGGCGCTCAACCTCGTGCGCGACCGCTTACGGCTGGTGCTGCCCGACGAGGACATGGCGCAGGCCATCGAGGACGAGGCGGCACTGGCCGCCGTGGCGGGCACGGCCCCGGCCGGCGAGACCCGCGTGATGCTCGGCCGGCTGGCCATCTGCCTCGAACAACTGGACCCGCCCAAGCGCGACAGCATCCTGTATGCCTATGTCGATGGCTGCTCGCACAGCGAGATCGCCACGCGACTCAACGCGCCGCTGGGCAGCGTGAAAGCCTGGGTGCGGCGTGGCCTGCAGGCGTTGAAGGAGTGCATGCAATGAGCGACGACTGGGATGCGTTGGACGACCTCGCCGCCGGCTACGTGCTGGGCACGCTCTCCGCCGCCCAGCGCGAGGACGTGGCGCGGCGCCTGCCGCAGGAGCCCGGCCTGCAAGACCGTGTCGATGACTGGGAAGCGCGCCTCCATCCGCTGTCGGCGCTGGCCGAGCCCGTCACGCCCGCGCCCCGCGTCTGGGCGGGCATCGCGCGCAGCATCGGCCATGCCGAACAGCGCCCCAAGCCAGCCACGCCTGCCACCGGCACGCCCGGATGGTGGCATTCGCTGGCGCTCTGGCGCGGTATTGCCTTCGGGGCGACGGCCTGCTCGCTGCTGCTGGCCGCCATGCTGGGCCTGCGCGCGTTCGCGCCGCCCGCGCCGCCGCGCTATGTGGTGGTGCTGGCCGCGCCGCAGGACAAGACGCCGGGCTGGCTGATCCAGGCGTCCAGCCCGCGCCGGCTGAAGCTGATTCCGCTCGGCGCGCAGGCCGCGCCGACCAATCGCGCGCTGCAATTCTGGACCAAGGCCGACGACTGGAGCGGGCCGGTCTCGCTGGGTCTGGTACAGGCTGACCAGTCGCTCGATGTCGCGCTGGACCGCCTGCCGGCCCTCCAGGACAACCAGTTGTTCGAGATCACGCTCGAGCCCGCCGCCGGATCGCCCATCGGCCGCCCGACCGGCCCGGTGCTCTATATCGGCCGCGCGGTGCTGGTGCGTTAACCCGCCCCGGCTTACGGCGCCACCGTCACGCTGCGGAACCCCTGCCGGGCCGCCGGCAGGCGCTTGCATGCCACGCCATCGCGCAGCACACCGCCGTCGTCGCTGAGAATGCGCAGGCGCTGCGTGCCCGGCATCGTGAAGATGGCTTCCGGCTTCAGCGTGGCGATGGCGGCCTGTCCGAACGCCTCGGGCCGGTCATTGGCGGCGCCGGACCATTTATATAGGGCGAAGGTGCCATGGTCAGCCACCGGCCCTGCGGCGATCACATACCCCTGCCCCACGCGCTCGATGCTGCGGATGCCCCGTCCGCCCAGATCGAGCAGTAGCGGGCTGCCAAACTTCGCCGGCTTGCCGTCGATGAGCCCATCAGGGTTCTCCAGCGGCACGAGGATGGCCTTGCCATCGACCAGCGGATTGCGGAAGCCGATCAGCAAGCCGCCATCCGCTGCCGCGAGTCCTTCGATATTGAGCCCGCCCGGGCTTTCCGGTGCCCGTTCGGCGGCCGTCTTGAGCGGCAGCGAGGCCAGCGCCGGAGACGCCACGAGATCTTTCAGCAGATCCTTGTAGGGCCGGCCCACCGGCTTCAGCGACAGCCGGCCCGGATCGAGTTCCACCGCGAAGAACCGGTGCCGGCGCCCCTGCTCCTTGCCCTTGGCATTGCGGCCGTGCGACGAGATGACGTAGGCGCGCTGGCCGACAACGGCGGCTCCTTCGAGGTCCGACTCGCCATCGTCATCGGTGCCGAGGAAGCCGCCAAGCGTGAAGGTCTTGACCGCGCGCGGCTGACCGGCCTGGTACACCGTCAGCACGTTGTGCTCGTCGCCCACCACGACGAAGTGGTCGGGGCCGAGGGCGAAGCCGGCCGAGGCGTCGCAGAGTCCGGTGTAGGTCTCCACGCCATCCGCCGGCCCAGTCGCCCCAGCCGGGCCTGCGCCAAGCATCAGACATATCGCCAGACAGGCCATGCCACGCAGGGGGATTCGCATCGTCCGTTCTCCGTTGGGGTCGAAGGTGCTACGCCAGATCGGCACCCGGGGCGCCATCCAGCCCGGTCCCAGCATACGCGCACCGGAAGCCCGCCGAGCGCAGTTCTTCGGCGATCAGGTCGGCAATCCACTGCTTGCGGGACTCCTGCATGCGGCTGCGGATGGCGGCCACGCTCACCGCCGCGAAGTTGCCCGGCGTGATTTCGAAGCGCATGCCGACGCCGCTCACGCCCTCGTTGACGAGGCTGTCCGTCTTGGCCAGCCCGGCCGAGCGCGCGCGCGTCACCAGCGTGCGCAGCTTGGCCAGCGACAGCCCGTGCGGCGTGAATTCGGACGTATGGCGCGCGTAGAGCGCGGCAATCTCGCCATCGTCGAGCATCGACAGCAGCGTCACGCCCGCCGAGCCGATGCCGAGCACGCGCATGCCGCCCACCTGCAGCACCAGCGCCTTGACCGGAAACGCGCCCTCCTCGCAATGGAGGCAGTGGCCGTAGTCGCCATTGCGCACCACGAGGAAAACCGTGTCCTCGGTGCGCCGCGCCAGCCGCTGCATCACCGGGCGGCAGCGGTCCAGGATCGGCGCGCCTTTCATCGCCGCCAGCCCGAGCTGCATGGCGTCCAGCCCGAGCCGGTACAGCCGTTGTTCGCGCTCGACCATGCCGGATTCGACCAGACTCGTCGCCAGCCGGTAGGCGGTGGCGCGGTCCAGCCCGGCCGCCTGCGCCAGCACGCCCAGCGCCACGCCGGTCGGGTGATGGGCCGCAATCAGCTTGAGCAGCACCATCGCCCGTGTGACGGTCTGTGCACCCTTGGGAGCGCTGCCGGTGTCCTCGCCGGCTTCCGTCTCTGCTTCTGTCTCTGCTTTTGTCATGTTTTCGGCCTCTCCCCGGTCGAGATGTTCACATAGTGAATATTGGTAAAGATTCCGTTTGAATACTGAACACGTCCGGGATGAAATGCAACCATACCAAGCACGAACACGTGCACACACCCGGAGACAACCCATGACGTTCCGCCGCCTCGCCAGTGCGATCCCCCGCGTGCTTTCCTTGCCGCGACTGGCCATCCTGCTTGGGCTGGCCGCCTCGCTGCAGCTACCCGCGCCCGCTCGTGCCGACACCTGGCCGACCCGGCCGGTGCGACTGGTGGTGGGCTATACCGCCGGCGGCGCGTCCGACACGGTGGGGCGAATCATCGCCAACGAGCTGGGCGCGATGATCGGCCAGCCGGTGGTGGTGGAAAACCGCCCGGGCGTGGGCGGCATGCTCGGCATGGGCACCGTCGCCAAGAGCGCGCCGGACGGCTACACGCTGGGCGTGGCGGTCAGCGGCACCATGGTGATCGGGCCGCATCTGGTCAAGGCCACGCCGTATGACCCGCTGACCGCGTTCGAGCCGGTCAGCATGATCGCCACGGCGCCGATGGTGATGGTGGGCGCGCCGTCCGCGCCGTTCAACAGCGTGCCGTCGCTGATCCAGACCGCCCGCGCGCAGCCGGACCCGATGATGTTCGCCTCCGGCGCCCAGGCGTTCGAGCTGGCGATGCGGCTGTTCGCCGCCAAGGCCGATCTGCGCATGGGCTCGGTGTCCTATCCCGGCGGCGGCCAGGCGTCCATCGACGTCATGGCGGGCCGCGTGCCGGTGATGGTGGACACCATCGGCGCCCAGCAGGCCAATATCAAGGCCGGCAAGCTGCGCGCGCTGGCCGTGCTGGATAACAAGCGCTCCGCCATCCTGCCGGACGTGCCGACGGTCGCCGAAGCTGGCGTGGCCGGCTACCAGGCGGTGGGCTGGCTGGGCCTTGTGGCGCCGAAGGACACCCCCGGGGCCATCGTCACCCGCCTGAACGGCCACCTGCGCACGATCATGGCCAAGCCCGAGGTGCGCGACAAGCTGCTGACGCTCGGCTTCGAGCCCAACACGGACACGCCGCAGGCGTTCGCCCGGGACATCCGCGCCGAGTACGCCAAGTGGGGCGCCGTCGTGAAGTCCGCCGGCCTGACTGCCCAGTAAGCGGCCAGTAAGCGCCCAGTAACTCCCCATCCATCCGACTCCCTCGCCCCATGACGACCGACATCCAGGCCGCCGCCAAATGGCAGGCCACGCTCGACCACGCCCTGCAAGGCGCCAACTACCCCACCCTGCTGATGGTGCTGCTGCACCTGACCGGGGACCGCCGCTGGCTAGATCCGCGCTACCAGTGCTCGCGCATCCGCGGCCTGGAAGACAACGATCCCGGTGGGCTACCCGATGAGGTCCGCGCGGAAGTGCTGGCCGCCGCCCGCGACGCCATCCTGGCGTGGAAGTCCGGCGTGGCCCCCGCGCTGCCCGCGCCAGACCCGGACACGCTGGTCGCCATGATGCGGCTGAGCGTGGGCGAGGACATCCCGGCCTCCTACGGGCCGATGATCGCCGCCTGGCTGGGGCTGGACGCGGACATGCGCATTGACCAGCGCGGCCGTATCGACGTGCCCGAAGGCTTCCGCGTGATCGTGATCGGGGCCGGCGTGGCGGGGCTGTGCGCCGCCATCCGCCTGCAGGGTGCCGGCATCCCCTTCGTGCTGATCGAGAAGAACGACGAGGTGGGCGGCACGTGGTACGAGAACCGCTACCCGGGCGCCGGCGTGGATACGCCGAACCATATCTACTCGTACTCGTTCGCCAAGGGCGACTGGTCGCGCTACTTCGCGCTGCGCGGCGAGATCCAGCAATACTTCGAGGACGTGGCGGACCGCTTCGGCGTGCGCCGTCATATCCGGCTGCGCACCACGGTGCAATCGGCCCACTACGATGAGTCCTCGCTGCGCTGGACCGTCCACACGCTCGACGCCGAAGGCCAGGCCCAAACACTGCACGCCGACATGGTCATCAGCGCCGTGGGGCTGCTCAATGTGCCGAAGATGCCCGATATCGAAGGGCTCGACCAGTTCGACGGTCCCTGCTTCCACACTGCCCGCTGGCCCGAGGGCCTGGACGTGACCGGCAAGCGCGTGGCCGTGATCGGCAATGGCGCCAGCGCGATGCAGGTGGTGCCGGCCATTGCCGACCACGTGGCCGCGCTGACCGTGTTCCAGCGCTCGCGCCAGTGGGCCGCCCCCTTCGAGAAGTTCCAGAAGCCGGTGCCGGAGTCCGCGCGCTTCCTGCTGCGCGAGGTGCCGTTCTATCAGGAGTGGTATCGCCAGCGGCTGGCCTACATCTTCAACGACCGCATCCACGGCTCGCTCCAGATCGACCCGGCATGGCCGCACCCGGAGCGCGCCATCAACCAGACCAACGACCGGCATCGCGCCTACTTCACGGACTACATCAAGGCCGAGCTGGGCGAGCGCCAGGACTTGCTGCCGGACGTACTGCCCGAGTACCCCCCGTTCGGCAAGCGCATGCTGATGGACAACGGCTGGTATCGCACGATGGCCCGCCCGCACGTCTCGCTGGTCACGGGCGGCATCGCCCGGGTGGAAGGCAACGCGGTGGTCACGGACAAGGGCGAGCGGCATGAGGCCGATGTGCTGATCGTTGCCACCGGCTTCGACGCCATCAACATGCTGGCCTCGTTCCAGCTATTCGGCCGGGGCGGGCGCTCCGTGCGCGAGGCGTGGGACCGCCACGGCGCCGAAGCCTACCTTGGCGTGGCCGTGCCGGACTTCCCCAACTTCTTCATGCTGGCCGGGCCGAACACGGCGCTCGGCCACGGCGGCAGCGTGGTCTCGCTGCTGGAGACGCAGGTCAGCTACATCCTCAACATCGTGCGGCAGGCCATGGCGCACAGCGCGGGGCGCTTCGAGATCGAGATCCGGCGCGACCGCCACGACGCCTTCAACCAGCGCGTGCAGGCCGCCCATAACGCCATGATCTGGACCCACAAGGGCATGAGCAACTGGTATCGCAACGCGCAGGGCCGCGTGGTGGCCACCACGCCGTTCCGCAACGACGACTACTGGCACATGACGCGCAAGGCCGATTTCTCTGACTACCGGCTGAAGACTGCGCCGGCCGAGGCGGCCGAGTCGCCCGCTGCCGACGCAGAACCCGCCACGCTGGAGGACCGGTCATGAAAACGCCCGGCCCGCACATGCTGAGCGGCCTGCGCATCCTCGACCTCGGCACGATGGTCGCGGGGCCGGTGGCCTGCACGCTGTTCGGCGACTTTGGCGCCGAAGTCATCAAGGTGGAGGTGCCCGAGCGCGGCGACACCGTGCGCGACCTCGGCCCCTTTGTGGACGACGAATGCCTGTACTGGCAGGTGGAGGCGCGCAACAAGAAGTCGATCACGCTGAACCTGCGCGAGCCGGCGGGGCAGGCGCTGCTGTACCGCCTGGTGCGCGAGGTGGACGCCGTGGTGGAAAACTTCCGCCCCGGCACGCTCGAGAAATGGAACTGCGGCTTCGAGACGCTGCGCCAGCACAACCCGGGCCTGATCATGCTGCGCGTGTCCGGCTTCGGGCAGACCGGCCCGTACCGGGAGCGCGCCGGCTATGACCGCATCGGGCTGGCCTTCGGCGGCCTGATGGGCATCACCGGCTACCCGGACCGCCCGCCGGTGCGCAGCGGCACCTCCACCGCCGACTACCAGACCGCCATCCTCGGTGCCTTCGCGCTAATGATGGCGCTTTACCACCGTGACGTGCACGGCGGCGAGGGGCAGGAAATCGACCTGTCGATGTACGAGTCCATCATCCGATTCACCGAGGTGCTGGTGCCCGAGTACGACCGGCTGGGCGTGGTGCGCGAGCGGCGCGGCAACAAGCATTTCGCCGCCGCGCCGGGCGAGCACTTCCGCACGCGCGACGGGCGCTACCTGATCTTCACCTGCTCGGCGGACGCCGGCTTCCAGCGCCTCTGCGTGGCCATGGGCCGCCCGGATCTGGCCGAAGACCCGCGCTACGCCTCGCACAGCCAGCGCTGGGAGCATGTGGACGAGCTGAACCGGCTGGTCGCGGACTGGATCGCCGCGGAGCCGGAGGACGCGCTGTGCCGCAAGCTGGACGCCGCGCGGCTGGCCTACTCCTTCATCTACACCATCGAGGACATCATGCAGGACCCGCACTACGCGGCGCGGGAGAGCATCGCCACGGTGGAGCACCCGAAGATCGGCCCGGTGAAGATGGCGGGCGTGTTCCCGAAGTTCTCGGGCGTGCCGGCCAAACCGATCGAGCCGGCGCCAGCACTGGGCCAGCACAACGCCGAGATCTACGGCGAGCTGCTCGGCATCGACGACGACGCGCAACGGCAACTGGCGCTGGAGGGCATCATCTGATGGCCGGCCAGCATCGATTCCGCACGGCTGCCGTGTTCGGCGGCGGCGGCGTAGCGGGCATCGCGTGGGAAGTCGGCGTGCTGGCCGGGCTGGCGGGGGCCGGCGTGGCCGTGCATCGCGCCGGGCTGTTCGTCGGCACGTCGGCTGGCTCGGTGGTCGGCGCCCAGCTGGCGTGCGGCCTGCACATCGAGGCGCTGCTGCACGCCCAACGGCATCCGCCCGCCGATTCCCCCGAGCAGTTCCGTCCCTACTCGCAGGCCGAAGCCGACGCGCAGAACCGCAAGCTGGTGGCCAAGGTCGAGGGCGACCTGACGGCGGCGCGCCAGCGCATCGGCGACTTCGCCCGCCGCAGCGAGACCCCCGCCCCGGCCGCGCGCCGCGCCATCATCGCCGCGCGGCTGCCCCAGGCCGACTGGCCCGGGCATCCGCTGCGCATGGCGGCCGTGGATGCCGCCACCGGCGCGCGCCGGGTGTTCGATGCGGCCAGCGGCGTGCCGCTGGTAGAGGCCGTGTCCGCCAGTTGCGCCGTGCCGGGCGTCTGGCCGCCGGTGCAGATCGGCGACGCCTTCTATATAGATGGGGGGATTGCGTCGATGACCAACGCCGAGGTGGCCATCGACGCGGAGCGGGTGCTGGTCCTGTCGCCGTTCGGCTATGCCGAAGGCAACCCGGTCAGCGGCCACCTGGGCGCCGAAGTGGCGGCGCTGCAGGCGGCGGGCTGCGCGGTGCATGTGGTGGCGCCCAGCCCGGCCGCGCTGGAAGCGATGGGCCCGAACGTTCTCGACCCCGCCCGCCGCCCAGCCAGCGCCGCCGCCGGGCTCCACCAGGGCGACACCCTCGCCTATGCGATCCGGGACTGGTGGGGGGCGGCGATCGCGGCTTGAAGCCGCCACCCGGAGCGCGTCAATCGATCGACGCCCCCGTGCTCGCAAGTTCGGCGATGGCCCGTTTCAGCGCGGCGCGATCCGTCAACTCCCGCTCGCGCATGGCGTCCACATCACCTCGCGCGGCGATCAGGTCGGCCTGTTGGGCCAGAACCTGCGCCTGCACCAGCACGGGCGATGGCCCGCCGGCAGCGGTGCGGGCGGCCACGCCGCATTCGGGGTCGAGGCTGCGCGCCACGGCCTCGGGCGACAGGTGCACGGCGCGGCCCGTGTGGCGCAGCGCCGCCGCATCGACCATCGCCGAATCGATCTCATTGGCGGGCAGATGGCGGTCCAGCGCATCGCGCACCACCGCGCCCACCACGTGGTGGGCCTCGCGGAACGACATGCCGGCGCTGCGCACCAGCGTGTCGGCCAGATCGGTGGCCATCGAAAAGTCCCGGCGGGCGCGCGCCAGCATGTGACCGGCCTGTGGCGTGGCGTGGGTCAGCACCAGCCGCAGCAGGGCCACGCAGCGCTTGCACTCGTCCGCCGCCTCCCAGAAGCCGCGCATGCTTTCGCGGTTGCCGTCGCCGCTATGCGTGAAATGGCTGCCCTTCAGCGCCGCCAGCGAGGCCGTGAGCAGACCGATCATGTGACCGCCCTTCCCCTTCAGGTACTCGAGCACGACCGGGTTTTTCTTCTGCGGCATGATGCTCGACGTGCCGGCCACGCTGTCCGGGAAGTCGATCAGCCCGAATTCCGGCGTCGCCCAGACATAAAGATCCTGCGCCACGCGGCCCCAGGTGACCGTGCCGATGGTGATGGCGGCGAGGATTTCCCACGCAACGTCGCGCGAGGCCACGCCATCCAGCGAATTGGTGGTGGGGCCGGAGAATCCGAGCCAGCGCGCCGTGGCCGTGCGGTCGATCGGGAACGCCGTGCCGGCCAGCGCACCGGCGCCGAGCGGGCAGGCATCGAGCCGGGCCAGCGCCTGCCGGAGCCGGGCGATGTCCCGCCCCAGCGACTCGGCCACGCCGGCCAGGTAATAGCCGTAGGTGATCGGCTGGGCCGATTGCAGGTGGGTGTAGCCGGGCATGACCGTGCCGGCATGCTCGGCAGCCTTGTCCAGCAGCACCGTGCGGGTGGCCAGCAGTTCGTCGAGGATGGCCAGCGCGGCGTCACGGGCGCGCAGGCGGTCGTGAGTGGCCAGGATGTCGTTGCGGCTGCGCGCCACGTGCAGGCGGCCGCCCACGTCGGCGCCGGCCAGTGCCATCAGCCGGGCCTCGTAGTTGAAATAGGCGTCCTCGCGGGCCGGGTCCAGCGGCACGGCGTCCGGGCCCTCCGCCTCGATGCGCACCAGCGCCTGCGCCAGTTGCGCGGCCACCTCGGCCGGCACCAGCCCGGCGCCGTGCAGCATCAGCAGGTGCGCCTGGTTGATATCGCTCAAATACGGGAATCCACTGCCGAATTCGCGCGCCAGGCGCGGCAGGTAGATGTGTTCGCAGACCTCGGGGGCGGTGGCCTGGGTCAGGCGGCGGCTGACTTTCGATTCCATACGTGTGTTGTTCTCCGGTACGTTGGAGCCAAGTATGGAAATCCGACGGTCATATCGTCAAATCAGTTGTTTCGGCCTGCACATACGGATTTGATATACCATCGCCCGTATGAATTTCAAACAGATCGAAGCCTTCCGGGCCGTGATGGTGACCGGCTCGATGACGACCGCCGCCACCCAGCTGCACACCTCGCAGCCGAACATCAGCCGCGTGATCTCGCAACTGGAGCGGGAGACGGGATTCAAGCTATTTGCGAGGATTGCCGGCCGGCTGACGCCGACCGTGGAGGCCGAAGCCCTGTTCCGGGACGTGGAGCGTTCCTTCCTCGGGCTCGACAGCCTGCGCGCCTCGGCGCGGTCGATCCGGGAGGGGGGCGTCGGCACGCTACGCATCGGCACCGTGCCGTCGATCGCCATGAGCGTGATGCCGCAGGCCATCGCCCGGTTCCGGGAGCAGCACCCGGACGTGCCCATCGCCGTGCATACCAGTGACTCGCCGACCGTCGCCAAATGGACGGCGAACCAGTTCTGCGACTTCGGGCTGGTGTCCTACGTGGTGGAGACGGCGGGCATCAACAGCGCGCTGCTACGCGACGAGCCCGGGGTGTGCATCGTGCCCGCCGACCACCGCCTGGCGCGCAAGCGGGTGGTCCACGCGGCGGACCTCGGCGGCGAGCGCTTCATCTCCCTCACCCATGGCGATGGTACGCGCGCCATCGTCGATGCCGCCTTTGTGCCGGACCGGCGCGTGCTGACGCTGGAAACGCCCTACGCGGCCACCATCTGCACGATGGTGGAGATGGGCCTCGGCGTCAGCGTGGTGAACCCGGTAGTGGTGCGCAGCCTGAAGCTGCCGGGGGTGCGCGCCATTCGCTTCGAGCCGGCCATCCCGTTCGAAAGCTATGTCCTGCACAACCAGCAGCGCCCGGTGCCGGCGCTGGCGCAGGCGTTCCTGGACTGCCTGCCCGCAGCCGACTAGTACATGCCCGCCTGATCGAGTTCGCGCGCGCGGCGGGCGTCCTCGGCGTGGACGTAGATCGACGTCGTCGCCAGCGAGGCATGGCCCAACTGGTGCTGCACCACATCCAGCGCCACCCCGCGCGCAATCGCGTGCGAGCCGAAGGTGTGGCGCAGCCAGTGCGCGCTGGCCTGCCCGAGCCGCGCCGCGCCGGCCGGGTCATCGGCGGCCATGGCCTGCGCCGCCTGCGCGAAGAAGCCCTTCCAGATGGCATCGAGCTGCGCCACGGACAGCCGGCCCACGGCGCCATCGTCCTTCACCCGGCCAATCAGCGGCGTGGACGGGTGCAGCCGCTCCAGCTCGCGCCCCAGTCCGCGCGCTTCCAGATAGTCCCGCAGCGCCTCGATCACCGGGCCCGGCACATGCACCTCACGGGCGCGCGTGCCCTTGCCGACGAACGAGAGCGTCCACACGCCGCGCTGGTCGGCAGCCAGATCCTGCTGGGCGAGGTCGCCCACGGTCACCTGCGCCTGCTCGGAAATCCGCAAGCCGGTGGCGTAGACAAAGCGCAGCATGAACTGGAGCCGCGCCGTGCGCGGGTCATCGCCCGGCAGCGCGGCCGTGAACTTGCGCAGGAACTGCCACTGGGCGTCGGTAAAGCTGCGCGCCACCTTGATGCGGCCCTGCCCCGCCGCCTTGGGCTTGGGCAGCAGCTCGAACGGGTTGTAGCGCAGGTACTGCGCGTTGACGAGCCACGCGCACAGCGATTTGACGATGGTGAACGCCTGCCGCACGCTGCCCGCCGACAGCGGCCCCTCGAACGGCCGCCAGTCGTGGCGATAGCGCGGCGTGCCGCGCGGGCCGACCCACTGGGCCGCCGGCTGCGGATCGGCCAGGAAGATCAGGTAGGCGCTGCAATCCTCGACGGTCAGATCGGACAAGGCCTTGCCGCGCGCGAACACGGCCCAGAGCAGGAAGCGCTCGGCCTGCGTGCGATAGGCGCGCCAGGTGTGGCCGCCCACGGGCGGATGCACGCCCAGCCAGGCGTGGATGGCCATCAGGTCGTTCTGGGCGGAAATGCGGGAATCGACGCCATGCGGCGTGCGGTTATGGCCCTGCCGGCCGTCCAGCGCGGGCGGCAGCAGCAGCGATTCGAGCGGCGCCACCGCCGCTGACGGCGCGCGCAGGCTCGCCAATTCGGCCGCCGTGGCGGTGCGGCGGGGTACCAGTGCGGCGGCGGGAATCGCGCCGATATCGTCGGCCTGATCGGCCAGCCAGGCCTCGATGCGCCGGGCGGTATGGTCGCCGATGCGCCGCGCATGGCGGTGCCAGCGCGGCCCCTCATGGCCGATCACGGCTTGCAGCGCGCCGAGCGTGGCCCAGCCCGCCTCGACCAGCCGCTGGGCGATGGCCGGCGCGAACCAGCCAGTTACGGCGTCATCGCGCGTGGGGCGGGAAACCAGTTGGGGCTTGAGCGCGTCGAGCACGCGCAACAGCTTGCGGCGACGGTTCTGGCGCGCGGTGGCGCTCTCGTCGGCCGGCGTGCGGAACAGCGCCAGCCAGGCGCGCTCGGAGATGGTCGGCTGGCCGTCTTCGCGGGTTTCCAGCCGTTTGACGCCGCGCGCCAATTCGGACTCGATCCAGCCGATGATGGTCCGGGCGACGCGCAGGTCCAGCCCCGTCTCCAGATAGCGGTCAGCCAGCCGGGCGAGGTCGATGCCTTCGAGATAACCGCGATAGAAAGCGAAGTGATGCGGGCCAAGCAGCCGCTCCGGAGCAACCGGCGGGCGCTGCCGGCGACGGACGGCAGTACGTTCAGGGTCAGACAAGGTGCAATGCGGACATCAAGGCGAAGGGCGCGATGATACCGCTGTTTGTTTTTCTCCCCCCTCCCGCTTCCGGGAGAGGGGAAAACCACCTCTTACACAAACGAAGGTGCCTTGATAATTAGCATTATCTCGACCCGTCGTTTAACGCCACAAACTCAGCTACCTACCATCACGAACCCACGGTCACGAACCCACGGTCACGAAGACCGGGTTCGAGTAGAACCAGAGGTCGTTGTAGTTGCGGGCGTTGATGGCGTTGAAGCGCGCGGCGTCCTCGGTGACCGTGGTCTTGGCGTCCGGGAGCGGATTGCCGTCCTGGGTCTCACCCGCCACGTTCATGCCGAGGTTGGTGCCACGCAGGCGGAAGTACTGGTTCTTCGTCGCCGTATAGGTGTAGGTCACGGCGTAGTACCCGTCCGAATCCAGCTTCCAGTCGGCCGACGTGAAGGTGGCGATCACCTTGGTCGAGTCGTTGGTTTCCTTGCTGTAGCCCGCCGTGCCGGCCGCGGCGCGCGGCGTCACATCCCCGGCGATCAGGTCGATGTGGTCCACCGTGGGCCGCACGTTCACGTTGATGCCGCTGTTGATCGGGTACTCGAAGTGGTTGCGGTCCGGGCTCTTGAAGCGGATGGTGACCGTCACGGTCTCGCCGGCCTTGGCCTTCAGCTCGCCGCCCATCTCGCCCTTGCCGGCGGCGCCGGCCACGTTGAAGTCGAGCGCGTTGATCAGGTCGCCAAACACCGAGAACATGCGGCCCGAGCGCACGCCCTCCAGCACGCCCTTGATGCCCGTGTACTGGTTTTCGATCCAGACATAGGTCTTGGCGTACTCGCCCGGGAAGTAGCCGCTGCTGTTCGTGCCGATGGTCTTGAAGTGGTGGTCGGAATCGGCCACGTTCCAGAAGCGCCGGCCGTCACCGAGCAGCGCATCCCAGATGCCGCCGACCTGCGCCACCACGTAGTCCACGCCACCGTAGACGCGGTTCTTCAGGTTGGCGTTCACGTAGGCGGTGGTATAGCCGCCGCGGTCTGGCTCCATCTGGTTGCCGACCATGCCCTCCACGCCGAAGGCGATGTTCGGGGCGGTGTCGTTGAATTCGCGGTAGTCGGCGGCGGTGTACTTGCCCGTGTTGCGCGAGGGGTGGTTGATCAGCGCGTAGCTGGTGTCGGGATAGTTGTCGCGCAGCCAGGCCACGGCCTTCACGGCGTCCGCGTGGGTGGTAAAGGCGCGCGGGCCCTTGGCGTTCCAGTTGGCCACGTCCACCGGATCGAACTGGGTGTCGGGGCGGTTCGTGAAGAAGTATTCGAACTCGTTGGCCGCCTTGGTGGCCGTGCCCAGCGGGGCGCCGCCGAAAATGCCCACGTTCATGTGGTCATGGGTGGGCATGTCCCATTCGAAGGCCGAGAAGATCAGTTTGTTGACGTACGAGCCATTGACCTGCATCTGGCGCACGGCCGGCATCTCGTACTCGGCCATGGCCCGTGAGAACGGCAGCGGGCCGCCGACGACGTTGGTGCCGTTCTGGTCGCGCGTGGACGGGCGCAGGTGGTTCGAAATGGCGGTCCAGTCGAGGTTGTTCTTGACCAGCGCCTCGTCCAGCACGTTGGCGAGCAGGCTCTGGGCGTCGTCCGATTCCACGGTGTGGACGTGCAGGTCGCCGGTGGTCCATTTGCCGGTCACTTCGGCGGGCTTGGGGTTGTCCGGCGCGCTGGGATCGTTGGGGGTAGCCGGGGTGGACGGGCCGGAAGGCGTGGCCGGGTTCGATGCCGGGGCATCGTCGCTGCTGTTGCAGCCGTAGAACAAGGCGGAGACAAGCACAGCTGCCGCGATCCCGATCGCGGAGTGGGTATAACGCATTTCAGACTTCCCTGATTTCTAGTTTGAGCGCCGATGGTGCCGGCGATTCGTGACAGGAAAGTGATAGTCGTGCGTATTGTCAGTGAATCGTTGCTTGAGGTGGAATGCTGCTACAGCACCAATGTGACAGTCGCCATGAAGGTGGAGGTGCTGTCGAGCCGGTTCTTGCTGCTCACCGTCGGCACCCAGCGCAGCCCGAACGAGAGCGGATGCTTGCCGCCAAGCTTGGTGTCGTAGGAGACGATCGGCCCCATGGCGAAGTCGTGGCCGTGGAAGCCGTGCAGCAGGTCTGCCGTGGGGCCGCTATCGCCGCCGAGCTGCTGCACCGTGCCCATGACCAGCCCCACGCCCCACGGGCCGAAGCGCTTCACGCCCATCACGTCCAGCGTGAACAGTGGCGCGTTCTGGTAGTCCGTGGCCGTGTTGCGCGTGTAGAACTGGAACGCGCCCACGGCATTGAACTCCAGCCCGTACTGCGGCATCAGGTGGGTGAAGGCCACCTGGGGGATGAAGGTCCAGTTGTTCAGGCTCGGGTTGGCCAGCGCGTCCTTGTTGTACTGGCCGGTCGGCGCCCAGACGTTGAAGCTCAACGCCATGTGGCTGGTCTTGGAGAAGTGATAGCCGGCGATGATCGGGGCGAAGTAGATATCGAACAAGTTCGAAGCCCGGTCCGACGTGCCGGTCGAGAAGTTGCCCAGCGCGCCGCTGGCGCCGGCCGTGGCGTGCACGGTGGTCCAGACATAGGGCAACGTGAAGCTGGAGGCGAAGTTCCATGCGCCGGGGCCGGTATCCCAGACCTTCATGGCGGTGGCCAGCGTGAAGGCGATCTTGGCTTCCACGCCGAGCGTGGTTCGCCCGCCGATGGGCACCTGCCGGTCATTGCCCACGGAGCCGTCGAGGTAGATCTCGCCGAAGTTGACCACCCAGACCGGCTCGGGCGGTACCACGCCTGCATTGGCCTGCACGCTGGTGCCGGACACCGGGCGACCCAGCGCCCCCTCCGTGGCCTGCGCGGCCAGCGGGACCAGGCCCGCGCAACACGCCGCCGCACCATAAAGAAGAACCGACTTCCCCATCATCGATTGCCCCCATCCCGTATCTGCCAGCATGCAGGCATGCTGACAGAATCCATACGGAATGGAATTCAGTTTTCTCGTCGGCGAGATGAAACTTTTCAGCGATTTTCGATGAATATCGAGAATCAGACCGCGCCGCGCGTCTCCACGTACAGCGCGTACAGCGAGTGGCTGGACGCCATATAGAGACGGTTGCGCTTGGGGCCACCAAAGCAGAGGTTCGGACAGCGTTCCGGCAGGTGGATATGGCCGATGGCCTTGCCCTGCGGATTGAACACGCGCACGCCGTCCAGCTTGGCCGGGTCCGCGCCGGGCGCCCCGCTACTGCCCCAGCCGGCCCAGATGTTGCCATCCACGTCGCACTTCATGCCGTCCAGCGCGCCGGGGCCGTTGGCGTCGATCAGCTTGGTCTTGTTCGACAGACCGCCGTCCGCCGCCACGTCATAGGCCCAGACCACGCGGTGCGGCTGCGCGCGCGCCTCGATCACGTAGAGCTTCTTCTCGTCCGGCGAGAAGCACAGGCCGTTCGGGCCGTTCAGATCGGCAATGACCTGCGTGACCGCGTTGTCTTTCGGATCAATCCGATAGACCGCGTGCGGCAGTTCTGGCGTGGCCTTGTCTCCCTCCCACTCGCCGCCGATGCCGAACGGCGGATCGGAGAACCACAGCGAGCCGTCGGACTTGCAGACGATGTCGTTGGGCGAGTTGAAGCGCTTGCCCTGGTAGCGGTCCGCCAGCACCGTGATGGAGCCGTCGTACTCGGTGCGGGTGACGCGGCGCGTCAGGTGTTCGCAACTGATCAGCCGGCCCTGCTTGTCGCGGCAGTGGCCGTTGCTGAAGTTGGCCGGCTGGCGGAAGACGCTCCACTGGTTGGCGGCTTCGTCGTAGCGAATGATGCGGTTGTTGGGGATGTCCGAGAACAGCAGGTAGCGGCCGTCGCCGAACCAGACCGGCCCTTCCACCCAGCGGAAGCCCGTGGCGAGCTGCTCCACGGTGGAACTGAACAGGCGGTATTTGGCAAAGCTGGGGTCGAGGATTTCCACGGCCGCGTCGGGATAGCGCTGGCTCGGCTTGAATTCGAAAGCCTGGGCAAGTGCCCCGCCGCTGGCCGCAGCCGCAGCAGCCGCGCCGCCGGCTTTCAGCAGGGTCCGCCTGCGTGCGTCGAATGGGGTGTCTTGCATCGTGCTGTCTCCGTCCTCGTTATAGTTATCAGACATCATATGAGAACAAAAGCGGCGCTGCAAGCATTCGAATAGGGGATGTTGACCGAAATTACCCTAGTTGTACGATGACAAAGACATCTACCCAATGAGGCGCCGCAAGTGGCCCGCGATGCCCACTTCATGAGCACGGGTAAGGGACAGTGATAAGGTGAGCGCATCGGCGCGCCAGGCCCTCAGTTCCTCATGGCCGCGCGCCCACAGCATCTCCAACCTCCTGACCCTCGGCAGACCCTCATGGCCACCGCCATCCTCCTCGAAAATATCCACGCCAGCGCCCAGCAAATGCTGGGGCGCCATCAGATCGACGTCGCCACGCAGGGCAAGGCCCTCGCCGGCGAGCCCCTCCAGCAGGCGGTGCAGGGGCACGAACTGCTTGGCATCCGCTCCGCCACCACGCTCACGGCGGAAACGTTCGCCCAGCCCGGCAAGCTGCTGACGGTGGGCTGCTTCTGCATCGGCACCTCGCAGGTCGACCTCGGCGCGGCGGCCCACGCCGGCATTCCGGTGTTCAACGCCCCGTTCTCCAATACGCGCTCGGTGGCCGAACTGGTCATCGGCCAGGCGATCATGCTGATGCGCCGCATCCCCGAGAAAAGCCGCGCGGCCCATCTGGGCGAGTGGCAGAAATCCGCCAAGGGCTCGTTCGAGATTCGCGGCAAGACCATGGCCGTGATCGGCTACGGCAATATCGGCGCGCAGGTCGGCATCCTGGCTGAAGCCATGGGCATGCGCGTGGTGTTCTACGACATCCGCCCGCGCCTCTCGCTCGGCTCGGCCATGCCCGCCCACACGCTGGAAGACGCGCTGGCGCAGGCCGATGTGGTGACGCTGCATGTGCCCGCCACGCCCCAGACGCGCGGCCTGCTCAACGCGCGGGCGCTTTCGTCCATGAAGCGCGGCGCCATCCTGCTCAACGCCTCGCGCGGCACGGTGGTGGATATTCCGGCCCTCGCCCAGCATCTGGACGACGGCCACCTGGCCGGCGCCGCCATCGACGTGTTCCCGGAGGAGCCGCGCAGCAACACCGATCCGTTCGTCACGCCGCTGCAGGGCAAGCCCAATGTCATCCTGACCCCGCACGTGGGCGGCAGCACCGAGGAAGCCCAGGAGAACATCGGCGTGGAAGTAGCGACCAAGCTCGCCAACTTCCTGGAGACCGGCGCGACCATCGGCGCGGTGAACCTGCCGGAGATCCAGCCGAACCCGCTCGAGGCCCCGGCGCGCATCCTGAACATCCACTACAACCGGCCAGGCACGCTGTCGCACTTCAACCAGGCGCTGGCCGAGATCGGCGCCAATATCGTGGCGCAGCAGCTGCAAACTGCCGGGGATATCGGCTACGCCATCACCGACATCAGCCTGGTGCCGCCGGCCGGCTGGGCCGAGGCGCTGATGCGTGACGATGCCTTCATCCGCACCCGCGTGATCGCCGCCTGACATTCGTCGGGCGCGCTTCCTCCAACGCTCCCCCGGCGCCTCCGGACTTACCCGGAGGCGCCAATGCAGCCGGCGCATGACGTCGATGAAATCGACGGATAGCGGGCTCGCACCTTCTACCAGGCGCCCCGCGCGCCCTGTCTCCCGGTCATACTGCGGCAGATGTATTGCCAGCCGGACAACCACGATCCGGCGTGACGAACCCAAGGAGACAACATGCAACGTCGTACCTTTGTCCGCTTCGCCATGGCCGGCGCCGCCGTGGCCGCCACGGGCGCCGGCATCCTGCCGGGCGTCGCGCAGGCCGCCGATGAATTCCCCACCCGCCCGATCCGCCTGATCGTGCCCTACGGCGCCGGCGGCGTGACCGACCAGGTGGCCCGCGCGCTGGCCGATGCGGCCGGGCGCGAGTTGGGCCAGACCATCGTGGTGGAGAACAAGCCGGGCGTCAGCGGCACGCTGGGCGCCACGCAGATGGTGACCACCGAGCCGGACGGCTACACGCTCAGCATGGCGCCGGTGGTGATCTTCCGCCTGCCGCACGTGCAGAAGATGCGCTACGACCCGCTCAAGGACCTGACCTACGTGTCGATGATCGCGGACTACAACTTCGCGGTGGCGGTGAAGAAGGACGCCAAATGGCAGACCATGCAGGAGCTGATTGCCGAGGCCAAGGCCGACAAGCGCGGCATCAGCTACGGCACCACCGGCATCTATGGCAGCCAGCATCTGACGATTTCGGAACTGGCGCGCGTCACCCAGTCGAACTGGACCCACGTGCCTTATAAGGGCGACGCCGAGGCCATCACCGCCCTGCTGAGCGGCTCGTCGGACGTGGCTGTGCTGTCCAACACCCTGCTGCCCTATGTGCAGAGCGGCCAGATGCGGGTGCTGGCCACGCTGTCGGAGAAGCGCGCGGCGGACTTCCCGGACGCCCCCACGCTCAAGGAAATCGGCTATCCGGTCTGGTCGAACTCGCCGTTCGGCGTGATCGGGCCGGCCGGCATGAAGCCCGCGGTGGTCAAGCGGCTTGACGAAGCGTTCCGCAACGCGCTCAAGGACCCCAAGTTCCTGAACGTGACGCGCCAGTACGGCATGATCACCAACTACATGGGCCCCGAGCAGTATTCGGCCTATGCGCAGAAGGCATTCAAGAGCGAGGGGGAGATCATCGCGCGGCTGGCTGCGGCGATGAAGAACCAGTAAGGGAGCCGAGCAGACGAAATTTGAACGAGATCAGGCGACGGCTGGCCGGTGGCCTAGAACCGGTCCAGCACGTCCTTGATGCGCGCCTTGCGCAACTGCGTGGCCTCCGCGAGGTGGTCCGCATCGAGCGTGGCCATCAGGTCGGCATAAACGAGGACGGGCGGCGCCAGGTCCGGCCGGCCCGGCGGCGGGGACTCCAGCCCCTCTACCGATGGGTCCCAGAACGCTTCGAGCACCTCCACCGTGCCGTCCGGGTCCGGCTGCAGCCGGTGTTTCTGGGTCAGCATCTGGAGCGCGCCCGCCATCCGCGCGGGGGCGATATAGAGCGTCTGGCTGGCCGGACGAATCCCGCCGACCATCGCCGCCGCCGCGACCTCGCCACTCCAGTAGCCGCCCAGCTCCGTTGCGTTGACCGCCTGCCACCAGTCCGCCGCCGGCGCACTGAAGCGGCGCGGCTGTAGCCGGTGGCGCAGGATGGTCGGATAGTTGGCCACCCATTCATCGAGCAGCCGGTCCGGCGCGGTCAGGCGCCGCCCCTCGTCCTCGCGCGTCTCCAGCAGCCAGCCGCGCGCGGACAGCCCGTTGAACACCGCCCCCACCGAGCCCAGCGCAATGCCGCTGACTCGGGCGATTTCCCGGTACGTGGCCTGGAGCAGTTCCGGCTGGCACAGCAGCGCGAAGACCATCCGCTGGGAACTCGGGTTGCCGCTGATGCGCACGGCGGGCCGCACCACGCTGTCCGGCGGGGTCTGGCCAATGACGAAGACGAACAATTCCGGGGCATCGAGGAAGGTATTGCCGGCCGTGTCGAGGAACTGGAGCCCCATCTCGCGGCACTGCCCGGCCAGCGCCGGGGTCAGGTAGGTGGTGACGAGCAGGCCCGGCGCGCGCTCCTGCAACTGGGCGCGCACCACGGAGAGGTCCGCGACCGTGCGCACCGAGCGCCGGCACTCCACCGCGTAGCGATGGGCGGCGTCGCCGCGCCGCAGGGAAATGGCGGCCACCGGCGCCTCGCCGCCTGGGTCGCGCCGGCCATGGCGGATGCGGGCCTGCATGCCCGTAGTGCGGTGCAGGGCCACCAGCGCGGCCTCCACCCAGTCGATATCGCCCGCCTTCTGGTCCATGGCTGCGTCCTCCGGGTCGCCGAACGGGAATCGGGAAAAGTAACCCCGATCATGGACCAAAGGACGCCGCTGTTCAACTTTTCGCGCTGTTCAGCCCGATTGAACAGGCGGCGAAACATGAACATGGCGGGGGGCGCGGGCGCTCCCGCCGCGACGAGATCCGCCCGCGTCACGCGCCAAGCGGCGGCCACCGACAGCCCTGTCAGACAAACGCCGATGCAGCATGCCGGGGTCGCCATCCGAGAATATTGGCAGTCCGCGTGGAGACGGACCTCTCAATAATCGGGAAGCGACCAGGAGCACATTCACCATGCCGAAGAATTTTCACATCGTGCTGAACGACGGCTTTTGGGATCTGCGGGCGGACGGCGTGCCGCGCGCCATCAGCCGTCACAAGACCCGGGACGAAGCCATCCGGGTGGGCCGTGCGGCAGCGGAGCGCCTCAAAGTCTCGCTGCGCGTGGAGGACGAGCAGGCGGAGGCAGCAGACGACGTAGAAGAAACGGAAGAGGCCGAAACATCCAGCCCCTCCACGTTCCAGATGGATTGCGGGATTGCGCGCATGGCTGCGGCCTGACGCCCATCCCCCCGTCCTGTGGCAACGCCCCCTCGGGGGCGTTTTTCATGTCAGGAGCGGTTGTCCACGGGCGGCGCATCGGGGTCGCGGCTGCCGGGGTCGTGGAGGTCCTGCTCCCCCACGCCGGGTGGCGCGTTGCCCCGCTCGTCCGGCTTGCCCCGCTCCGCCTGCGGGTTGGACTGCGGGCCCGAGGGCTCGGCGTTGGACTGCGGGCTGGATTGCGGGCTGGATTGCGGCGCCTGCGGGTTCTCGCCACGCTGGCCGGCATCGGCGCCAATCGCGTCATGGTTGCGACGACGATCGCGGTTGCGCCGGCGGCGCGTTCCTGCATAGGCGAATGGCATGGGCGTCTCCTTCTTCTTGCTGTGATACGGATGGTCGTCCTGCGTTGCAACGTCCGGCTTGATTCGTTCCGCGTTAAGGTTCCGCGTTCAGTCTTTCCGCGCTTTCCGCTAGCGGCCTGCCGAAGACCGGTCAGGCGCCACGCGGACGCGGTTCTCCACGGCGCGCACGCCGGGAATCCGGTCGATGGCGTCCTCGACGCGCGCCCGGTCAGCCCGGGTGCCGATGGCGCCTTCCAGCGTCACCGCGCCTTCTTGCACGGTCACCGACACCTCGCTCACATCGATCCCGCTGCGCCAGAGGCGCTCGCATAGCAGGTCATGTAGCGACGCATCGGAGCGCACGCGCGTGGCGCGCTGGCTGCGGTCGGCACCCGCGCCGGGCGCCGGGTTCAGTTCACTCATGGTGGCTCCCTTCCATCAGGTGGACGATTTGCCGGGTGGGGTCGAACCGGACTGCGGATCTGTGCCCGTGGGCGCCTTGCCGGTCCGGCCGGCCTCCAGTGCGCTGGTGTAGCCGCTGGACGAGGAACCGGGGGTGGTGCTCGCACTGCCCGAGCTGCCCGAGCTACTCAAACCGCCGAGACGGCTGCCCGATTGCATGCCCGATTGACTGCCCGATTGGCCTCCCGCTTCGCGCTGCACCCGCAACTGGTTCTGCACGTCCTTCACGCCGAACACATCGTCGGCAATATCCTCGATGCGGTACTTCTGCTGCCGGTCCATCACCGAGCCGCTCAGCGTGATCACGCCGCCAGATACCGTCACCTCCACGTCGCGGACGTTGAGGCGGCCGCTGTGGGTCAGGCGTTCGCAGAGGTCTTCGCGGATACGTTCATCCGACCGCTGGTAGCCCTTGGGCGCCACGCGCTGGGCACGCGCCGCCGCCGAGCCGCCCGCGCCGCCATAGCCGCGATTGAGCGAGCTACGCTCGTTGGCACCTGTGAACTGCTCGTAGGCCCGGTCGTCGCGGTCGTAGCCGGCCCGGTCGAACCCGGCCGAGCGGCTGGCGCCGCCATAGCCGCGTGATCCGGCGGACTGGCCGCCCCAGTTACGGGTGCCCTGCTGCCCGGCGGATGGCTCGTAGTCGGACACGCCATAGGCGCCGGGATAGTGGGTCCGCATATCCGGCGAATGCCCCGGCTCATCCCACGGCGCGCCGCCGCTGCGTGACGCGTCGGGCCACTGACCGCTCATCGGGCGATTGCGCTCCTGCATGCGCGGGTTCTGCTGCTGCATGCTGCGGCTCCGCTGCTGGCTTTCCCAGCCGCCGCGCGCGCCGCCCTGGCTGCGGCCCTGGCCCCATTCGTCACCCTGGCTGCCTTGCTGGCTCGACCATTCGCTGCCACGGCCGGCACGGCCTTCCTGATGCCAGTCGCCCCAGCGCTCACGCTCGCCCGAGCCGACAAAGCGCTCGCGCGATCCAGATCCGCGCTGCTGGCCTTCGCCATACTCGCCGTAGCGGCCTTCGCCATAGCCGGCGGGGCCGCCCTGATCCCGCGCGGCGCCGGGGTTCCAGCCCTCGCCGGCGCGGTTGCCGCCGTAGCGGTGCGCTTCCATGCGGCGCGGATCGCCGCCGTAGCCGCTGCGCTGGCCGTACAGCGACGAGGGGTCCTCGCCATAGCGTTCGCGTTCGCCCCGGCTACGCTCGTTCTGCTCGCTGCCGTAGCGCTCCGATTGACCCTGATAGCCGCCGTAGCCGCTTCCCGTCCGCACGGAGGATTCCTGCGAGGTGCTCTGGTTGCGGCCCTGCTGGTTGCCGCCCTGTTGGCCGCTGCCCTGCCAGTCGCTGCCGCCGCCCTGCTGCTGGCTGGGGCGTCCTTGCCAATCGGAGCCGCCGCCTTGTTGCTGATTCCCTTGCTGCTGATGGGACAGCCAGTTGCCGCTGTCGGCCTGTTGCTGGCGCTGCCAGTGGCTGCCGCCCTGATTCTGCCAACCGGCGCGCTGGGTGCTGCCACGTTGGTCGTCGGTGTTGCGATCGTCGTCGCGGTCACTGCCGTAGCCGCTTGAGGTGCGGTCGTCGGACCCGCCACCCCTGTAGTTGCCCTGGTTCATGTGGATCTCCGGTTGATCGTCGATCGCGGCGCCCTCTCTTGCCACGCCACGCCGCCGTGCTTCTCTCGTGCTTCTCAACCGGGACGCAAATTCCATACCGCGCGCCACAGCACGGCCGGTGCGCCCCACGGCGCACGCCGGACGTCCTCGTACCCATCTCCGACCTTGCCCCTTTTACATGCCGATATAAAACGTGCAAAACCCAGCACCGGCGGCAAAGTAGTCGATGTCCTACATGCGTTTCAGGCATCGCCCCCAAGTGGCAGACGGCCGTCCCGAATATCGTGGAACTACCGTGAGGACACAATCTTGGAGAAACCGACATGAAACGCACGCTTACCGCAACCGCCCTCGCCCTCAGCGCGCTGATCGCGATGCCTGCCATGGCCCAGGGGGGCGGCCAGGCCCCCGTCTCGCCGAACGTGCCGAACCCGAGCGCGCCGCCGGCCCCTGAAGGCCCCAGCACGCAGCGCGGCACCTTGCCTTCTGCCACCCAACCCGGCAGCAGCGGCACGATGAGCAGCGGCTCGACCATGCACAAGGACAGCTCGACCACCAAGAAGGACTCCACGGCACGTTCGAAGAAGCCGCGCGAGCAAGGCGCCCCCGCGGTGCCGACCGCCGACGCACCGTCCGGCCCGAAGGGTGACTCGCCGGACCCGGCGCCGGGCACCAAGCGCTAAGTTCGCGCCAAGCCCGCCGACCGGTCATCACCCGCGCCGCCCCCTGCGTTTGCAGGCGGGCGGCGTTTTGCGTGCATTCAACTCAGATCTGCACGAAATTTTAGGGCGATATGGATAGGGCTTTGGTCCCGGAACGGCTACCGTCTCCTACAGTGAGACATGACAAGACAACTGCAAGGACATGACGGAGACGTAGATGGATGCATTGACTACTACACTCGCCCGACTGAGCCGCCATGCCCAGTCGTGCGCAGAGTCGTTGTCCGCCGTGGCCGCTGCGGCGTCTGACCCGCAGATGCGCGCCGTGCTGGCGCATCGGGCGAACATGCAGCGCTGTGCGGCAGCCGAACTGGCCGTCCGGGCCGGCGCCAGTCTGGGCGACGGACACGGTACATCGCACGGCTCTGCCGTGCCCCCACCGCGGCGCGATACGCCGGGCAGCCCCGGCACGCCCTCGCCGGACGCCGGCGAGTTGCTGCTGCTGCGCCACGCGGCACAACAGGCCGGCCGCGCGGCCAGCGCCTATGGCGCACTGCTGCGCGAGCCGATCGACGATCCGGACCTGCGGTTGCTGCTCGCCCATTACTACCGGGGCGCCACGGAATTGCAGCGGCTGCTCGAGCATCGCGTAGCCGAGTTCTCTCCCGCGCGGGCCGCAGGCATGACGTCGCGGCGGATGAGTCCGCCGCTGCACTAGGAGGGCAGCGCCCTAACCTTGCGGATAGCCGGCGCGCAGCAGCCCCGCCTGGCGCGGCGCGGTCAGTTCCTGCTGCGGCTGGTACGGCCGGATCACCAGCGCCACATAGTCGTCGTCCTTGGGCGACACCACCAGGTACACCAGACCCGACATGACCAGGGCCACCTCGCCCAACTGCGCGGCGATGCGCGCGGCAATGAAGCGCTGGAGCAGCGCCGGGTCCACGGTGGCGTCGATGGCAAGCGCGGCCGTGCAGATCGTCATCAGGCACTGTTCCACGGCGCGGCAGACCACCACCACCTCGTCGATGGCGTACCCGGTGTGGGCCGCGCGCACGAGCACGGAAATGCCCTCGCTGGTCTTGGCGCGATGCCAGCCGGGTTTGGCGCGGAAATCGGGCAGCGCGAGGCGAGACCCGGCGCCCGTCGCCACGGCGTTGAACTGGTGGGCGAAGTCGCGTGGACTGATGGAGAGCAGTTGTTTTTCCACGGGCGTGGAGGAGACGGCTACCGACGAGGCCAGGCTCATCGTCACCAGGATGCCGGACAAGTTCATCGTGATCTCCCTGGCTGACGCCTGGCGGTGCCCTGCACCGCGTAGGTCACGCAGCCCACCATCCCTCAGCAATTGGCATTCCAGCCTCTGGCGGGCGGTCTGCGTGGCGAATGTGTGTCGCGGTCCCCTGCCTCGAACTATAGGCGGCGGCGGGTCTTGGTGAAAACCCTAAACCATCGCCCCAGCCGTTGCGCATGCCGGCCGCCCCGCCGAGCGGCATGTGCCGACTGGCATGCAACTTGCCGCCCTTCTTGTCGAAGGACATGTGAACCGACCATGAATCGATCATCAGGAGCCCCATCATGAGCAAGACGTCCCGCCATCCGCATGACACGCCCTCCCGACAAGGGGACCAGACCGGCGCCAGCGACCCCGAGAGCATCCCCAGCACGCTCGATCCCAACCTGGACACCGATGCCAGCGACCTGGAACGGGAGCTGGGCCAGGCCGAGCGCGACCTCCACGTGGCCGAGGAAGACAACCCCGAGGACGAGATCTCCGACGAAGTGCAGCGCGCCGCCGAGTCCCTGCCGTCCGACACCCCGGTCGACCGGGCCGACCAGACCGACAAGCGCATGGAAAATCCGCCGAACGGCAGCGATCTCTAGGGTGCCCGTCTCCGGGCCATCCCATGAAAAATGCCCCGGCGAACCGGGGCATTGTCTTTCGCGAGGGGGGCAAATCGGACTAGTTCGACACTAGTTCGACACTAGTTCGATTATTCCGAGGCCAGCACGCCATACGGGCGGATGTGGAGCTTGTTGATCACATCCGTCACGCCGAAGGTGTCATCGGCAATGTCTTCCACCTCGTACTTGATGCGCCGATTGTCCACCGAGCCGGTCAGGGTGACGATGCTGCCCATGACCGTGACGTCCACCTCGCTCACGTCGAGGCCCGACTGATGGGCCAGCCGCTCGCACAGTTCCTCACGGATGCGCTCGTCGGTACGGGTGTAGTTCTTCGGTCCCACCCGGCGCGAATAGCCATAGGGCGACCGCTCCTGCCCGAACGACTGGTCACCGCGTGAGCGCTGGCGGTAGTTGCGGCCGGCCTCGGCCTCGTAGCCGCGCTGGGGCTGGGGCTGGGGCTGGGGCTGGTAGGGCTCGTAAGGGGGATTGGGGTCGGCGCGCCGGGCGGGCGTGGTGCCGGGCGAGCGCGAGGCGGCCTGATAGCCATCCTCATAGCCGCTGCTGTAGGCGGTCACGTAGCCGCGGTTGTGCGGCGTGCTCTCGTCGCGGTTCTCGTCGTAGGTGGAGCGGGCTGGATAGTAGACCGGGCCGCCACGTGCCTGGTTGCCCTGCCGGCCCGATTCCGTGCCCCATGCCGTACGGCCGCGCCGCCAGGCGCCATCGTCGCGCACATTGTCGTCGGGCGCGTTCCAGCCGTTGTCGCTGGCGTCATAGGGATTGCGGTCGCGCGTGTTGCCGTACCGGCCGCCCGACAGGTCGCGTTCCCGCCAGTTCCGATCATCGCCCGGTACGTGACCGTAGCCTTGCTCCGAGCCGCCGTAACGCTGGTCCGGCCACCGGCGTCGGCCATAGTCGTCTGATCGCTTCATTGCGTTCCTCCATGGGCTGGGGCGCGAGACGCGGCCCCGATACGGAAGAAGCGGCAAGTTTCATACCGAGCGCGGCAGGCGCCCGGTGTGGCGAATCATCCACCTACGGCATGCAGTTTCTACAAGCTGTGCGCGCACAAAGCGGCGCCGCTTATTTCCTGATTATTTGCCGGCGGCCCGCATCGCGGCGCTGTCCGCGCTGTCCGCACTTTGCGGCGTCACCAGCCGCAGGCCGCTGGCGATGGCCGCCAGCCCGGCAAAACCGGCGCCGAGCGACAGCGCCAGGGTCGGCCCATGCTCGCCGGCAATGCTGAACGACAGCGCCACCAGCGCAGCGCCCGTGGCCTGACCGATCAGGCGCGCCGTGGCAATCACCCCGCTGGCACCGCCCGAGCGCTCGCGCGGCGCGCTGCCCATCAGTGCCTTGAGGTTGGGCGACTGGAAGAAACCGAAGCCAGCCCCGCAGATCGCCATGCGGATGCCGATGTTCAGCGCGCTGGCATCCGCCGGCATCATCGCCAGCGACGCCATGCCGACCGCCATGACGGCCAGCCCCACCCCGCCGAGCAGGCCGGGCGGATAGCGGTCAGACAGGCGCCCCGCCAGCGGCGCCATCAGCGCGACCACGGCGGACCACGGCGTCAGGAGGAAGCCGGTTTCCACCGGATTGCGCCCCAGCACATGCTCGAAATAGAACGGCAGCGACACGAAGGCCAGCCCCTGCGCGGCGAACGAGCAGACGGCGGTCAGCGTGGACAGCGCGAACATCGGCCGACGGAACAGGTCCACCGGCAGCATCGGGGCCGGATGACCGCGTTCGCGGCGCAGCAGCAGCACGAAGGCGATGAGGAACACCACGGCGGCTGCCACCACGTATTCCACCGGCTCGCGCTGCACGCCCTCGCCGAGCGCGAAGATCAGCGCCGCGAAGGTAATGACGTTGAGGATGGCCGCCACGGGGTCGAAGCCATGCGTGCTGCGCTTGCTCTCCGGCAGCGAGCGCCAGCCGATGGACAGCGCCAGCAGCCCGATCGGCAGGTTCACGGCGAACAGCCACGGCCAGGTGCCGAAGGAGAGGATGACGGACGCCACGGTCGGCCCGACCGCGAAAGACACCCCGACGATCAACGCGTTCAGCCCCAGCCCGCGCCCAAGCCGGTGCATCGGAAAAATCGCGGAAATCAGTGCCGTGTTCACGCTCATGATGGCGGCGGCGCCGATGCCCTGCAGCGCCCGCGCGGCAGCCAGCGACGGCAGCGACCACGCCATGGCGCAGATCACCGACGAGATGACGAAGACGATCACCCCGCTCAGATACATGCGCCGGTGACCGACGATGCCGCTCAGCGCGGCGAACGGCAGCAGCGTGGCCACCATCGCCAGTTGGTAGGCGTTGATGATCCAGACCGAGGCCTGCGGGGTGCTACGCAGGTCCGCCGCGATGGCCGGCAGCGCGGTATTGGCGATGGCCGTGTCGAGCGTGGCCAGCGCCACCGCGATCATGATCGCCGCCATGCCGCGCTTCTCGCGGGGCGTCATGGCGTTGTCGAGCGGGGGCTGCGTGGCCGGGCTGGGCGGCGCGGAGGACGGCTGGCTGGCGGGGGTCTGCACGGTCGGATTACCAGTAGGGGCGATCGGGGCGAAGGCGCCGGACGGGGGGCCGTCCATGTCGCCAGATCGAGACAATACGGGAAAACGCGCGGGCCTGCTGAAGCCGCTTCAGCGTCCGCTTAATAGATCAGAGGGAAGTTGCCGGGAGATCGCGGCCGATGGGAAGAGGTTTCCCACCGTTAGCAGCGCGATATCAGCGAAATGCTGGATAAGTCAACGATTCAGTACCGCATCTGCACGTCGTCCACGCGGCTGGTGCGCGTGTTGAACAGGCAGGTGTAGCGGAAGGCCATGGCCGAGTCCGAGGCATCGGGCTCGAAGGTGCCCTCGCCGTTGACGCCGGTTTGCGTGCTGGTCTGCTGATAGATTCGTTCACGGTCCGGCATCATCATCACACTGCCGGGCTGCGGATAGCGCTGCTTGACCGCGTTGGTGACGGCCTTTTCGCAGGCGTTGCCGGCGGCTTCCATCTGCGAACGGCTCAGGCCACCGGAGCCGCCATAGGTGACGCCCGGCGCCGGTGTAATCGTGGTGGAGGGTGACGCAGGCATGCGCTGCGGCGGGGCCGGGGGCGGCGTGGTGCACGCCGCCAGCAAGGCGACTGTGGCCAGCCCGAGGCTGGCCAACGGCACATCAGAGAAACGAGAAAGAAAGCGTGATGAAAAACGGGGCATCGGGTCGGTTCCGGTATCGGCTACGGACCGTCGGATGACGGGGATATCGGAACGACTCTATGCCAGGAATGCAGTGGGAGCAACCTGGATCAGGTCTTTTTCATCACATTCACGCTTATTCCACCCTCATTCCACTGCGATCCCCCGCTTTTCCTGCTCGGCGCCTTCGTGGGGTTCGCGCGCCAGCACCGGCACCAGCGCCGCGCCGGTATGGCTCGCCGCGTTTCGCGACAGCGTCTCCGGGTCCGCCGCGCCGACGATGGTGCCGCCGGCCGCCCCACCCTCCGGGCCGAGATCGATGATCCAGTCCGCTTCGGCAATCACGTCGAGGTCATGCTCGATCACCACCACGCTGTGCCCGCCATCGGTCAGCCGGTGCAGCACGCGAATCAGCCGCGCCACATCGGCCATATGCAGGCCCACGGTCGGTTCATCGAGCACATACAGCGTGTGCGGCGCCTTCTGGCCCCGGCGCGTGATGTCGTCACGCACCTTCGACAGCTCCGTCACCAGCTTGATCCGCTGCGCCTCCCCGCCAGACAGCGTGGGCGATGGCTGCCCCAGCGTCAGGTAGCCGAGGCCGACATCCTTCATCAGTTGCAGCGGATGGGCGATCTGCGTGATGGCGCCGAAGAACTCCACCGCCTCGTCGATCTCCATGGTCAGTACATCGCCGATGTTCTTGCCGCGCCAGGTCACCGCCAGCGTCTCCGGGTTGAAGCGCTGGCCATGGCAGACGTCGCACAGCACCTTCACATCGGGCAGGAAGCTCATGCCGATGGTGCGCACGCCCTGGCCCTCGCAGGCCGGGCAGCGCCCGTCGCCGGTATTGAACGAGAAGCGCGAGGCGCTGTAGCCGCGCGCCTTGGCCTCCAGCGTCTCCGCAAACATCTTCCGGATCGCGTCCCAGACACCGATATAGGTGGCCGGGCACGAGCGCGGCGTCTTGCCGATGGGGGTCTGGTCGACCTCCAGCACGCGATCGATGGACTCCCAACCGCTGATCGACGTGCAGCCATGCCAGGCATGCGCCACATTCAGCGCGCGCGTGGCCGTAGGCTTGCCGGCCTTCTCGGCGGCAGCCCGGGCCCGGCGCGTGGCCGGCGACGACATTACCGAGCGCCCCACGGCGTCCAGCAGGTTGGTCATCAGCACGTCCCGCGCGAGCGTGGACTTGCCCGAGCCGGACACGCCGGTAATCGCCACCAGACGCGCCAGCGGAATCCGCGCCGTGACATGGCGCAGGTTATGTAGATGCGCACCCTCCACGGTCAGCCATTGCGCCGGCTCGGCTTCCCGGCCCGCGCGCGCCGGCCGCACCGCGCGGCGCGGCTGAAGCGGATGGATGATCGGCCGCGCCAGGAACTGGCCCGTGGTGGAGTCCGGTGCGGCGGCCAGCGCCGCCACCCCGCCCTGCGCCACGAGATGCCCGCCGCGCTTGCCGGCGCCGGGGCCAATATCGATGATGTGGTCGGCACGGCGGATGGTGTCCTCGTCATGCTCCACCACCACCAGCGTGTTGCCCTTGTCGCCAAGCTTGCGCAGGGCGTCCAGCAGGATCTGGTTGTCGCGCGGATGCAGGCCGATGGTCGGCTCGTCCAGCACGTAGCACACGCCCTGCAGGTTGCTGCCGAGCTGTGCCGCCAGGCGGATGCGCTGCGCCTCGCCGCCCGAGAGGCTCGGCGCGGCCCGGTCCAGGCTCAGGTAGCCGAGCCCCACTTCCTCCAGGAACTGCAGCCGGCTGGCGATTTCCGACACCACGTCGCGCGCGATCTCGGCATCGCGGCCCTTGAGCCGCAGGCCGTCCACCCAGCGCCGCGTATCGGACACGGTCCATTGGGCGACATCGGTAATCGCGCTGGCCTCGAAGGTCACCGCGCGCGCCACCGGGTTCAGGCGCGTGCCGCTGCAATCGGCGCAAGGCGTATCGCCCACGCCTTCCGGCTCCTGCTCCTCGGACGGCAGGCTTTRCTCGCGCCCGCGGTTGTCGTCGGCGCCAAGCACCGTGTCGTCGTATGCCGCGCGCTGCTCGCGGGTCAGCGCCAGCCCCGTGCCCACGCAGGTGGTGCACCAGCCATGCTTGCTGTTGTACGAGAACATGCGCGGATCGAGTTCCGGGTAGCTCGTGCCACAGACCGGACAGGCGCGCTTCGTCGAAAACACCTTGGTTTCGCCGACGTGGCGGGTGCCGTTGCCATCATGGATGGCGTCGTGCAGCCCATCCAGCGGCGCCAGCAGGTGCATCACGCCCTTGCCCACCTCCAGCGTCTGGTCCAGCAGCGCGCGCAGCGCCGCCTCGTTATCCGCCGAAATCACGATGTCACCCACCGGCAGTTCGATGGTGTGCTCGCGGAAGCGGTCCAGGCGCGGCCACGGGTCCACCGGCAGGAATTCGCCGTCCACGCGCAGGTGGGTGTTGCCGCGCGCCTTGGCCCACTTGGCCAGATCCGTATAGACGCCCTTGCGGTTCACCACCAGCGGCGCCAGCAGGCCCACATGCTGGCCGCGATGGTCGCGCAGCAGTTGCGCCACAATGGACGCCGCGCTCTGCGACGTCACCGGCGCGCCGTCATGCACGCAGTGCTGGATGCCCAGCTTCACGTACAGCAGGCGCAGGAAGTGCCAGACCTCGGAGGTCGTCGCCACCGTGCTCTTGCGGCCACCGCGCGACAGCCGCTGCTCGATGGCCACGGTCGGCGGAATGCCATACACCGCGTCCACCTCCGGCCGCCCGGCCGGCTGCACGATCGAACGCGCATAGGCATTCAGCGATTCCAGATAGCGGCGCTGGCCCTCGTGGAACAGGATGTCGAAGGCCAGCGTGGATTTGCCCGAGCCCGAGACGCCCGTAATCACGTTGAACTTCCCGTGCGGGATATCGACATTCAGCGATTTCAGGTTGTGCTCGTGCGCGTTGACGATGCGCACCACTCCCTCGCCCTCGATGGCCCGGCGCGCGCGCTTGGCCTGCAGCGCGGCTTGCAGCGGCAGGCCGTGCCCGGCCATCTCGGCGCGCTCGGCGGCCAGCGTGCCGGCCTCGCCCATGGCCTGGTCATACTGGATCAGCGCATGGCCGGTATGCGAGTGTTCGCAGCCCTTGACGTCCTCGGGCGTGCCCACGCACAGCACCTCGCCGCCGGCGTCGCCGCCTTCCGGGCCCAGGTCGATCAGCCAGTCCGCCGCGCGAATCACGTCCAGGTTGTGTTCGATCACGATCAGCGAATGGCCGCCGTCCAGCAGCTTGCCGAACGCGCGCATCAGCTTGGCGATGTCGTCGAAATGCAGGCCGGTGGTGGGTTCGTCGAACATGAACAGCCGCCGGGGCAGGATCACCGCCTTGCGGTTCTTCACCGGCTGGGTCTGCGCGGTCTCGGCCAGGAAGCCGGCCAGCTTGAGGCGCTGGGCCTCCCCGCCGGACAGCGTCGGCACGGGCTGGCCCAGCTTCACGTATTCCAGGCCGACGTCGGCAATCGGCGCCAACACGCGCAGGACGGCGGCATCGTCGGCGAACAGCGCCGTGGCCTCGCTGACGGTCAGCTCCAGCACATCGGCCACGCTCAGCTGGCGCGACGGCTGGCCGCGCACCGCGCGGGCGATCTTCACCTCTAGCACCTCGGCGCGATAGCGCGTGCCGTCGCAATCGGGGCAGCGCAGGTAAACGTCGCTCAGGAACTGCATCTCCACGTGCTCGAAGCCCGAGCCGCCGCAGGTCGGGCAGCGCCCGTCGCCCGAATTGAAGCTGAACGTGCCGGCCGTGTAGCCGCGCTGGAGCGCCAGCGGCGCGCGGGCGAACAGCTTGCGGATCTCGTCGAACGCGCCCACGTAGCTGGCCGGGTTGGAGCGCGCGGTCTTGCCGATGGGTGACTGGTCCACGAAGACCACGTCATCCACCTGCTCGGCGCCGATCAGGTCGCGGAACGCGCCGGGGGACTCGGTGGCCTTGCCGAAATGGCGCGCCATGGCCGGGTACAGCACGTCCTGCAGCAGCGTGGACTTGCCCGAGCCGGACACGCCAGTCACGCAGACCAGCCGGTTCAGCGGAATCTCGACGCTGACATCGCGCAGGTTGTGCTCGGTGGCGCCTTCCAGCCGGAGGCGCGGCGTGTCCGCATCGACCTTGCGCGCCTGCCAGTGCGACGCATCCGTCACAAGGCGCCGCCCGCCGAGGTAATCGCCGGTCAGCGTACGTTCATGGCGGATGGCCGCCGGGGTGCCGTCGAAGACGATGTCACCGCCGCGCTCGCCAGGGCCGGGGCCCATGTCGATCAGCCGGTCGGCGGCCAGCATGACCGAGGGGTCGTGCTCCACCACCACCAACGTGTTGCCGGCGTCGCGCAGCCGATGCATCGCCTCGACGATCCGGTTCAGGTCGCGCGGATGCAGGCCGATGCTCGGCTCATCGAGCACGAACAGCGTGTTGACCAGCGAGGTGCCCAGCGCCGTGGTCAGGTTGATCCGCTGGACCTCCCCGCCAGACAGCGTGCGGCTCTGGCGGTCCAGTGTCAGGTAGCCCAGGCCCACGTCGCACAGGTATTTCAGGCGCGTGCGCACCTCGGCCAGCAGCAGCTTGAGGGCGTCGTCGAGCAAGGCGCTCGGCAGCGTCAGATCGTCGAAGAAGCGGCGGATGCGGGCAATCGGCATCAGCATCAGGTCGTGCACGGTCAGGCCCGGCAGCGCCTCCAGCTGGGTGCGATCCCAGTCCACGCCGCGCGGCAGGAAGCGGTGATCCGGCTGGAGCACGGCGTCTGCATTGGCCTTGTCGCCCAGGCGCCAGAGCAGCGATTCGGTCTTGAGGCGCGCGCCGCCGCAGGTTTCGCAGGGCGTGTAGCTGCGGTACTTCGACAAGAGCACGCGGATGTGCATCTTGTAGGCCTTCGATTCCAGGTAGCTGAAGAACCGCATCACGCCGTACCACTGCTTGTTCCACTGGCCGTTCCAGTCCGGCGAGCCGTGGATGACCCAGTGCTGCTCGGCCTCGCTGAGCTGGTTCCACGGCAGGTCGCGCGGAATGCCGGCGCGGGCGGCGTAGCGCATCAGGTCGTCCTGGCATTCCTTCCAGGCCGGCGTCTGCATCGGCTTGATCGCCCCGTCGCGCAGCGATTTGCGGCTGTCGGGAATCACCAGGCCCAGGTCCACGCCGATGACCCGGCCGAAGCCCCGGCAGGTCTCGCAGGCGCCATAGGCGGAATTGAACGAGAACAGCGCCGGCTGCGGGTCCGCGTAGCGGATATCGCTTTCCGGGCTGTGCAGGCCGGTGGAGAAGCGCCAGACCGGGCCGTCGCCGGCGTCGGTCACCACCTGCACGCTCACGCGACCGCCGCCGCGCTTGAGGGAGGCTTCGATGGCCTCCACGGCGCGGGCCTTGTCCACATTGGCGATGCGGAAGCGGTCTGCCACCACGTCCAGCACCTTGCGGCTGCCGGTGGCGGACTCGACCACGCGCTGGCCGTGCACGCGCGTGTAGCCGCTGACGGACAGCCATTGCGCCACTTCTTCCTCGGTGGCCGAGGCCGGCAGTTCCACGGGGAAGGTCACCACCAGCCGGGCGTCGGCAAAGGGCTGGCCGGGCGCGGTGCGGGCGGCCAGTTCGGCGTAGATGGTCTCGGGGGAGTCATGACGCACCGGCAGCGCCGTCTGGCGGTCGAATAGTTCGGCCGCGCGCGCGTAGAGCAGCTTCAGGTGGTCGTTCAGCTCGGTCATCGTGCCGACGGTGGACCGGGAGCTGCGCACCGGGTTGGTCTGGTCGATGGCGATGGCCGGCGGCACGCCGTCCACCTTGTCCACCTGCGGACGGTCCATGCGGTCCAGGAACTGGCGCGCGTAGGCGCTGAAGGTCTCCACGTAGCGGCGCTGGCCTTCCGCGTAGAGCGTATCGAAGACCAGGCTGGACTTGCCCGAGCCCGAGGGGCCCGTTACCACGGTCATCTGGCCCGTGTGCAGGTCAAGGTCGATATTCTTGAGATTGTGCTGACGGGCGCCGCGGATGCGGATCAGGCCATGGTCGGACAATTTTGCCTCGCAAATCAATGGGTTAAGCGCAATGCAGGGGGCGGACGCACCGCCGGAGCCCACCATCGTACTCCGATCGGCTTGGCGAATTACGATGGCTTCGCAGGCCCCGGCGGGGTCTGGTGTGGCGCTACTATACTGTACAAACGTACAGTATGTGGAGCGCGGCTTGCTGCGGCAGAGTGCGCAGCGGAGGGAGAGAGAAAATCTGGGAGGGCGGCGGTTACCCCAGCCGGTAGGCCAGCGCCACGATGATCGGCCCGAGTACGGGAAGCATCACATTGGCGATGGCATAGGTCACCGTATAGCCGAGCAGCGGCACCGAACTCTGGCTGGCGGCCAGGATGGCGCTGATCGCCGGCGTGCTCACGTGCTGCCCGGCGATGGCGCCAATCAGCAACGGGCCCTCGATCTTCAGGAACACGTGGCCGATCCATAGCGACAGGCAAGCCGGCACGAGCGACACGGCGAGGCCGACCAGCGGCAGCATCGCGCCATGCTCGCGCACCAGCGTGATGGCATCCGGCCCCGCCGACAATCCCACGCTGGCGACAAATATCGCCAAGCCGAGGTCCTTCAGCAACTGGACGCCAGCCGGCGGCATGTCCCCCAGCCCGGGCCGCTTGAAGTTGATCCAGCCGAACACCAGCCCGCTCAGCAGCGCCCCGCCGCCGCTGCCGAGCGAGATCGGAATCCCGTACACGGTCACGGACAGCATGCCCACCAGCAGACCCAGCAGGATCCCCACGCAGAGGAAGACGAGATCGGTGGTGTCCACGTGGCGCACGGCCGTGCCCAGCTCCTGCGCGGCCGCGCTCAGCGCCGGGTCGGTGCCGACCAGCGTCAGGCGGTCGCCGTGCAGCAACTGCGTCGCCGGCGTAATCGGCAGGCTCATGCCGGAGCGCATGATCTGCTGCACCCAGACGAAGCGGATATGCCGCTGCGTGGCCGCCCGGGCGAGATCGCCCAGCGTGCGGCCGTTCAGACCGGGCTTGTTGACGATCACCTGGCGTTCGTCGAGCTGGAGCACATCGTGGTGGGCCGCCGGCGGCAACACCTCCACGCCGACCCGTTCGCCCGCATTGACCAGCCGCTCGCGCACACCGATCAGGGCGACGATGTCGCCCGCCTCGATCTTCTGGTCGGGATCCGCCGTGACGGCCTCATTGCCGCGAAACAGGCCCGCGACGAGGGTGCGCCCGCCAATCTGGCGTTCAAGCTGGCCGACGGTCAGCCCGGCGGCCCCTTCGGCGCGATAGGCGCGGCCTACCAGACGCGGGAGCGCCGGTTGCGTGGCCACGTCGTCATCCGAGGCGGCCTCCAGCCGGGTGGCGAGCTCGCGGGACGCCGTCTTCAGGTTGAGCCGCAACAGCATCGGCGCGACCTGACTGGTGAAGAAGACAATGCTGACGAGGCCGACCAGATAGGTCAGCGTGTACGCGGTGGCGATGTTCGATTCCATCCGCGTGGTTTCCGCCGCGCCCAGGCCAAGGTGCTTGAGCGCTTCGGCCGCCGTGCCGACCACAGCCGATTCGGTGGCAGCGCCAGCCGCCAGCCCCGCCGCCGTGCCGGGGTCCAGGCCCATCATCCGCGTGGCGGTGAGTACGATGGAGATGACGGCAATCGCCTCGATCAGGGGCAGCACCATGAACCGCAGGCTGGAGCGGTTCAGGTTGGCGAAGAACTGCGGGCCGCCGGAATAGCCCATCGCGAAGATGAACAGCGCGAAGGCCACCTCCTTCAGCTCCCCGTGGAGCTGGCAGCCGGTCTGCCCGATCAACAGCGCCACGATCAGCGTGCCGCACACCCCGCCGAGCCCGATCGGCCCGATCTTGAGCTTGCCTACCGCATAGCCGAGGCCGACGGTCACGAACAGGACCGCCATCGGCACGTCGTTGAAGATTCCGACCGAACATTGCATGGTGACCTCTCCAGCGGCCGGCGATTGCAATGCTCGCCGTGCGACGATTGTGCTTCGGGGGGCGGACTAGCGCCGGCTGCTCGCTACATGGCTCGCCAGCGAAGATCCACCCGCCATGGCAAATCGCGCCGCCAGCACCGTCGCCACGCGGGTTTGGGCGGCGGGCTCGCCCACGACTACGACCAGTCCGGCATCCACAGCCTGCGCCCAGCCGATGCGGCCGTCCAGCAAGGCGCGCAGCACGGGTTCCCCGGTCACCACGACCACGTCGCCATCGGCCGGGCCCGCGTCGTGATGCGCATCGGGGGCGGCGTGCCGGCGGCTCGCCGCACCATATCGCGTCCAGAGCCGCGACTCCACCTGCAGCAGCGCCATCGGCGGCAGCTTCGGCCCGGCCGATGCGAGCCGCTGCTCCAGCCTATGTGCCGCATCGTCCGCACGTTCTCGCGCCTGCGCGCCGGTATTGCTTTCGGCAGCAGGCAACCTGCCCGCGCCAATGGCATCGTGAAGCGCGAAGGCCACGCCAATGGAGGCCGGATGCGCGGCGCCGACTTCATCTCCCAGCACGAAGTCGGAGCCGCACGCCGCCACCGTCGTCGGGAGGGCCCCAAGCCACGCTACCAGCGTGGCCATCAACACCGCGGTCGTCGTCTTCATGGCGTCACGATGTTGAACCAGAACGGGAAGGTGTCGAGCAGGGCGAGGAACTCGCTCAGTGCCTCGCGGCGGCCCTCCACCTTCATATCGCCCTTGGCGATGGCGTTCTCGATCGTGGTCTCCTTGAGCTGGATGGCGTCAAGCGTCGCTTTCGAGAGCGTGATCTTTGCGTCGGGCTGCGCCAGCGGCTTGCCATAGTTCAGCACCGCGTTCTCGACCGCCAGCCCGTACTGCTTCTTCAGGTCGGTAAAGTCGAGGTTCAGCCCGATCTTCTTGCCAGCGGCCTTCGGCCCGTTCAAGCGAACCGCCAGATAGTCGAACAGCATCTCCGGCGGCATCGCCTTGATGGTGTCCGGGCTCGCGGTCGTCGTCCCGCCGGCCTTGGGCACGCCATTGCGCAGTTCATAGGCGCCCATCAGGTAGACCGAGCGCCATGGGCCGCTCTCCGCCTGGTATCCCAGCTGCTCGAGGGAATCGGCCAGCAGGTCCTTGCCCGCCTTGCCGTTGGGGTTGGCGAATACCACATGCTTGAGGACTTCGGCCGTCCAGCGATAGTCGCCCTTGCTGAAATCCGCCCTGGCGCGCTTGAGCACCGCCGCTTCGCCGCCCATGTACTCCACATATTTCTTGGCGGCCATTTCCGGCGGCAGGTTGTTGAGGTCGGACGGATTGCCGTCGTACCAGCCCATGTAGCGCTGGTAGACCGCCCGGGAGTTGTGGCGCAGCGTGCCGTAATAGCCCCGGTTCGGCCAGAATTTGTCGAGTTCCGGCGGCAGCTTGATCATCTCCGAGATCTCTTCCCCGGTGTAGCCGTTGTTCATCAGGTTGACCGACTGGTCATGCGTGTACTTGTACAGGTCGCGCTGCTTCTTCCAGTAGTCGATGATCTTGGCGTTGCCCCACATCGGCCAGTGATGGGCCTGGAACTTGAAATCGACATCCTTGCCGTAGGTGTCGATGGTCTCGTTCAGGTAGCTCGACCACTTCAGCGCGTCACGCACCTGGGCGCCACGCAGCGTCAGGATGTTGTGCATGGTGTTGGTCGTGTTCTCGGCCATCCACATGCCCCGGAACTGGGGGAAGAACGTGTTCATCTCGGACGGCGCCTCGGTGCCTGGCGTCATCTGGAACACCATCTTCACGCCATCCACGGTGATCTCGGTGCCGGTCTTGCTGATGATGTCCGTGGGGACGATCAGCCCGGCGTCGCCGGTCGACACGGTCTGCCCCAGCCCGCCGTTCACGCCACCGCGCGCGTTGCGGGGCAGCAGCGCCCCATACATATAGACGGCGCGGCGCCCCATCGCATTGCCGGCGATGACGTTCTCGCTGACCGCATGCTCCGTGAAGCCTTCCGGCGCGAAGATCTTGACCTTCCCGGACCGGACATCGGCTTCGTTCACGACGCCGCGCACGCCGCCGTAGTGATCCACGTGCGAGTGGCTGTACACCACGGCCACCACCGGCTTCTGCCCGAGGGTTTTCGTGACGAATTCCAGCGCCGCCTTGGCCGTCTCGGCCGAGATCAGCGGGTCCAGCACGATCCATCCCGTGTCACCCTGCACGAAGGTGATGTTCGACAGGTCGAAGCCACGCACCTGGTAAATCCGGTCCGACACCTTGAACAGTCCGTTCTGCATGCCCAACTGGGCGTTGCGCCACAGGCTCGGATTGACGGTGTCCGGCGCGGCCTTGTCGAGCCCGATGTATTGCTTGTAGGCTTCCAGGTCCCAGACGACGTCGCCCTTGGCATTGCGGATGGTCAGCGTGTCGGGCTTGGCCACCAGACCGCGCTGGGCATCCTCGAAGTCGGCCTTGTCGTTGAAAGGGAGTTCGTTCAGCACGGCCGCGTTCGCTGCCTTGGTCGCTGCCGTCGCGGGCTTGCCGCCAATGGGCTGGGCCTGGGCCCACCCCGATGATGTCCACGCCAATGTCGTCGCGGCGATGAGGAGAGGGGCGAATTTCATGGCTGGCACTCCCGGTTAGGACAAACCAATCAAACAACGGCAACCGATAGACCCTAGCGCTTCAGCGCGGTCTCCAGGTTGTGCAAGTTCTGGGGTGGGACACGAATCAAACCGCCGCGCGGGCTGTCGATGTCCGCGATCAGCGCCAGTGACAGCGATATCGTCATCGGCAGCACCAGCAACAGGGCGGCCTTGGCGCTCTTGGTGCGCGCGCCATAGCCCTGCATCAGGCTGCTAAAGAACGCAATCACGATCATCAGGCACCAGGCCGACACCGGGATCCGGTTCAGCCACGCGGCCTCTGTATAGCCCTGGGAATTGAGGACGTCGTTCATGCCCGACACCACCAGCGACGTGATCGGGGTGGGCTTGTCGCGCGCCACGCCGCGCACCACCTTCCACAGGTCGTCGCCGATTTGTGCCGTGGCATGCTCGATTTTCTGCAGGGCGTCGGGTTCGCGCGTGCGGTAGTAGAGGATGCGCTGGTCCAGGTAGCGAACCAGCAATGCCCTGATCTGCGCGGTCTCCGGCCCCTCCACCAGCTCGGCCCGCAGGAATTCGGTACCGATCGCGTTGGCCTCTTCTTCCTCCAGGTTCTTGCGCTGGTCATAGCGGCCGACCGCCATGGAGAGCGTGAACCCGATCAGCAGGGCGAGCAGCGTGAGCGTGGCGCCCTGCACGATATTGAAGTCGTCACGGCTGTCGTCCGCCATCGGCCTGATGCGGCGCAGCACCAGGAATCCGATCCCCGCCGCCAGCGCCATGAGCACGATCATGGCCAGGAAGAGGATGGCCGGATGCCTGGTGAGGTAGGTCATGGGACGATGGCCCGGAAGCCGTCAGTTCAGGCTGCCCGGATCCCGCGCGGCTTTCTGCTGCTTGGCGCGCGCCGCGAAGTAGGCCCCGATCTGCTTCTGCGTGATGCCATTGGTCTTCTTGGTGTCGATCTTGTCGTAATTCTTGAAGACTTCCGGCATGCCGGCCTCGGCCTCTTCGCGGCTCAACTTGCCGTCCTGGTTGGTATCGGCGGCCTTGAATTTCTCGGCGAAGGCGGCCTTGGCCTCCTGCGCGTTGGCCGGTTTTTGCTGCTGCGCACTGGCGGCCGTGGACATGAAGGCGGCAATCACCGCAAGGCACGCGGCAGCTACGAGTTTCGAAGTCATGGTTGTCTCCCAGGTGTGTTTTGTATTCAGCGCTTGGGGCGCCACAGCCTGTGTGACTCTATCGCAGCGAATTGCGGTCTCGTAGTTAGACTTTTTGCGTCAGATATGAAAATAGTCGGGAGTCAGCGGGGCTTCGACAACTCCCCAAAGATTGTCGGAATCAACTCCGATACGGTCGGATGGATGGCCATGGTCTGGGTCATCTGCGTGGCGGTCATGCCACCGGCCATCGCGGCCAGCACCATATGGACCGCCTCGTCGCCGCCCGGGCCGAGGATGGCGGCGCCGAGAATCTGGTCGGTATCGGCATCCACCACCACCCGCATCGAGCCCTGCGCCTCGCCCTTCTCCACGGCCCGCGCCACGCGCGTCATGGGCCGCATGCCGATGCGCACCCGGTGGCCGGCCTGCCGCGCCTGGGCTTCGGTCATGCCCACGCGGCCGAGCGGCGGATCGGTGAACAGCGCGTAGACCGGAATCCGGTCACCCACGGAGCGCTGGGCCCCATCGAGCAGATTGGCCGCCACCACTTCGAAATCGTTGTAGGCGGTGTGGGTGAAGGCGCCGCGCCCGTTGCAATCGCCCAGTGCCCAGATGCCGTCCACGCTGGTGCGGAGCTGGTTGTCGACATCGATATAGCCGCGCGCATCGGTGGCCACGCCGGCCTTGTCGAGGCCCAGGTCGTCGGTGTTCGGCCGCCGGCCCACGGCCAGCAGCACATGGGTGCCGGCGATCTCTTCCGCGCCTTCCGGGCAGCCCGGCCCACTCACGCCCACCGCCGCACCTTCGGCATGCGGGTGAAGCTGGATGCACTCCGCGCCGCAGCGGATGCGGATGCCTTCCGCTTCCAGGATCTCCCGCACCTGCAGCGAGACGTCCGGATCTTCCCGCGCAATCAGGTGCTGGCCGCGCTCCACCACCGTGACCTGCGCGCCGAGACGGCGGAATACCTGCGCGAACTCCAGTCCCACATAGCTGCCGCCGATGACGATCAGGTGCCCGGGCACCTCGGTCATCGCCACCATGTTCGTATTCGTCAGATAGGGAACCTCGGTCAGCCCGCCGATTTCCTTGGGCGCCAGCGCACGGCCGCCCACATTGAGAAAGATCTTGTTCGCGCGCAGCAGGCGGTCGCCCACGCGCACGGTGCGGGGGCTCTCCAGCCGGGCGTGGCCACGGATCAGCGTGCAGCCTTGCATGCCCCCGAGCCAGCCTTCCAGCCCCGTGCGGGACTTGCCGCTGATCTCCGCCACGCGGGCGCTGACCCGGGCCATGTCGATGCGGGCCGGCCCCGGCAGCATCACGCCGTAGTCGGCAGCGCGCGCCGTCAGATGGGCCGCATAGGCGTTGGCGACGAGTGCCTTGGTCGGCGTGCAGCCCACGTTGACGCAGGTGCCGCCGACCTGATGGCGCTCGATGATCGCCACGGTCATGCCCGCCTGCGTCAGCCGGCCCGCCAGCGACGGGCCCGCCTGGCCAGTGCCGATGATGATGGCGTCGAAGATTTCAGGGGAATCCGACATACAGCCTCCTCATCGGCCCGCCGGCCGCATGGTCGCCGAACTTAAAACTGGGGCGCTACACGCATTACACGCGCGCCGGCAGCTTCCAGTTCGGGCGCACGAAGTGGCAGGTATAGCCATTCGGCAGCCGCTCCAGGTAGTCCTGGTGCTCGGGTTCCGCCTCCCAGAACGGGCCGGCCTGGGAAATCTCGGTGACCGCCTTGCCCGGCCACAGCCCGGAGGCGTCCACGTCGGCCACGGTGTCCTCGGCCACCTGTTTCTGCTCGTCATCCATATAGAAGATGGCGGAGCGGTAGCTGGTGCCGACATCGTTGCCTTGCCGGTTCTTGGTGGTCGGATCGTGGATCTGGAAGAAGAATTCGAGGATTTGGCGAAAGCTGATCTGCTTCGGATCGAACACGATCTCGATGGCTTCCGCGTGGGTGCCGTGGTTGCGATAGGTCGCGTTCGGCACATCGCCGCCAGAGTAGCCCACGCGCGTGGAGAGCACGCCCGGATAGCGGCGCAGCAGGTCCTGCATGCCCCAGAAGCAGCCGCCGGCGAGGATGGCGGTTTCGGTTTGCGTCGTCATACGTCTGATCCTTTCATTCGGGCGGCCGGCGAGAGCGCCGGCGCATCGACCAGTAATATACGCATGCCTCAGGAATTTCGCAGAATGGCTATGCCGTCCCCACCTTACTCGCCGGGTCTTTCCCCCGGTTTCGCCCCCGATGCCGTGCAGCGCCTACGCCACGAGATCGCCGCCTGCACGCGCTGCGCGGCCGACCTCGCCGCCGGGCCGCGCCCCGTGGTGCAGTTCAGCGCCACGTCACGCATCCTGATCATCGGCCAGGCGCCGGGCTCGCGCGTGCACGCCAGCGGCGTGCCATTCGACGACCCCAGCGGCGACCGCCTGCGCCACTGGACCGGCCTCAGCCCCGAGGTGTTCTACGACGCCAGCCGCGTGGCCCTGATGCCGATGGGGTTCTGTTATCCGGGCAAGGGGCCCAGCGGCGACCTGCCGCCGCGCCGCGAATGCGCGCCGCTCTGGCACGAGGCCATCCTGGAACACCTGCCGCCGGACCGCCTGACGCTGCTGGTCGGCAGCTACGCCCAGGCGCGCTATCTGCCGAAGGGTGCCGGCGGATCGATGACGGACGCCGTGCGCAACTTCCGCGCAGCCGGGCCGCATGTGTTCCCGCTGCCGCATCCGTCCTGGCGGGTGGTGGGATGGATGCGCCACCATCCGTGGTTCGAAGCCGAGCTGCTGCCCGCGCTGCAAGCCGCCGTGCGGGAGCAACTCGCTGGATAACTACGCGGCGGAAGCCAGCACCGCCGGTCGCGACGACACCAACCGGGGCGTGGCCGACCCGGGCGTCTCCAGCATCCGCCAGAACTCCAGCAGCGTGGGATTGCTGCTGATTACGGGCCGAAACGCGACGATCTCGAGTTCCGCGTACCAGGACGCATCGCCGGCATGCACCAGCGTGCCGTCGGCCAGCGCCTCGGCGGCGGTGCTCAACGGCAGCCACGCCAGCCCGTGGCCCTCGGTCGCCATCTTCAGCAGCAGCATGGCCATGTCGGCCTCGTAGCAGCGCACCAGCCCCCGGTGCGCGTTGTGCGTCTCCAGGACGGTATCGAGCACGCGCCCGAGCGTGGTGTTGGGGGTGTAGGCCAGGAAGGGGATGGGCGGCGCGCCGCCCTGGGCGGCAGCGGGCACGGCGAAGCGCGGGCGGCCATCGGGCCGGGGGGCCGAGACCGGCAGCAGCGTGTCGGCGCCCACGGTCAGGCTCAGGAAACGGTCCGCATCGAGCGAGACCGGCACGCGCGGGTGGTTGTAGCCGAGCATCAGGTCGCAGTGGCCTTCGGACAGCGCCACCACGGCGTCCAGCACATTGGCCGCCACCACACGCGCGTGGAAGTCGCCGAAGCGTTGCTGGCAGCGCTTGAGCCAGGCCGGCAGGAAGGCCAGCGAGAGCGTGTGCCCGGCGGCGATGTCGATGGCATTGCCAGGCAGCGACGCCTCGCGCCGCAAGGCGGCGCGGGCGTCCAGCAGCAGGTCCGCCGCCTGCCCGGCCGTCTCGCAGAAAGCCGCGCCGGCCCGTGTCAGCGCCAGCGGGTAGGTGTTGCGGTCCACCAGTTCGGCGCCGACCCAGTCCTCCAGCGAGCGGATGCGGCGCGACAGCGCCGACTGCGTGATGTGCCGCAACTCGGCGGCACGCGAGAAACTGCGCGTGCGTTCCAGCACGAGCAGGTCTTCGATCCATTTCAACTGCATGATGCGACCCCATGACCGGGCCACGGATGCCTGCGGCGCCCGGATGCGCAGGCCCTATTCCGGTTTCGCATAGGTCCATGGCCAATTTGCATCCCATGATGCACGGACCGTGCCTAGAATCGATCCCACTCCCAACAGCAGGCCGCCCCAAGGCGCGCGGCCCCTGGCATGACAGGCGCGACAGAGCCCGCGAGACAGCGGCCGGTGCGTCAGATGTTCCGCAACCCATCGCCCTCGGAGTCTCTCCCATCATGTTGAAGTCGTCGTTCCCGTCTCCCTTGCCCGCCTGCACCGCGCCGGCGCATGCGCGCACCATCCTGAACCGCGCCCTGCCGCTGCTCGTGGCCGCCGCCGGCCTCTCGGGCGCCCTGGCCGCACCGGCCGCATTCGCCGCACCCGCCGAGTATCCGGATCGTCCGATCCAGCTCGTGCTGTCGTTCCCGCCCGCCGGCGCCACCGACGTGCTGGCCCGCGCCGTGGGCACGCGGCTCTCGCAGGTGCTCAAGCAGCCGGTGGTGGTGGAAAACCGCCCGGGCGCCGGGGGCGCGCTGGGCATGGGCTACGCCGCCAAGGCCGCGCCGGACGGCTACACGCTCTACATGGCCGCCGTCAGCAATGCCGCCATCGCCGCCGTCACCTACAGCAACCAGCCGGCCAACCTCGCCAAGGATTTCGTGCCGATCGCCGGCATCGGCAATGTGCCGCACATCCTCGTGGTGCCGTCCACGCTGCCCGTGAAGACCGTGCCGGAACTGGTGAAATACCTGAAGGCGTCGCCGGGGCAGTACAACTTTGCCTCGCAGGGGTCGGGCACGCTGTCGCACCTGGAGTCGGAGCTGTTCCGGCTGCGCACGGGGGTGGACGTGATGCACGTGCCGTATAAGGGCAGTTCGTTCGCGCTGCCGGACCTGATGGCGGGCCGCTCGGCGATGATGTTCGACAGCATTCCCTCGGCCCTGCCGCACGTGAAGGCGGGCAAGCTGCGCCTGCTGGCGGTGGCCTCCGACCAGCGCGTGAAGTCCCTGCCCGAGGTGCAGACTATGGGCGAAGCCGGCATCCAGGACTTCCGCGCCAACAACCTGTTCGGCCTGGTGGCGCCCAAGGGCACCCCGCCGGCCGTGATCGAGAAACTGGCCGCCGCCACCAAGGCCGTGCTGGCCCAGCCGGATCTGGTCGACACGATGGATGCCCAGGGCGTGCAGATCGTCTATTCGGCGCCGGACAAGTTCGGCCGCATGATCAACGAGGAAATGCGCGACTGGGCCAAGGTGGCGCAGGCCGCGAAGGTCAAGGTGGACTGAATATGACGGCTTTCTGGGATTTTCCGTACACGGCGCGCCGCTTGCCGGTGCTTGCCGACAATGTGATCGCCACGTCGCAACCGTTGGCCGCCGCCGCCGGGATGCGCATGCTCGCGCGGGGCGGCAATGCCGTGGATGCCGCGCTGGCCACCGCCATCGCCCTGACCGTGGTGGAACCGTGCATGAACGGCATCGGCGGCGACGCCTTCGCGCTGATCTGGGACGGCGAGACGCTGCACGGCCTCAACGCCTCCGGCCGCGCGCCGCGCGCCTGGACGCCAGAATCGTTCGCGCGCCACAGCAGCATGCCCTTCACCGGCTGGGACAGCGTGACGGTGCCCGGCGCGGTCTCGGGCTGGCGCACCACGTGGGAACGCTTCGGCTCGCTGCCGTTCGAGGACCTCTTCGAACCGGCCATCGAGTACGCCACCAATGGCTACGTGGTCTCGCATACGGTCCATCGCCAGTGGCAGGCGCAGGTGCCGGTGCTGCGCAACGAGCCCGGCTTTGCCGAGTCGTTCGCCCCGCGTGGCCGGGCGCCGCTGCCCGGCGAGCGCTTTATCTGCCCGGGGCAGGCGGAGACGCTGACGCGCATCGCCCGCTCCGGCGGGGAGGACTTCTATCACGGCGAACTGGCGCGCAAGATTGCCGATCACGCCCGCGCCACCGGGGGCCGCATCGACGAAGCCGACCTCGCCGCCCACCGTGCGGACTGGGTCGAGCCGATCCGCATGGCCTACCGCGACCTGGAACTCTATGAAATCGGCCCGAACGGCCAGGGCATTGGCGCGCTGATGGCGCTGGGCATGCTCGAGCATTGGGATATTGCCGAGTCCGGGCTCGATAGCGCCCGCACCATGCACCTGCAGATCGAGGCGATGAAGCTCGCCTTCGCCGACCTGCAAGCCCATGTGGGCGATATCGATGCCATGCGCCGGCCCGGCGCGGTGTCGCCCGAGGCGCTGCTCGATCCCGCCTATCTGGCCGAACGCGCGCGCGCCATTCGCCCCGACCAGGCCTCGTATCCCGGCCCGGGCAAGCCGCACACGGGCGGCACGGTCTACCTGACCGCCGCCGACCGCAACGGGATGATGGTGTCGTACATCCAGTCGAACTTCAAAGGCTTCGGGTCCGGCGTGGTGGTGCCCGGCACGGGCATCGCGCTGCATAACCGGGGCTGGGGCTTCAGCCTGGAAGCCGGCCATCCGAACCAGGTGGCGCCGGGCAAGCGCCCGTTCCACACCATCATTCCCGGCTTCCTGATGCGCGACGGTGCGCCGCTGGCGTCGTTCGGCGTGATGGGTGGGTCGATGCAGGCGCAGGGCCACGTGCAGATGACGAGCCGACTGGCGGATTTCGGCCAGAACCCGCAGGCCGCCAGCGACGCGCCGCGCTGGCGCGTGATGGACGATAACGTGGGGGTAGCCGTGGAAGCCCATTGCCCGCCCGCCACCGTGGAGGGGCTGCGCGCCATGGGACACAAGGTGGAGCAGGCGCCCGCCGACAGTCTCGACTTCGGCGGGGCCCAGATGGCGATGAAAATGCCGCACGGCTATGCGGCGGCATCGGATTCCCGCAAGGATGGCTATCCGGTGGGGTTCTGACCCCGCCGGACAGCCATCCCGCCTCAGCGGGGGCTTACCAGCGGTAGCGCATGCCCAGTTGCGCCTTGCCGGCGGTGTAGTCCTGCGCGCCGGCCTCGACGCCGATGCTGCCCCACACGGTCAGGCGCCGCGTGACATCGCCCTGCATGCCGACCCGGGCTTCGAGACGGTTGGCAGGCAGGTCCTCGCGGACGACGAGCGAGTCGAACTGCGCGGTCTGCGTGGCGGGGCCATGCCACCAGTTGATTTCGGCAAACGGTTTCATCCGCATCATGCCGATGGGGCTGCCGGCGGTCTCGGGATGGCTGACATCGCCATGCAGGCGCAGGCCCAGCCGCGTGGTGATGCTGCTCTCCGAGAGCTGGCTGACCACGGTGCCGCCCTGCTCGACATGGCGATCCGCCCAGTAGTTCGCGTAGAGGATCTGCAGTTGCGGCTCCAGATACGTCTGCACGTCCGCCGAGCGTTGGAGCGGGAAGGCGTGGCCAGTTTCGATGGAGGTGACGAGGTTCGACGAGCGATAGCGCTCCGAGGGCAGGCCCGCGCCGTTGACCTCATTGTCATAGGCGCCATACATGACCCACGCATCCACGTAGGGGCCGGTTTCCGTGTGGCGATTGCCGTACCAGGTGCCGTAGACCCCCGCGCTAACGCCATCGACCTTGCCGTGCGCGGCCAGCGGCCCGTTGTTCGACACGTTGCGGCTGCCGCCGTACGCGCCCATCACCCCCACATGGATGCTGCCCTTGTCCACCGGCAAGCGGAGCACATCGCTGCCGCCATGCACGAGGTAGCGGTTGTCGCTGCCGGTCAGGCCCAGCGCGCTGTCGCGGCTGGCCGTGGCGCCGACCGTGCGCAGCCAGGCGTGGCGGCCTGCGCGGTTGGCGTCGCCGGTACCGGCGGCGGTGCGCTCGCCCTCCCGGTCGCGCAGGGTGTGGAACAGCAGGGTGCTGGCGGCGAGCTTGTTGTTCAGATAGGCGCCGACCTCCGGCCGCAGCGGCGGCAGCGGATCGACGTCGTCAGGCTTCCCGTCGGACCGCACCTGCGCCACCAGATACCAGTCTTCGGCCGTGCCACCCTCGCCGCCCCGCAGCAGTTGGTAGTCATAGGCGCCGGCGGCGATCGATCCCACGCCTTGCCGGTAGCCGTCCGAGCCGGGGTTCAGGCGGAACGCCCTGGCGTCCGTGGCGCCGCCGTTGCGCGTCTCCACGAGGCGGATGCCTTGCACGGTCTGCGCGCCTTCGCCGCCAGCATGGCGGATCAGCAGGCTGGTATCGCCCGAGGCGCGCGCGCCGTCGAGCACGATCTTGTCGGTGGCCGATCCATCGCCGCCCATCTGCGTGGCGAGCCGCACGGTACCGCCGTTGCCGGTGTAGTCACGCGTCACCGTCAGCGTGTGGCCGGGGGCCGTGCCGGTGACGAGGTTGACCATGCCGCTGTTGGCGAGGCTGGCGACCACGGCATCGCCCTGGGTGTTCCAGGTCGATAGCGGGTCCACAGACAGGCTGAAGGTGCTGCCGGCCTCGATGCGCGCCGCGCCGTCCAGCGTCGACGATTCCAGGCCGAGGTTCAGCGTTGCCGGGGCGGCAGCGTTGCCATTCACCAGTTCGATGACGTGCGTGCCGCCGGATACCGTCGCGCGCCGCAGCGTCGCGTCCAGCGTGGTGCCCTCCACAAGGATGCCCGCACCCTGATGGGCCACGAGCCGCGCGTCGGACACGAGGGCTGAACTCGTGCCCTGCCCGTAGGCCGTGGCGACCAGGGCCGCCGCGCCCGCGCCGTGCGTCGTGACCGAGCCGTGATGCAGGTGCAGGTTGGCGGCGCCGCCCAGGACCGTGCCATGGGCGTCAGCGCCGTGCGTGGCGATGTCGACATCGTGCGTGATCAGCGTGGCGGGATGGGTCGTGCCCGGTTTCTCGCCGATCGCCAACAGGCCGTAGGCTTCCGCGCCCTCGGTGGTCACGGCGCCGCCGGTGAGCGCCACCTGCGCCCCGTGCATGGCGAAGGCGCCTGCGGCGCGCTGCCCTTTGGTCGTCACGGCCAGATCGCGGGCCTCAAGCTTGCCGCCCGACAGCGCGCCCAGGCCGTGTGCGAGCGCACCCTGCGTCTGCACGGTGCCGCCCCGGATATTGGCCGTGCTGACGTAGTCGTGCTGGTCGTTGACGCCCTCCACCCAGACGCCGGCGGCACCTTCCCCGCCGGTGACGATATCGGCCTGCGCCACGTTGATGGCGCCGGACATCGCATGGGCGCCGTGCGCCGCCTTGCCGGTGGTGCGGATGCGCGTGCCGGTGGCCTCGACGAGGGTGCCGTGGCTCAGGCCAATCGCCTCCAGCCCGTGGCCGCGCAGCCCGCTGGTGTTGATCACGCCGCCCGTGATGGTGACGGTGGCCTCGCTGTTGGCCTCCACCGCGCTGATATGGTCGCCGCTGGTGTTGATGGTGGTGTCGCGCACGTCGATCCGGGCCCCGCCACTGAAGGCCATCACGCCATGGCCGGCTTCGGCCGTGATGGTGCCGCCCGTGATGCCGATGCGCGCACCGTCGTCGGCCCGCGCGCCTTCGTAGGTCTGGCCCGCGAAGACCTGTACGTTGTGGAGGTCGATGCGGCTGCCGTCGTCATAGGCAAACAGGCCCATGCCTTGCTCGGCGCTGATGCCGCCGCCGCGCATGGTGATGACGCCGCCGCCATGCGCCACCAGCCCATGGGCGCCGCCGCCATGCGTGGCGATGGCGACCGCGCCATTGGTATCGACGATGTTGACGATGCCGCCGTCGTAGGCCAGGACCGCGGCGCCTGCCCGCCCGACCGTGCTGCCGGTGTCGATGGCGCGACCATCATCGACCTGAACCTGAACGCCGTTGGCGACGACCTGCTGGGCGATTGAGGAATGGGAAAAAACGAGACAAGCCGTGGCGATCACGGACAACGGCGTGCCGACAGCCCTGCGCTGTCGGCGGGCCTGCACTGGAGGTAGCACCTGCATGAATGGACTCGAAGAGTAAGTAGGAAGGGCCGGTCCGCCCCGCCTTGTGAGCGAGGCTTCCCGGGCGCCCGCGCATTCTCACGAGTCACATTTCCTGTTTCTATGGGCATTTCCTTAAATTGCAGCAGGATGCCAGTCGCATCAATGTCTACCCCAGCGGCAGCGCCGTGCTGTACAGCACCTGCTTCAGCGCGAAGCTGGAGCGGATGCTGGCCACGCCCGGGATGCGCGTGATCTGATCGATGATCAGACGCTCGAGCGAGTCCACGTCGGCCACCACCACCCGCAGCAGGTAGTCGGCATCGCCCGACATCAGGTAGCACTCCATCACCTGTGGCAGCGCGGCGATGCGGCGTTCGAACTCGTCCAATGTCTCGCGGCGCTGCTTGTCGAGCGTGATCGAGATGAACACCACCACCTTGAGGCCGAGCCGGCGCGCGTCCAGCAGCGTGACCTTGCGCGCGATCACGCCCGATTTCTCCAGTTGCTTCACCCGTGCCAGACAGGGCGACGGCGACAGGTTCACGCGGCTGGCCAGCTCCACATTGGTGAGGCTGCCGTCGCGCTGCAATTCGCTCAGGATCCGGATATCTGTGGCGTCGAGATCGATGTCCAGCATGTTGCGCTTCCTATTCGTGCAAAAACGGCATTCTATGCTGGAATCGGAAGTCAGCGCAGTTGTATCCGGTGATTGCTGCGGCGCAACCAGACGTAGACTTTTCAGCACCCCGCACCCGTTCCGGAAACCTTTCCCGATGTCTGCCCAAGCTCCTGCCGGCGCCGCTCCGGCCGCCGGACTCAAGAAATTCCTGCCCCTGATCGGGGCCGTCGCCATCTGGGGCGGCAACTGGCCCGTGATGAAACTCGGCCTGGCCCACGTCAGCCCGCTGTGGTTCGCGGCGCTGCGCTTCGGCTCGGCGGCGCTGATCAGCGTGGTGGTGCTCGGCGCGCTGCGCCGGCTGCGCCTGCCCACGCGCCAGGAATGGCCGCTGGTGATCAGCGTGGGGTTGTTGCAGATGGGTGCCTTCACGGCGCTGGCGCTCTGGGCCTTGCAGTACGTGGCGCCGGGGCGGGCCTCGGTGGTGGCCTACGCCACGGCGATCTGGGTGATTCCGCTGTCCGCGCTGGTGCTGGGCGAGCGGCCGTCGCGGCTGCAATGGCTGGCCACGGCGTTCAGCTACGCGGGCATCGCCGTGATCGTGGCGCCCGCGCTGGGCGACTGGGAGTTGCATACCGTGATGGGGCTGACCATGTTGCTCGGCGCCTCGCTCGCGTGGTCGGTCAGCATCATCCATCTGCGCGCGCACCGCGCGGTGCGGCTCGGCGCGGACATGATTCCGTGGGAATGCGCGGTGGCCACGGTGCCGCTGCTGTTGCTGGCCCTGTTCCGCGATGGCGCGCCAGATCTCGGCGCGATGGCGGACATCTGGCCGATCATCCTTTACACCGGCCCGCTCGCCACGGCGCTGACCTTTATCGTCGTGCTCAATGTCACGCAGGCGCTGCCGCCGGCAGCCACCTCCATCGCCATGCTCGGCGTGCCGCTGCTCGGCCTGCTGCTCTCGGCGGTGGCCTGGCACGAGCGCATTTCCGCGGATCTTTCGATTGGCCTCGCGCTGATCGGCCTCGGCGTCATTACCACCGCGCTGGCGCCCCGCCTGGGCAGGCTGGCTGCGCCGCGCTGATTTTTCGGAAAATGACTAGCGACTAGGGCTGGACGGAGGGCTCGCGCTTCAGGGTGCGCAGCACGAAGGTCGAGTGGCTGTGCCGCAGGCCGGGCAGCTTGTAGAGCTTGTGGCGCAGGAATTCCTCGTAGCCCTCGGTGCCGGCCACGGCCACCTTGATCAGATAGTCGTACTCGCCCGTCAGCAGATGGGCTTCGAGCACTTCCGGCAGTTCGGCCAGCGCCTCGCCAAAGCGGCGGAACATGTCGTCGTCGTGGCGATCCAGCGTGACTTCGATTAGCACCGTGTCCGGCAGGCCCAGCGCCTTCTGGTTCAGCAGCGCCGCGTAACTCTCGATCACCCCTGCTTCCTCCAGCGCCCGCACCCGGTTCCAGCACGGCGTGGCGGACAGGCCAACCAGCTCGGCCAGCTTCGCATTGGAGATGCGCCCGTCGCGGCGCAGTTCGCGCAGGATGCGGCGGTCGATGTCATCGAGCTTGGGAAGGTTCGACATGGCGGATTCGCTTCAAGAAGAAGAATTATCCTGTGATTGTATTCCAATCAGCGATTTCTTCTTCATCCGTACTCATATCGAAGAAAAATCAGAAGCTCATTTTCCGCCGGCGCTGGTAAATTTACCGGACACCTTTCGCATCACATCCGGACCGCCTGCCATGCCGCTTCCCACCCTCGACCTCGCCCTCGAACTCGATCCCGCCGATGTCTTCGGCAGCCTGGAATGGGTGCTCGCCAATGCCCGCCGCACGGGCCTGACGCTGCAGGCGCTGCGCTTCGACGCCAATGCTGCGCAGGGCGTGCGGTTCTCCGCCAGCGCGCCGGTGCCGGAACTGCTGCACGTGTTCGTGCGCCGCATCGGCCATGGCGTCGATGTGCGAATCGTGGATGCCGAGTTCGGCGATGACGTCGATGGGCTCGACGGCCTGATGTCCGTCACGCTGCCCGAGCCGGTGGCGCTGCCCGCCTGACCTGGGTCAGGCGGCGGCATGAATCAGAACTAGGTTAGAAATCGGTCGAAAAACCGGCCTCATGCGCGCGTAGCTGTGTCTTTGTGTCACATGGTGCGCGCGCAGGCCAGGCCGTATCCTCTCGGGAAAAATTCCAAGAGGAAGTCATGAATCGAGCCAATCCGTGGCGCCGCGCGGCAGTCTTGCCCGTGGCCGCCTTGTCCACGGCTGCGCTGGGCCAGGCGGCCAGCGCGCCCGACCCCGCACCCGAACACGTGCTGCCCACCGTCACCGCGACGGCCCCGGCGGCGGGATCGCTGACCGCGCCCAGCATCAGCCAGCAGCGCCGGTCGCTGTTCGAATCGGCGGGCTCGGTGGGGTTTGTCGACGCGGCGTCGTACACCAACACCTACGCCAGCGATCTGCGGGATGTGCTCAAGGATGCACCCGGCGTCTACGTCCAGGAACGCTACGGCCAGGAACTGCGGCTGTCGATACGCGGCTCGGGCGTGGCGCGCGGCTTCCACACGCGCGGCATCGACATCCTCCAGGACGGCGTGCCGACCAACTTCGCCGATGGCAGCGGTGACTTCTACCAGATCGATCCGATCGGCCTGTCAGCGGCGGAGATCTACAAGGGCGGCAACGGCCTCGCCTACGGCAGCACCACGCTGGGCGGCGCGATCAACTTCACCACGCCGACCGCCCTGAACGCCGAGGCGCCAAACATGGCGCGCGTGGACGGCGGCAGCTTCGGCACGATCCGCGCGAGCGGGCAGGTGTCGCGCCAGATCGGCGCGTGGGACTTCCTGGCCAACCTGACCGTGAACCATTCGGAGGGCTACCGGAACCACGAGCGCGGCCAGTACGAGCAGCTCAACGCCAACCTCGGCTACCGCTTCAGCCCGTCCGTGGAAACGCGCTTCTACTTCGGCGCGTACATCGTCGATCAATTGCTGCCCGGCACCCTGAGCCTGAACGACGCGCTGAACAACCCGCGCATGGCCTCGGCCAGTGCGCTGGCGGGCGACCAGGCCCGCAACACGCGCACCGAGCGGCTGGCCAACGTGACGACCGTGAAGCTCGACAACGGCCAGCTCGACTTCAGCACCTGGGTCATCCACAAGAGCCTGTACCACCCGATCTTCCAGGTCATCGACCAGGATTACTGGACCTACGGCTTTGCGCCGCGCTACACGGGCAATTTCACGCTGGGTGGCATGCGCAACCAGCTGATCGCGGGCGCGCGCTTCTTCGGCGGCAACAACGATGCGCGCCAGTACGTGAACGTGAACGGCAGCCGGGGGGCGCAGACGCTGAACGCGGCGCAGGATGCGTATAACTACGAGGCGTATCTGGAAGACCGGCTCTACGTGGTGCCCACCGTGGCGCTGATGGCCGGCGCCAAGGCGTACCGCAACCGGCGCGAGTACCAGGACTACGGCGGCCTGCCCGCCAGCCCCACGGCCAAGTCGGACGGCGCCACCTACAGCGGGGTGAACCCGAAGTTCGGCGTGCTCTGGGAACCGCGCAAGGACGTGCAGGCCTTCGTCGACATCACGCGCAGCGCCGATGTCCCGGATTTTTCCGATCTGAACCAGACCATCGGCGCGACCAACCAGTTCGTGCCGCTGGCCGCGCAGCGCGGCTGGACGCTGGAGGCCGGCACGCGCGGCCAGGTGGACCGCTTCGGCTGGGATCTGACGGTGTACCGCTCCCTCGTGCGCGACCAGTTGCTGCAATACACGGTCAGCCCCGATGTACCGGCTTCCACCTTCAACGCCAATCGCACCATCCTGCAAGGCGTGGAGCTGGGCGCCAGCGCCGACGTGCTGCGCAACGTGGCCGGCCCCGGCGACAAGATCACCGTGTCGCAACTGTGGAATTTCAGCGATTTCCGATTCGACAACGACCCGGTGTACGGCAACAACCGCATCGCCGGCATCCCGAAGCACGTGCTGCGCACGACGCTCGCGTATAGCCAGGTGGCGGGATTGCGGGTGGCGGGAACGATCGACTGGGTGCCGACCGGCGCCTATGTGGATTACGCCAACACGATGAAGGTGCCGGCCTACGTGCTGTTCGGCATCCAGGCCAGCTACGAATTCCAGCGCGGCGTCACGCTGTTCCTCGATGCCCGCAACCTGGCCGACAAGCGCTATATCAGCGACTTCGGCACCGTGGCCGACGCACGCACCGCCAACACCGCGGTGTTCTACCCGGGCGTGGGGCGCGCGTTCTACGCGGGCGTGAAGTTCAAGTTCTGATGGGGGTGGGCCGCCGGTTCGCGCGTCAGTTCACGCGCTGCACGGCCGGCGGCGCCCACTTGCCTTCCAGCATGGCCTGGTCCGGCCAGTAGGCGCGCAGCACGAGGTTGAAGCCATCGGGCGGCGCCGGCAGCCAGTTGGTCGCGCGCGCGCCGTCGGGGCGCTCGTACTGGATATAGATGTCGAGCGAGCCGTCGCGGTTGTAGCGCAGGCGGTCGCGGCTGCCGAGCGCGTAGCGCTGGATCGCGTTGTTCACGAACGTCTGCTTGTTGTTATAGAGCGTGAGCGACCAGAACGCCTTCACCGGCGGCAACTGCCCTTTCTCGAAATGCAGCACGTAGCGGCTGCCGCCATCGAACGGCCGGCCCGTGGCATCGGCGCGCGTGGCGGGATAGACCGCGTCCTCGGGCAGGTTCGCGCCCAGGCCCACCATGGCGATGGCCGCGCGCTTGGTGTAGTCGGTGCCGTAGCTGCCGAGGTCACGCGTCACGCGCCAGCCGGTGCTGCCGGCCGCGCCCTTGCGCGCTTCGGCGGCAATCCCGGCCAGCGCCGCGGTGGCGCCTTCCTGCACGGCGCGCGCCGTGGACGGCTCCAGCACGGTGGTCTTGAACGGCTCGCCGGCCTCGATCCCCATCCGACGCATTTTCCCGACCATCGCCGCATCCTCGGGCGCCGGCGGGTTGGCCTCCAGCAAGTCGGCCATGCGTGTGAAGAACGCCTGCGCGTCCATGGCCGCTACCTGCTCGACGGGCGGCGTCTGGGTGTCGATCAACGTGGCACGCGGCGGCGCGGCCGGCGGCGCCACGCGAGCGCCCTTCTGCCAGGCGGAAAGCGGAATCAGGCGATACTGGTCCTGGAGCCGGTGCACGTTCGGGAAGTCCTGCTTCCCGTTGGTCTGCGTGCGGCCAATCAGCCAGACCATGGCGGTGGGCGAGCGAATCTCCTTCACGCCCTTGGGCAGCGTGCCCTGCCAGTCCGGCCCGACGATGGCGAACGCGCCGCGCTTGGTGCCCGAGGTGCGCTTGCCCGGCGACGCGAAGACATTGGTCCACGCATCCATCAGCGGCATCAGGTAGTAGCGGCCCGCGGTATCGGGCACGGACAGAATCACGGGCTCCTTCGACAGGTCCAGCCAGGCCGTCGAATACAGCGTATCGGCGTTGGGGCTGACCACGTCGGTGAACATGGCATCCGGGAAGTTGCGCTTGTGGACGAAGGTGTTCGCCGGCGTGCGGGCCGTCATCACCTCGCGTGTCACGTCCATCAGCACGAGTGGATAGCCGTACGTGAACACCTCCGCGGACAGGGCCTTCATGGCCTGATCGGAGGGCGGCTGCTCCACGGCCGTGGCGGTGGTCGCACGTTCGTTGGTGGACGAACATGCGGTGAGCAGGACGGCCAGCGCGACCACGCTGGCCAGATTGCGAATGGAAGGATTCATGACCCCGTTTCCCTTTGGACTGGCGGCCTTCCGGATAGACGGGCAAACGGACGGGTAAAGCGTCGCTTGTCGCCCCGGAGGCGCATCTCTTCCGGACGAATGATGTGCCCGCCGATCCGCCCGTGTCAATGTCCCGGCAACCCAATTAAGGGGGGAAACGAACACGCTTCGGGCGAATACCGGCAAGGGCTGCCAGGTCGGGAACCCAGCGCTACAGGTAGGTGGCGATCACGACATAGCCGGCGGGGGTGCCGACAGGGATGCCGGGGCCATCCGCCGGCCGGACATTGAGGTGATAACGGCCCACGGACTCGCCCTCCCCGGCTGCCGGCAACGCCAGGGTCCGCACGACGGCACCACCCGGCACCGGGCAGCGCGACTGGAGTGTCGGCCGCTCCCCGGATTGCGGCTGGATGTCGCAGGTCGGCGCGGTGACGGCCCCCTCGAACCGGATCGTCCCGCCCTCGGCGCACGCCACCCCCACCTGCCCCATCAGCAGCCCCGCCGCCATCGCCATCGCCATCGGGAATGCCCACGTCTGCGCCTTCATGCTTCTCTCCTTGATGTCTGAGACTGCCTGAGAAATTTCCTAAGCGGCCAGTGTAGCGACGCGACAGATCAGCGAGAAGTGAAGGATTTCGGGATTGTGTGAACGGATGGGGGATGGTGGCTTCGCGAGGCGGAAGCCGAATAGCGGGAGGACCTGCAGGAGGATGTCCGAGGACAAAAGAAAAACGGGATTGGCAAACGCCAATCCCGTGTTCCTTGCAAATAGTGGCGCGGCTGGCAGGATTCGAACCCACGACCCCTTGGTTCGTAGCCAAGTACTCTATCCAACTGAGCTACAGCCGCACGCGAGGCCGCAATTGTATCGCAATTCGCCTTTCGTGCAAGCGTTTGATGAAAAAAATCGGCATGGTTACCAGCGGTACCGTGCGCCGAGCGTTGCGCCTGGGTTACGACCGGCGCGCCCCTTCATCCAGACCTTCAGGCCGGTGATGGAATTGCGCTGGGCGCCGACGTTGAACGACAGCAGTCCGCGCAGCAGGTCGGTGTCGATGCGGGTGCCGTTGATGTTGATGGTCTTGGCGCGGTTGTCCTGCCACCAGTCGGCTTCCACATAGGGATAGACGCCGGAGATGCGCGTCGGGCGGGAGCCGTAGAGGCGGACGGCCAGGCCGGTGGCGCTGGACTCGCCGGGCGGGGTGTCCCAGTTATTGCCGACGGGCGACATGCCGGGGCGATAGGCCATCTCCACGCGCGACTGCAGCGTCAGTCCTTCCGCGTTGCGCGACAGTGGCGTGTTCATTGCCAACGCCATGCTGCGCACGCTGCTGTCGACAAAGCCGGTGGCGGAGGTCACGTCGTCGAGGTGCAACCGGGCGGGTCGGGGCGCGCCGCGATAGGTCTCAACCTGGCGATCGATGGCGCCGGGGCCCGGCGCGTCGTCGACGGGCCGCGATTGCGCGGACAGCGAAGCGTAGTGCGGACGGGGCAGCCCCGGACCGTCATCGCCGTCCACCATGCGTGGCGGCGCGAGGGCATCGGGCTGGGCGGGGGACTTGGGATGCCCGCTGGCGAGTTCGGGCGGCGCGGCGCCTTCGCCGGTGGGCCCGGGCGCAGGGGCGGACGCGGCGGCGGGCGCGTTCCAACTGTCCGCCTCCTCCGCATGGACCACAACTGCGCCGGCCATCAACGCCATGAGCAACCACCATCGGAGCGACGGATGATGTGCCCAGTCTGTCGCGGCACAAGGTTTCCATCCGGGATGGCACCCGGACCGCTCCTCTCTCTCACGCAACGCCAGCTTTCTCATGGCAACCACCTTGCCGGGCGTTTCTGACCATGCCCGATCAGACTTGAGCATAGGTCAAACATCCGGCGATGGTGAATGCCTGTGTGAACTGCCGCGCAAGCCAAAACCCGCAGAGATCGTACAAGCGCCGAAAACGAAAAAGGCCCCGAGGGGCCTTTTCTTCCGTACAAATAGAAATGGCCCCGCTTTCGCGGGGCCATTTAAATATTGGTGCCCAGAAGAGGACTCGAACCTCCACAGTGTTGCCACCGCTAGGACCTGAACCTAGTGCGTCTACCAATTCCGCCATCTGGGCTTCGTCTCGCTGCATGTCTGCGGCGATGCGAAGAAAGAGATTATGCTGCGATGGTCAGCCTCTGTCAACAGGCTATCGAAAAAATCTTAGCGCAACTGGAAGTCCACCTGTGATGGCCGGCCGTCCAGCGTCAGCGTGGCGGTAGCGGCCGGGGTACGGGCCACCACCTTGCCGGCGCGCAGCACGGCCAGCCGCGTGGCGCGCAGGCGGAGGGCCTCCACCGGATTGCGCGCCTGCAACAGCACCAGGTCCGCCCGGCAGCCCGGGGCCAGGCCGTAGCCGTCCAGGCCGAGGATTTTGGCTGGCGTCTCGGTCACGGCGGCAAAGCAGGCGCGCATGGCGTCCTGCCCGGTCATCTGGGCCACGTGCAGGCCCATGTGGGCGACCTCCAGCATGTCTCCGGTGCCGAGCCCGTACCACGGATCCATCACGCAGTCGTGCCCGAAGGCCACCGGCACCCCCGCCGCCAGCAGCTCCGGCACGCGCGTCATGCCGCGCCGCTTCGGGTAGGTGTCGTGCCGGCCCTGAAGCGTGATGTTGATCAGCGGATTGGCGATGGCCGCCACGCCGGCCTCGCGCATCAGCGGCAGCAGCTTGGACACGTAATAGTTGTCCATCGAATGCATCGACGTCAGGTGCGAGCCCGTGACGCGCCCCTGCAGCCCAAGCCGCACGGACTCGCTGGCCAGCGTCTCGATATGGCGCGACATCGGGTCGTCGCTCTCGTCGCAATGCATATCCACGCGCAGGCCGCGCGCGGCGGCTTCCTCGCACAGCAGCTTTACGGACGCCGCCCCGTCCGCCATGGTGCGCTCGAAGTGCGGAATGCCGCCGACCACGTCCACGCCCATGTCCAGCGCGCGGCGCAGGTTGTCCAGCGCGCCGGGCGCCCGCAGCACGCCGTCCTGCGGAAAGGCCACCAGTTGCAGGTCGAGGTAGGGCTTTACGCGCTCGCGCACGTGCAGCAGCGCCTCGGTGGCCAGCAGGCGCGGATCGCAGACATCCACGTGCGAGCGGATGGCCAGCAGCCCCTTGGCCACGGCCCAGTCGCAATAGGCCAGCGCGCGCTCCACGATGGCCTCCTGCGTCAGCAGCGGCTTCAGTTCGCCCCACAGGGCGATGCCCTCGAGCAGCGTGCCGGACTGGTTCACGCGCGGCAGCCCATAGGACAAAGTCGAATCCATGTGGAAGTGCGCGTCGACGAACGGCGGCGTGACGAGCTGGCCGGCGGCGTCGATCTCCTCGCCCGCCGTGGCGGCCAGGCGCGGCTCCACGGCGGCGATCTTGCCGTTGGCGATGCCGATGTCGATGTCGGTACGGCCATCGGGCAGGCTGCAGCGGCGCAGGATCAGGTCGAACATGTGGAATCTCTCTCTTATATATAGGGGGCGATGGGACCGGATCAGCGCTCGCCCTTGCGGTACGGCTTCATCAGCGCCTGCGGATAGGCCGCGCGGCGCGCCACCAGCACCAGCGCCAGGATCGACAGCACATAGGGCAGCATCAGGTACACCTGGTACGGCAGCGGCGGCAGCCCCGGCAGGCTCGCCCCGCCCTGTTGCAGACGCAGTTGCAGGGCGTCGAACGCGGCGAACAGCACCGCGCCGAGCAGCGCCCGGCCCGGCCGCCACGAGGCAAAGACCACCAGCGCCACGCAGATCCAGCCGCGCCCGTTGATCATATTGAAGAAGAACGCGTTGAAGGCGGAGAGCGTCAGGAAGGCGCCGCCCACGGCCATCAGCGCCGAGCCGGCCATGATCGCACCGATCCGCACGGCCGCCACGCGGATACCCTGTCCCTCCGCCGCCGCCGGATTCTCGCCGACCATGCGCAGGGCCAGCCCCAGCGGCGTGCGATAGAGCAGCCAGCCGATCAGCGGCGCCATGCACAGCGCCAGCAGCGTCAGGGCTGTCTCGGCGGCCATCACAGGACCGATGACGGGTACCTGCGCCCACCAGGTCATCGGCGCGAACGGGGTGATCGTCGGCGGCGACGACACCTGCGCGAAGTTCAGCCGGTAGGCGTAGTAAGACACGCTGGTGGCCAGCATCGTCACGCCCAGCCCCGCGACGTGCTGGGACAGCGCCATCGACACGGTCAGCCAGCCGTGCAACAGCCCGAAGGCCAGCCCCACGCCCGCCGCCACCGCCACGCCGCCCCAGAGCGGCGCGCCGAGGTAGACCGCCAGCCAGCCGGAGAAGGCGCCGGCCACCATGATCCCTTCGATGCCGAGGTTGAGCACCCCGGCGCGCTCGCACAGCAGCACGCCCAGCGTGCCGAAGATCAGCGGCGTGGCCACGCGCAGCACGGCGACCCAGAACGGCGCCGCGCTCACGATATCGAGCAGTTCCATCAGGCGGCCCTCCCGATGCGGTCGAGCCGCACGCGGTAGCGCGTCAGCATCGTGACTACCAGCATGGTCAGCAGCGCCACGGCGACGATCACGTCGGCGATGGCATTCGGCACGCCCACGGCGCGGCTCATGCCGTCCGCGCCCACCAGCACGCCCGCCACGAACACCGACGCGGCGATCACGCCGATCGGATGCAGCCCAGCCAGCATGGCGATGACCACCCCGGCGTAGCCGTAGCCGGGCGAGATGTCGAGGGTCAGGTAGCCGGTGCGCCCCGCCACCTCCACCACGCCGGCCAGCCCTGCCAGCGCGCCGGACAGCATCGCCGCCAGCAGGGTCACGCGCGTCACTGGCATGCCCGCGAAAGCCGCCGCGCGCGCGTTGGCGCCCACCGCACGCATCTGCAGGCCGAACACCGTGAAGCGGTTGACCGCCCACAGGATCACGGCCAGCGCCACGGCGATCAGCAGCCCGCTATGCACGCGCGAACGCTCCAGCAGCCGCGACAGTTCGAGTTCCGGCACCAGCGCGACGGACTGCGGCCAGCCCATCGCCAGCGGGTCCTTCATCGGTCCATCCAGCATCATCGACACGCCCAGCAGGACGATAAAGTTCAGCAGCAGCGTGGTGACCACCTCGTCCACCCCCAGCCGCAGCTTCAGCAGTGCCGGCACCAGCAGCAGCAACCCGCCGGCCAGCATGCCGGCCGCCACCATCAGGCCGAACAGCAGCCCGTTCGGGAGCGAAGCCGCCCAAGGCACGGCAGCCCCATCCACCTGCCCGCCCACGGCCACCGCCGCCAGCGCGCCCAGGTACAACTGCCCTTCCGCGCCGATATTGAACAGCCGCGTGCGGAACGCCACCGCCACAGCCAGCCCGGTCAGCATCAGCGGCGTGGCGCGGGTCAGCGTTTCCGACCACGCGAAGCGCGAGCCGAAGCCGCCTTCGAGCAACAGCCAATACGCCTTGCCGACCGGCGCGCCGGCCCAGGCGACCAATACGGCACAAAAACCAAGTGTGGCGACGATGGCCCCGAACGGCGCGGCCACCAGCGCGGTGCGCGAGACCGTGGTGCGTGCTTCAAGCCGCATGGGCCACCTCCCCGTGCGTTGCGGCGTGGTCCGCGCCGGCCATGGCCAGACCCAGCGTGCCGAGCGTCCAGCCGGACGCCGCGCGGGCCGGCGTCAGCCGTCCGCCATGGATCACGGCGATGCGGTCGGCCAGCGACAGCAGTTCGTCGAGATCCTCGGAAATCAGCAGCACGGCGGCCCCGGCCGCCGCCGCTTCCAGCAACTGGCGATGGACGTAGGCCACCGCGCCGATGTCCAGCCCCCAGGTGGGCTGGCTGGCGATGACCAGCCGAGGCGTCTGCGCGCCGCGTACCGACAGCGCGCGCCCCAAAATCAGCTTCTGCATATTGCCGCCGGAGAGCGTGCGCGTGGGGGCGTCGATGCCGCCGCCGCGCACATCGAATTTCTTGGCCAGCGCCGCCGCAAAGCGCCGCGCCGGTCCGCTGCGGATCACCCCGCCGCGCACGAACGCCGGGTTGCCCAGTTGCTCGGCAATCGCGTTCTCCCACACGGCCAGGTCGCCCACGGCGCCTTCAGCATGGCGATCCTCGGGCACGCGCGCCACGCCGGCGGCAATCCAGCGCCGAGGCACGGCCGGCAGGTCGATGCCTTCCACGGTCACCGTGCCGGACGATGGCGCGAGCATGCCGCTCATCAGCTCGGCCAGCGTCACCTGCCCGTTGCCGGACACGCCGGCGATGCCGACGATCTCGCCCGCATGGAGCGCCAGCGTGACATCGTGCAGTGCCACGCGGCCCTCGGCCGCCGCCACATTGGCGCGGCGCAGGGTGGCGACCAGTTCCCCAGGCGTCTCGACGGCCACGCGCCGCGGCATCTCCACACGCCGTCCCACCATCAGTTCGGCCAACTCCTGCTTGCTGGTCTCGCCGACCGCGCGCATCGCCACCAGCTTGCCGCCGCGCAGCACCGCCACGCGATGTGATACACGCAGCACTTCATCGAGCTTATGGCTGATGAAAATGACCGACAGCCCTTCGGCGATCAATTGCGCCAGCGTGGTGAACAGGCTGTCCACCTCCTGGGGCGTCAGCACGGCTGTGGGTTCATCGAGAATCAGCACCCGGGCGCCGCGATACAGCGCCTTGACGATTTCCACGCGCTGGCGCTCGCCCACGGACAGCGCGCCGACCCGCGCGTTGGGCTGGACGGCAAGGCCGAAGCGCTGGGCGATGGCCTGAACGCGCCCGAGCGCGGCGGCGCGCTGCTGGCGCCAGCGCCAGAGCGGCTCGGTGCCGATCAGGATGTTGTCGAGCACGGTGAGGTTGTCGGCCAGCGTGAAGTGCTGGTGGACCATGCCCACGCCAGCCGCCAGCGCTGCGCGCGGGTTGCCGGGCGGCAGCGTCGCGCCATCGACCTCGACGCTGCCGGCATCGGCAACGTAGTGGCCGAACAGGATATTGACCAGCGTGCTCTTGCCGGCGCCGTTCTCGCCGAGCAGGGCGAGCACCTCGCCACGCTGGAGATCGAGCGAAATGTCGTCGTTGGCGGTCAGCGGGCCGAAACGCTTGGTGATATGGGAAAGACGGAGGACGGGAGGCGATGCCATTTCAATGTTCGTGGGTGTTCTCCCCTCTCCCGCACGCGGGAGAGGGGAGTAAAACCAACCTTACGGCGTGGACTTCGGCTCCGTTTCCACCACCTTGACCGTGAACTTGCCATCGAGGATGGCGCGCTCCTTGGCCTTGACCTTGGTCATCACGTCAGCCGGCACCTTGCCCTCGAAGGTGCCCAGCGGCGCCAGCTCGGCGCCCTTGACCTTCATCAGGGAATACTGGCCGTAGTCCTCGTTCTTGAACTGGCCGGCCTTGACCTTGGCCAGCGCGGCGCCAATCGTCGGCTCCATGTTCCACAGCGCCGAGGCCACCACCGTGGCCGGGTATTGCGGCTGGGTGTTGATCACGTTGCCGATGGCCAGCTTGCCGCGCTCCTTGGCCGCGTCGGAAACGCCGAAGCGCTCGGCGTAGAGCACGTCCGCGCCCTTGTCGATCATGGCGAAGGCCGCTTCCTTGGCCTTGGGCGGATCGAACCAGGAGCCGATGAAGCTCACCGTGAACTTCACCTTCGGGTTCACCTCGCGCGCGCCTTCCATGAAGGCGTGCATCAGCCGGTTCACCTCGGGAATCGCATAGCCGCCGACCATGCCGATGTGGTTGGTCTTGGTCATGCCGCCCGCGATCATGCCGGTCAGATAGGACGGTTCCTGGATGTAGTTGTCGAACACCGAGAAATTCGGCGCCTGCGGCTTGCCCGAGGAGCCCATCAGGAAGCCGACCTTCGGGTAGTCCTTGGCGACCTTGCGCGCGGCGGCCTCCACGGCGAACGATTCGCCCACGATCAGCCCCGAGCCCTGCTCCGCGTACTGGCGCAGCACGCGCTCGTAGTCGGCATTCGACACGCTTTCCGAGAACACATAGTCGATCTCGCCGCGCGCCTTGGCCTCGTTCAGCGCCTTGTGGATACGCGAGACCCACTGCTGCTCCACCGGCACCGTGTACACCGCGGCCACCTTCACCTTTGTCTGGGCATGGGCCAGCGGCGTGGCGCCGAGGGCCACGATACCCGCCAGCGCGGCCCCCGCCGCCGCCACTTTCAGCCAGGTGCGGCGATAGCTTTCAATAGGCATGACTTCACTCCCCTTTCGCGTCGTTGCGCGTGATCGAGTACTGCGTTGGAATTCTTTTTTTCTGGTCCAGCATCGGCCTCAGGCCATGCCATGCGCGCGGGCGGACGCTGGCTCGAGCCCGCAGCCGCGCAACAGCAAGGCCACCAGATGCTCGGTGGCCTGCTGGAAGTCCTGGGCGTCCAGCCGCTTCACGCCCAGCACGGCACAGATCTGGGTTTCGAAGTCGGCATAGGTCTGCGTGGCGGCCCAGATCGTGAAGAACAGATGCTGCGGGTCCACCGCCGCCATCTGCCCGCCGGCGATCCAGGCGCGGATCACCCCCGACTTGCGCGCCACCAACTCACGAAGTGCCTCACGCAGCACCCCGCCGATCTCGGGCGCGCCATGGAGCAGCTCGTTGGCAAACACGCGCGAGGCGTCCGGGTGGCTGGCGGAGAGCCGCATCTTGGCGCGGATGTAATGCTCCAGCGCCACCTCGGGCGGATAGTCGACGCTGATGATGTCGGTCTCGGACAGCCACAGTTGCAGCGTATGGGCCAGCACCGCGCGGTACAGCGCCTGCTTGGTGCGGAAGTAGTAGTGCAGGTTCGACTTCGGCACGCCCGCGCGCAGGGCGATGTCGGCCATCGTCGCCCCGGCGAAACCCGCGCGGGCGAACACGTATTCCGCCGCGCGCAGGATCAGCGCCTCGTTCTCCTGTCGAATGCGGCCCGCCGCTTCGCGGGCGGCGGGCGCGACCAGCGCGTCCATTACTTCGTGCCGTAGAGCCGGTCGCCGGCGTCGCCGAGGCCCGGCACGATGTAGCCGTGCTCGTTGAGCTGCTCGTCGATGGCCGCCGTGACGATCGCCACGTCCGGGTGCGCCGCGCGCAGCGCCTGGAGCCCCGGGCGGGAGGCAATCAGGCAGACATACTTCATGGTCGTCACGCCGGCCTCCTTGAGCCGGTTCAGTGCCGCGATGGCGGAGTTGCCCGTGGCCAGCATCGGGTCCACCACGATCACCATGCGCTCGTGGATGTCTTCCGGCATCTTGAAGTAGTACTCGATGGGCTCCAGCGTCTCGGGGTCGCGGTAGAGCCCGATATGGCCGACGCGCGCGGCGGGCAGGAGGTCGAGCATGCCGTCCAGGAAGCCGTTGCCAGCGCGCAGGATCGACACCAGACAGAGCTTCTTGCCCGACAGCACCGGCGACACCATCGGCGCGATCGGCGTCTTGATGGCGATGGTCTCCATCGCCAGGTCGCGCGTGGCCTCGTAGGTCAGCAGCTGGCTGATCTCGCGCACCAGGCGGCGGAAGTTATCGGTAGTCGTTTCCTCGCTGCGCGCGAGCGTGACCTTGTGCTGCACCAGCGGGTGATTGACCACCATCACCATGGCTGACGGCGACGTCTCTGTATCGGCAATGGCTTGCGCGGCCGTAGGCACGGCGGACAGGTCATTCATGGTGCGCTCCTTGGGTCGACTCGCTGGTTTCATCAGGCACGACGGGCCACTGGCCCGCCGCGCCCGGCTGCCTGCAAAAACGTGGGTGGTAAAAGGCTCTCGTCAGAACACCGTGCCGTCGCTCTGGATCGCGAAAGGGGGCGTGCCGCCCGGCCTGCGCTGCGCGGCAATGCGCCGGCCCGCGGCCCAGGTGCCGCCCTCCAGCACCCGCGCCAGCGGAAAATCCTCCTGGGTGACGCCCAGCGCCTGCCGCACCCCTTCGGCCACGAGGTCGAGCCCGGTCACGGTCAGCGCGCGCCATTCCACGATCACCGGCTCATCCACCGTGTGCGTGCCCGCCGCGAAATCGGGGTTGCGCGGCACCATCAGCTCGAAATCGAACAGCAGGCCGCCGTTGCGGTACTCGGGCAGGCCGGTCAGGGCGTCCAGCCCGGTGACGATGAGGCCGGCGTCCTCGAGCGGCTCCAGCAGCGAATAGGTCAGCCACTGGGTGAGCTTGTGAAACGGCACCAGCCCGTCGGGCGCGGCTTCATGGTGCCAGCAGTCGCCCAGCGAGATGCCATCGAGCTGCACGCGGCCCGGCCAGACCGGCCCGAGCGCCACCAGCAGCGTGCGCAGCACGAAGCTGGCCTCGATGCGGCCATCGACGGCATGTTTGGCGAAGTAGTCGTACAGATTGCCGAGCCGGGCCGGCGTGCCGAAGACGGCCGGGGTGGCTTGCACCACCTCCCCCAGCCGGCGCAGCAGGCCGGCGCGGCCTTCCAGCCCCACCAGCGGGTTGTGCGCGGCCACCTGGAAAGCGGTGGCGATGGTCGAGGCGTCCATGCGCGCCAGCCGCTCGCCATCGGCACGCAAGGGGTCGCCATGCTCGGCGGAGAAGCCGCCGCGCGCGAAGAGATCGAAGCTGGCCACGCCGAGCCCCTCGGAGCGGGTCAGCATCAGGTCGCTGGCCGGATCGCGGTAGCGCCAGTCAGCGCCGGCACCGGCATCGAGCAGCACGCTCGGGATGACCAGGTCGATGCCGATGCGCGCGCGTTCCTCGCAATGATYGGCGCCGGACATGCCCGCCCGCTCGCACAGGATCTGCCAGCGGTCGAGCTTTTCCTCGCCCGGACCGCCGCTCTCGAAATGGCGCCAGCGGCTGTGATACGGCACCTTGAGGTCGCGGTAGCGGCGCCGGATGGTGGCCGCCACGTAGTCCGCCACGGCGTGCACCCGGTCTGGATGCCAAGTAAAGAGCGCAGAGTCGCCCGCCGCCACGTATTCCGTCACAATGGCGCACCGGCTGCGCACAGCCTCCGCGCTCAACAGCGCCGAGGCGGGATGGTCCGGCGGCACCGGGGTGTGCCAGCCGCTGCCATCGCCATCGATCCGTGCGTCCTGCCCTCCTTCGGAATGCTGGTTCATTCGTTCAACCCCCTGCCCTTTGCCAGGGCGAGTTCGTCGGCGTCCGGCGGCGTGTACCGCGTGAAGTACCCCGCCGCCACCTTTGCATCGATTTCCACGCGCGCGTCGGCCGGGATCAGCGCCTCGGGAATGGCCACCTGCTCCACCACCTCGATGCCCTGCGCGGTCAGCGCGCCATGTTTCATATTGCTCATGGACGCCCAGCGGTCGATCCGCCGGATGCCCAGCCAGTGGAAGACGTCGGGCATCAGTTCCTGGAACCGCATGTCCTGCACGCCCGCCACGCATTCGGTCCGCGCGAAGTAGGTTTCGGCGCGGTCGCCGCCCACCTGGCGCTTGCGCGCGTTGTAGACCAGGAACTTGGTCACCTCGCCCAACGCGCGGCCCTCCTTTCGGTTATAGACCACCAGGCCTACGCCGCCCTGCTGCGCCATCTCGATACAGACCTCGATGCCGTGCGCCAGATAGGGCCGGCACGTGCAGATGTCGGAGCCGAACACGTCCGAGCCATTGCATTCGTCGTGCACGCGGCAGGCCACGCGGGTCTCCGGCTGGCCCAGCTTGGCCACATCGCCGAAGAAATAGAGCGTCATGCCACCGATGGGGGGGAGGAAGACCTTGAGGTCGGGCCGCGTGACGAGTTCCGGGAACATGCCGCCGGTCTGCTCGAACAGGCTGCGCCGCAGGATGCTTTCCTTGATATTGAAGCGCCGCGCCAGGCCCGGCAGGTACCAGACCGGGTCCACGGCGGCCTTGGTCACGCGCACATCGCCATTGGGATAGAGGATCTCGCCATCGGGCACCAGCCGGCCAGCGGCGATGGCCGCCGTCAGCTCCGGCATATTGATATGGGCGCGCGTGACGGCGATGGTCGGGCGGATGTCCACGCCGGCGGCGATGCGGTCTGCGAAGACGGTGGAGACGAGGTGGCCCCAGGGGTCGAGCGAGACGATCTTGTCCGGATCGCCCCACTGGGCATGGGGCCCGATGGACTCGGCCGGCGCCGTGTCGGTCAGGTCCGGCCGATGCGCGCGCTGCAGGCTGCCCGAGGCCACCGCCAGCGCGCGATAGATCGCATAGGCCCCGGCGTGGGTGCCGATCACGTTGCGGCGCGTGAGGTCCGTGAGGCTGGCGATGACCGGTCCCCGCTCGGCCGCCGTGGGGGCGCCCCAGTGGATCGGCTCGGCCGGCTTGTCGCGGCGCGCGTGCGAGGTCAGGACGATGTGATCGGACATGACAGCCTCTTCCCCGGATGCCCCGGTATCTGGAATCCTGACCAAATGGTCAGGTTTGTATCTCCATACTAGGCAACGTTCGTGCCATCGCCCAAGTGGGGTTGTTACGGTAGGTGTTGCGCCGAACGCACCGTGGCAGTGCGTTGCCCGCGCCAAGGCGAGGCGGTGGGCACCATCAGGGCGATGGGGTCAATTTAGGACTTCGGCTATGTCGAGGTCGACAGGCATTTTCCATACTGGCTGCATCGCGCCCCAGACGGGGCCAGCCACAGCATGGAGAACATCATGAAACTACTATCCGCCTTAGCGGCAGTCGCCGCATCCCTCAGCGTGTTGGCGCCTGTGGCGGCGCATGCCGCGGGGACATCGGCCAGCCCGCTGCCCGCCTCCTGCGTGACGGTGTCGGCGCAGGCCGGCGAGGCCCAGCGGGCACCCGGGCCGCGCGTGCGGTGCGTGCTGCCGTCCGGCAAGGTGTCGGGCATGGTGCCCGTGGGAGGGATGTCGCACGGGGCGCCCGCGGACTGGCGCCGGGTCATCGAGGACCCGGCCGCCCGCAAGGCGCTGGTGCCGACATACAGCTGAGAGCGCTAAGGCGCTAAGGCCAGATCAGGCCTCGGAAGTGACCGACTTGTCACGCGCCGGCCAGATCGCCTCGCGCAACACATGGAGGACATCGACCGATTCCACATAGCGATGGAACACCGCCCCGGCCAGATTGCTGGCGACCCAGGCGGCCCCCATGCCCAGTGCGTTGAGCACGGGCTGCCCCGGCGCCAGGTGCGAGACCGCCGCATTGACCACCAGGCAAACCGGAAAGTGGACCAGGAAGACCGAATAGGAAATCTTGCCGAAATAGGCCGAGAGATCCGCCAGACGGCCGCCGGGCCAGCGCTCCAGCCAGTCCCCGCGCCGGGAGATGGCCAGCAGCAGCGCCGTGGCCAGCGCCACCGCGATGCGCAGCCGGAAGTCCACCACCAGCGCCGCCACGCCCAGCGAGGCCAGCAGGATCAGCGCCATCGGCGAGCGCCCCGGGTTCGACACCCAGTAGGCCAGCGTGCCCATGCCATAGGCACCAAAGAAATAGATCGCCCAGATATCCCAGCTGGCGTCGCGGTTGAACCAGAACAGCGACGCCACGGCCAGCGCACCCACCAGCGCCATGCCCCACGGCAGGCGCCGACGCGGCGCCGCGCGCGCCATCCACAGCACCATCACGAGCAAGGCGAACAGTTGCAGGTCGATGGCGATATACCAGACGCCGGCGGACAGCGCGTCCACATCGAGAATGTTGTGCAGCAGGAGCAGATGCGCGACGAACTGCGCCAAGTGCGGGGCGGCCGGAATGGAGTCATGCGTCATCCAGGTGCGCGCCAGCGCAGCCCCGGCAATCGCCACGAGAATGGCAACGGCAAACGGCACCACCAGCTTCTGATAACGGCGCCAGATGGTCCCCAGCGGATTCGCGGCCGTCAGAATCCCGCCCGGCGCCAGGCTGCGCGCGGCCAGGAAACCACTGACAACAAGAAAGACCTGCACGGCAATGCGCGCATAGTCGGCCAGCCAGCCAATCAGCCCCGGGGCAAGGGCGTGCGCGGCATCGGACATCGGCCCGTAGAAGGCCAGATGGTGCAACACGATCAGCTGTGAGCTGACCGCCTTCAGCGCGTCAATGCACGCCAAACGAGAAGGACGGGTGCCCATTTGTTATGAGAACGATACAAAGGTGCGGGATTGTACCTTGTTGGTGCAGGGACGGATGGGGGTCAAAGGTTACGGATGTAACAAGGATAGGTGGGATGGCGCGCCGGCCACGATGAAAGTCAAACCATGCCCAATTCTTGGGCGCGTCTGATAGACCTCTCAGACAATGCGCGGGTAGAACGTCTGCTGGTTCAACCCTATCGGCTTCTTGGCACGACGCCGACGCCACGGGAAATCATCGAACTTCTGGATCTCGAAGGAACTGCCCGGCGCATCGAAATGAGGAGTTTATGTATTATGCAAAAGACATGGAATTACAGGTTCGTTATTAAAATAATCGCTGGCATCATTCTCGCCTTCATCGTCGTTATTATGCCTGCAGATATCTGGGACGCATGGACTGTCCCTCATGAATACCCCTTTGGAGAGGAAGGCCCAGCCGCTTCGATGTGGGCTTATCGATCCCAGCAGAATTATCTGATATCAAGCATCTCACTCTGGACCACCAGCACCCTCGCCCTCTGGTCCCTGCTTGCCAGGCGCGCCCGAATGCGGACCCGCATCCTGTGCGCGCTCCCCTTTGCCGTGGTCTGGGCGCTGATGGCCTATGACGGCTCCCGGTTGACCTAGCGCGGCCCGTTCCCCAAAACCGGGCATTTGCTTATGACGAGAATATCCTTCCTGCGCCGCAGGCCCGGGGTATACCCTTGCCGCTTTCGTCAGCACCCTCGGATCCCATGTCGCCGTTTGCCTCGTTTTCGTCCCTGCAACGCCTGATTGCCGCTGCTGCCCTGCTCGCCGGGGTAGTGGCGCCTGCTCTCGCCCATGCCGATAGCCCGGTTCTCAACAAGATTCGCGAGACGGGCACGATTACGCTCGGCTATCGGGAATCGGCGTTGCCGTTCTCGTTTGCCGACGACAAGGGCCAGCCGGCCGGGTATGCGGTGGATCTCTGCCTGCGTGCCGCCGAGGCCGCCCGCGTCAAGGCCGGGTTGAAGGAGATCAAGGTGCGCTGGCTGCCGCTGACGCCGCAGAACCGCATTCCGGCCGTCGTCAATGGGCTGGTCGACCTCGATTGCGCGCCCAATACCAATACGCTGGAGCGCCAGAAGCAGGTGGCGTTCAGCGTTTCGCACTATGTATCCACGGTGCGGATGCTGGTACGGGCCGATTCGGGTATCAAGTCGCTCGAGGATCTGCGTGGCAAGACCGTGGTGACCAGCGCCGGCTCCACCGGCGACCGCCACGTGCGACGCCTGAAGGCCGACTATGGCTATCGGGACGTCTACGCCAAGGATCATGGCGAGTCGTTCCTGCTGCTGGAGACGGGCCGCGCCCAGGCCTTCGTCATGGACGATGTGCTGCTGGCCGGGCTGCGCGCCAAGTCGAAGGATCCGTCGCAGTTCGTGATTGTCGGCCCGGCGCTGTCGGTGGAGCAGAACGCGCTGATGATGTCCAAGGCGGACCCGGAGTGGAAGCGGCTGGTCGATCAGGCGCTGGCGGGCACCTTCGCCACGCCGGACGTCGTCGCGCTGCAAAAGCGCTGGTTCCAGCAGCCGATTGGCACGCGTGGCACCAACCTCGCGCTGGCGCCCTCCGCCGAGGTCACACAGGCCTGGAAGCACCCCTCTGACGCCGTGACCGAATAAGCACTTTTCGGCATCCATCTCGGGGCGGCACGCGGCTGCCGCCCCCGGAAAACCCCTGAGTTGACGGCTTCACCGGCCTTGGACACACTGGCCCGAGCGGGCTGACATGCTGTTTACTGGCCGGTAAGCCCGCACAACGCGAACCGCCGGAAGGCGGCACCACTCAGGAGATCCCATGAACAAGATCATCGCCACCGCAGTTGCGCTGGGCCTGGCTACCGCCTCCGTGGCGGCCATCGCACAGGACAAGAAGCAGTTCGACCCGTACTCGCAAGGCGCGAAGTCCGGCGAGAAATTCGACACCTACAGCCAGGGTGCGAAGTCCGGCGACAAGTTCGACCCGTACAGCCAGGGCGCGAACAAGAGCACCCGTGCGGATCTGGTGGATCAGTCGGGCCAGCCGAAGAAGGACAAGACCAAGAAGACCACCAAGAAGCCCACGCAGGGCAACTGATTGGCCGCTGGCCGGTCACGGATCTTCCCGTGCGGAAACAGACCCCCCAAGACATTGGGGGGTTTTTTATTGGCCGGATGCGGGTGTCAGCGCTCCGCCGGGGCCTCGGGGTCCAGCATTTCCAGCCCGGTCACGTCCACGCGCTGGACCTTGTTGTTCTGGCGGACTTCGGTGCGCAGTACGAAGGCCTCCATCGGGCAGTACCAGTCGGTGACGTGCAGCACGCTCGGCTCCAGCTGCAGGATCTCGTCGCCCACCATCAACGGGCCCAGCGAGGTGCGCTTCTCATAAGTGATGGGCATGCACTCCTTGCGTCCCATCACGGTATTGATCATCTGGCGTCGCCCCACCATGCGGGAGCCGACGATGATCGACGCATGCAGGGCCTGCATCGTGCCCACCACCTCGTCGGCGCCGAGCGGATAGATCTTCAGCGAGACGCTCGACTGGAAGGTCTCGCCCTCGAGCATCGCCCCCTCCTTGATCTCCACGCCGGCATAGTTGAAAACGCCGCTACCCGTAAACGACGCCTCGCCGAACATCCGCGCATATCGGGCCCGGGCGTTGATCACCGCGTTGCGGCTGTCGATGCGCGTGCGCATGGTGGCGCTGCTGCGGTCGATATTGATCTCGTGCACCTGGTCCATCACCACCGGGGGGCCCATCAGCGCCGACAGCGCCGACTTGGAGCGCACTTCGAGCTGGGCGCTGCAGCCGCGCGCCGTGCGCATCACCTCGCGCAGCGTCATGGTGATCGACATCGGCATCTCGCCGTCGCCTTCCATCTGCACGCGGGAGCCGGAGCGGAACCACGGGGCGTCGCACAAGGCTGCACCGGCCGGCATGGGCACGGGGGACATGCCGGCGACGGGCGCGGCGTCGGCGGCCGGGGCGGCCGGGGCGGCCGGGGCGGCCGGGGCGGTCTGAGCGATCTGGGCGATTTCGGCAGCCGGCTCCGATGCCTGTGAATGTGCTCCATTCGCCACTGCGAGCAGGCTGAAACAGAGACCGGACATCAGGGCCGTTTTCATCGTAGTTTCCTGAGGATTCGACAAACCGGCCTGCCGGGACTGATCGTGGCGCGGTGCAGCCGCCAGTATTACGCGAATCCGGCACATGGGGAATCCTGGCCGGCGGCGGCACCGGCGCGTCGTGCTAACATTGCGCGCCAATTTGGCGACCGGACGGGGGAGCCAATCGGCCATGGCCGGTCGTTCCAGGGGAACCCCTGCCCTTCCGCGAGGTTCTCACCGCGGCGGGGAATGCGTGTCCACCGAATCCGGCCCTGCGGCGTTGTGTGGTGTCTGCTGCACAACCGGGACCACATCGCTTCCGGTTCGCCGGCCATTTCAGGAGAGTTATGCGTAGTTCCACGCCCTCGCGCTATGCCGGGCTACCCGTCGGCATGATTGCCCTGGTCGTCATCGCAATCCTGCTGGTCTGGTTCGGCACGCTCGACTTCCGGCACCTGCTGAAGCCGGACGAAGGCCGCTACGCGGAAATCTCGCGCGAGATGTTCGCCAGCGGCGACTGGGTGACCATCCACTACAACGCCCTGAAGTACTTCGAGAAGCCCCCGTTCCATATGTGGGTCACCACGCTGGCCTACGAGGCTTTCGGCGTGGGCGACTGGCAGGCGCGGCTGTGCGTGGCGCTCTCGGGCATCCTCGGGCTGGGCGTTACGGTGCTCGCCGCCACGCGCTGGTTCGGCGCGCGTGCCGGCCTGCTGGCCGGGCTGGCCCTGCTGGCGGCGCCGATGTGGAGCATCGCCGGCCACTTCAACGCCCTCGACATGACGCTGTCCGGCGCGCTCGCGTGCGTGCTGGCCTGCATGATGCTTGCCCAGCATCCGGACGCCACGCCCGCCGCCCGGCGCGGCTGGATGCTGGCCTGCTGGGTCGCCATGGGCGTCGCCATCCTGACCAAGGGTTTGGTCGGCATCGCGCTGCCGGGCCTGGCCCTCGTGGTTTACTCGCTGATCACGCGCGATCTGGCGCTGTGGCGGCGCCTGCATCTGGTGTCCGGCATCGTCGTCATGCTGATCGTCACGGTGCCGTGGTTCTGGCTGATTTCCTCGCGCAACCCCGAATTCCCCCATTTCTTCTTTATCCACGAGCACTGGGACCGCTATACGTCCACCGTGCATGCGCGCAAGGGCACGCCGTTCTACTTCGTGCCGCTGCTGCTGCTGGGCTTCCTGCCGTGGCTGGGCCTGACGCCGCGCATGTGGACCGCCGTGCGCGAGCGCGCCGGGGCCGCGCGCGGGGCCGGCGGCAAGCCGTTCCAGCCCGCGCTGATGGCACTGATCTGGGCCGTGGCGATTTTCGTCTTCTTCAGCATGTCCGGCTCCAAGCTGCCCGGTTACATCGTGCCGATCTTCCCCGCGCTGGCGATGCTGGCCGGCGTGGCGCTGGACGACATCACCGAGCGCTCCTGGCAACGCCAGGTCAACGCGCTGATGGCGCTGGCCGTGGTGGGCCTGCTGGCCACGCCGTATGTGGCCACGCTGCATCGCCCGGCCAATCCAAACGAGGTCTTCCGCACGTTTGCCGTGTACACGGGCGTCGCGTTTGCCGTACTCTTGGGCGGCACGATACTGGCGCGCAAGCTGTTGCAGTCAAGGGGCCTGTTCCCCAGCATCACGGCGTGTGCGCTGGCGATGTTCCTGACCTGCACCATCGGCCTGATGGGCCATGAAGTGATGGGCCGGCGGGCGTCCGGTGTGGATCTGGTGCCCGCCATCCGTGCCGTGCTGAAAGACGATATGCCCCTGTACGGCGTGCGGGTACTCGACCATACCCTGCCGTTCTACCTGGGACATCCGCTGACGATGGTGGAGGAGCCCGATGAGCTTGAATTTGGCGTGCAGCAGGCCCCGGACCAGTGGATTCCCACACTGGACCAGTTCATCGCGCGCTGGCGCGACGGCCAGCCCGCGCTGGGCATCATGGACCCGAGCCTCTACGACGAGCTGTCGGCACGGCAGGTCCCGATGCATGTGGTGGCGCGCGATAGCCGGCGCGTCGTGGTCAGCAACTTTCCGCCGTCCGGTGCCCCGGCACCGGCAGGCACTCCGGAACCCAAGCCCGCGTCATGACGCTTTCGACTTTCGCTTTCATCCTGACCGGCGTGATGCTCAACGCCGCCGCGCAGTTGCTGCTCAAGGCCGGCACCAATGCCGTGGGCGCCATCACGCTGGACCGCGCCACGCTGTTCACCACCGCGTTCCGCGTGCTGACGCAATGGCCGGTGATCGGCGGCCTGACGCTGTACGTGGTCAGCGTGGCGGTGTGGATCGTCGGGCTGTCGCGCGTGGACGTGTCCATCGCCTACCCCATGCTGTCGCTGGGCTACGTGGTCAACGCGCTGGCGGCGTGGTGGCTGTTCGGCGAGATGATTGGTCCCTTGCGCGTAGCCGGCATCCTGCTGATACTGGCCGGAGTCTTCCTGATTGCACGATCCTGAGCGTACGCGCCTGAGCCCCCGTGCCCCACAAAGAACCATGACCGTTACCGCAGCCCAGCCCTTCCTGCCGTTCGTGCGGCCCGAGATCGACACCGAGACCATTGCCGAGGTCGGCAAGGTGCTTGCTTCCGGATGGATCACTTCCGGCCCGAAGATGCAGGCGTTTGAAGCGGCGCTGTCCGATGTGTTCGGCGGCCGGCCGGTGCGGACGTTCGCCAACGGCTCCGCCACGATGGAGATCGCGCTGCGCGTGGCCAATATCGGCCCGGGCGACGAAGTCATCACCACGCCGACCACCTGGGTGGCCACGGCCAACGTGGTCCTCGCCGTGGGCGCCCGCCCGGTGTTCGTCGATATCGACCCGCGCACCCGCAACCTCGACCTGGACGCCGTCGAGGCCGCCATCACGCCGCGCACGCGGGCGATCATGCCGGTCTACCTGTCCGGCCTGCCCGTGGACATGGACCGGCTCTACGCCATCGCGGACAAGCACCAGCTGCGCGTGATCGAGGACGCCGCCCAGGCCATCGATTCCCGCTGGCGCGGCCAGCGCATCGGCGCGTTCGGCGACCTGGCCAGCTTCAGCTTCCAGGCGAACAAGAACATCACCACCATCGAAGGCGGCTGCCTCGTGCTGAACTCGCCCGAGGAAGCCCTGCGTGCCGAGCGCCTGCGCCTGCAAGGCGTGATCCGCACCGGCATGGACGGCATGGACGTGGAAGAACCCGGCGGCAAGTTCAACCTGACCGACGTCAACGCCGCCATCGGGCTGGCGCAGCTGCCGAAGCTGGACGCCATCACCGCCAAGCGCGCCGCGCTGGCCGAGACCTACTTCCGCTGCGCCGCCGACACGGGGCTGGCCGATCTCGGCATCGAGCTGCCGCTGCCGCTGGACCCCGCCGGCGCCACCACCAACTGGCACATGTTCCAGGTGGTGCTGCCCACGGACCGCCTGCGCGGCGGCCCGGCGGAAGCGCGCCGCCACGTGATGGAGGCGCTGCGCGAGCAAGGCATCGGCACGGGTGTCCACTATCCGCCCATCCACCTGTTTACCCACTACCGCTCACTCGGCTGGCGCGAAGGCATGCTGCCCCACGCCGAGCGCATCGGACGCGGCATCGTCACGCTGCCGCTGTTTCCTGCCATGCATGCCACCGACGTGGAGCGGGTATGCGCAACTCTCAGCGAAACATGCAAACGCCTTTCTCTCTAAGCCCCGTCGAGGTCTCGGTCGTCGTCCCCGTCTACAACGAGGAGGATGGCCTGCAGGCGCTGTTCGACCGCCTTTACCCGGCGATGGATGCCATGGGCGAGTCGTACGAGCTGATCTTCATCAATGACGGCAGCCATGACCGCTCCCCGCAGATCCTGGCAGCGCAGTTCCACAAGCGTCCGGACGTCACGCGCGTGGTGCTGTTCAACGGCAACTTTGGCCAGCACATGGCCATCCTGGCCGGGTTCGAGCACACGCGCGGGCGCATCGTCATCACGCTGGACGCGGACCTGCAGAACCCGCCCGAGGAAATCCCGCGCCTGGTGGCCGCCATGCGCGAGGGCCATGACTACGTGGGCACGATTCGCCGCCAGCGCAACGACACGGCGTTCCGGCGCTATGCGTCGCGCGCGATGAACCAGCTGCGCGAGCGCATCACCAAGATCAAGATGACGGACCAGGGCTGCATGCTGCGCGCCTATGACCGCAACATCATCGACACGATCAACGCCTGCCGCGAGGTGAACACCTTCATCCCGGCGCTGGCGTACACGTTCTCGTCCAATCCGGTCGAGATCGAGGTCGGCCACGAGCAGCGTTTCGCGGGGGAGTCGAAGTATTCGCTCTACCAGCTGATCCGCCTCAACTTCGACCTCGTTACCGGCTTCTCGATCGTGCCGCTGCAGTGGTTCTCGGCGATTGGCACGCTGCTGTCGATCTCCTCGGCGGGCCTGTTCGTCGTGCTGCTGATTCGGCGCTTCCTGCTCGGCTCGGAAGTGCAGGGGGTGTTCACCCTGTTCGCCCTGAACTTCTTCCTGGTCGGCATCATGCTGTTCGGCATCGGCCTGCTTGGCGAATACGTGGGCCGGATCTACCAGGAAGTGCGCGACCGCCCGCGCTACCGCATCCAGGCCGTGCTCGAGCGTGACCCGCTCCGGACGCCGGCGGACCAGACCGCCGTGGAGGAATCGTGCGCGCGGTAGTCTTCGCCTACCACAACGTTGGCGACCGCTGCCTGCGCGTGCTGCACGCGCGGGGCGTGGACGTGGCGTTGGTGATCACCCATCGTGACCGGCCCGACGAGAACATCTGGTTCCGCCGCGTGGCCGATACCGCCGTGGAGCTGGGCATCCCCTTCCTGCACGGCGAAGATCCGACCGACCCGGCACTGGCCGAGGCCGTGCGCGCCGCCCGGCCCGATGTCATCTTCTCGTTCTACTACCGGGCGATGATTCCGGCCGAGGTGCTGGCCATCGCGCCGCAGGGCGCATTCAACATGCATGGCTCGCTGCTGCCGAAGTATCGCGGCCGCGTGCCGGTGAACTGGGCGGTGATCCACGGCGAGACCGAGACCGGCGCCACGCTGCACGCGATGGAAGCCAAGCCGGACGCCGGCTATATCGTCGACCAGACCGCCGTGCCGATCCTGCCCGACGACACCGCCGGCGAGGTCTTCGAGAAAGTCACCGTCGCCGCCGAGCAGACGCTCTGGCGCGCCCTGCCGGCCATGATGAGCGGCCATACGCCCAAGCGTCCCAATCGGCTGGCCGATGGCAGCTACTTCTCGGGCCGCAAGCCCGAGGACGGTCGCATCGACTGGCACCAGCCGGCCTCCGCCGTCTACAACCTGATTCGCGCGGTGGCGCCGCCCTACCCGGGCGCGTTCACCGAGCTGGACGGCCATCGCCTGATCGTGGCCGCCGCGCGCCGTATCCCTGCCCTGCCATCGGTCCCGCTGCAGCCCAAGGGGCTGCGCGTGATCGATGACCGCATCGTCGCCGTCTGCGGCGACGGCGGCATGCTGCATATCCGTACGCTGCTGGAAGGCGCCTCCGCCGATCACGCCGCGCCGGTTACCGTTTCTGCCCTTCAATCCATCATCGCAACTGCACAGTCCAGAGAGGAAAACCGATGAAAAAGGTCCTGATTCTTGGTGTCAACGGCTTCATCGGCCATCACCTCACGCGCCGCATCCTGGAGACCACCGACTGGGAGGTCTACGGCATGGACATGGCCTCAGACCGCCTCGGCGACCTGGTGAGCCATCCGCGCATGCACTTCTTCGAAGGTGACATCACCATCAACAAGGAGTGGATCGAGTACAACATCCGCAAGTGCGACGTGGTGCTGCCGCTGGTGGCCATCGCCACCCCGGCCACCTACGTGCGTCACCCGCTGCGCGTG
>NZ_JBFTJE010000021.1:0-117987 GCF_056395265.1 Cupriavidus sp. 10L43_2
ACCACCACCCCTTCCCATCCCGAACAGGACCGTGAAACGACTTTGCGCCGATGATAGTGCGGACTACCCGTGTGAAAGTAGGTCATCGCCAGGCTCTTATACCCAGAACCCCCAGCCCCATAAAGGCTGGGGGTTTTGCTTTTGCGGCGACGATTTCGTTCGCGCCGCGAAGCCCTCGTCATTTCAGCGTCGTATCGCTGTTGTATTCAGGGTACCGGAGTATTCCGGCGCGGATTTCGTTCTGTTATGTTTCCTACAAGCGCCGGGTCTAGGCGCGAAGCAGCGACGAGAAATTGGGTTTAGGGGGTTACATGGCGGCCACGAAGTTATGGCCCGCGCTTGCCAGCATGGCAGGCGTGTTGTTGTTGGCGGGATGTGCATCGAGCGGGGGAAATCCTCCCTTCGATCCGACGAAAATGGTCCCAGTGGCCGAAGTGGATTGCAAGACATTCGCGGCTAAAGCCGGCATGAAGTCGGCTGTTCACGTCGATGCGCTGGAGGCGGCGAATATCGCGACCGTGCTGGCCACGCAGCGGAATGCCGATGCTGAGGCTGGCGGCGACCCCGATGGCGAGGGCGAAGGCAGTGCTGCCGCGCCCGTGGCATTGCCCGAACTTCCTCCATTTTCAGCGTCCGCGTCGCTCGCCAATCTTCCTGCGGGCTGGCAGCCGTGGACGATCAACCGCAACAAGACCCCCACACGCTACACGCTGACCGAAGTGGATCAGCGCCTGGTGCTGCATGCCCAGGCCGACAGTTCCGCATCGGGGCTCTATGTGCCACTGACGCAGCGCGACCCCGGCATGCTTCGCTGGATGTGGAAGACGCGCGACGTGATCCGTAGCGCCGACAACGCGATGGGCCAGCGGGAAGACGCGCCTTTGCGCATCTTCGTCGCCTTTGATGGCGATACGGCCAAGCTGTCGCTGCGCGACCAGCTCATGTACGAAATGGCCCGCATCACCACGGGCCGTGAGATGCCTTACGCCACGCTGATGTACATCTGGGGCGGTCGCCGTCCCGCCGGCGCGGTGTTGAACAACCCCCATACGGATCGCGTCCGCATGATCGTGGTCGATTCGGGCACGCGCCACGCCAATAGCTGGCGCTGCCATGAGCGCGATCTGCGCGCGGACTACCGCAAGGCGTTCGGGACCGATCCCGGCAAGGTCATCGCCGTGGGGCTGATGACCGATACCGACAATACCAAGAGCCGCGCGGAGTCCTGGTACGGGGACATCGTCCTCGATTGACCGGGGGCTAGTCCTGGTCGATTGAGCAGGCGGAGGCCTGGCTTGGCGCCGTGTCCTCGAGCGCGAGCAGGGCGAACGTCGCCAGCCAATGGGTGGCGACGTAGTGGCCGCCCACCGCCTGCGGCAGTGACGCCTCGAGGTGATCGGACCACGCCCGCACAGCCAGCGGCTGGAGCGTCGGGGGCAGGGCGGGCCCCAGCAGCCGCCAGCACCATGCACGGGACAGGTTCAGGCCGTCCAGGTGCGACATCTTCGGGTCCGTGCGATCCGCCACCGTCACCGGCGTCAGCCAGGTCGCCAACTCGGCCTGCCCTGGCGAGAACATCTCCCACCAGTCCCCGAACGAGCAGTCGTCGTCGGTCACCTGCTGCATCAGGACCGCTTCGATCAATCCACCTGACAGGAACTCGTCGCCGCCCGGCTCGTAGCGGGCGGGATACCGTTGATCATGTCCGAACCAGCGGTGCGCGCGCCGGACAATGGCCTTGCGCAGCGCAAGGTGCTGCGTGCTCCGCGCGAAATGCAGCGCCATCACCAGCGCAAACGCGCTGTTGAAATGGGTACCGGTCCGCACCGGGAAATCGGCGATTTCGATGGATTCGATCAGACGCAGCGCGAGGTGGTCGGCCAGGGGCGCACAAGCTGCTGCCCATTGCGCTGCCTGTGGGTCGTCTGCGCCCAGCAGCGTCAATTCCGACTGAAGCCGCAGCACCCACGCCCAGCCGTACGGGCGCTCGAACGTCCGCGAGCCCGGACGCTCGAAGTACGCCAACTCCGTCGCCAATGCCTCAGGCCGTAGTTGCGCGTCGAGCGTCTGCCGGATCTGCGGCGCGATCGGCAGGTCCGGGCGCGTCGCCAGCAGTCGCACCAGCAGCCAATGCATATGGACCGACGAATGCCAGTCGTAGCTGCCATAGAAGACCGGATGCGCCACCGCCGGCTCGGTGAGATCGCCGGCACGCGCCATCAGGTGGTCGAGCTTGTACGGATAGGGACGGACGATGTTGTCCAGCGCCACCCGGGCGAAGCCTTCCGCCGTGTTGTCGTCCAACAGCGTATGCGTCATCGCCGGCCTTTCCTATGAGCGGATTCTGAAAAGCTGCCCGCAATCAACGCCAAACTTAGGCGGCAGCGAGCCACTTCTCCACGAGTTTCACGAAGAACGTCGAGCCCACCGGCAGCAGCTCGTCGTTGAAGTCGTAGCTGGGGTTGTGCAGCATGCACGGTCCCATGCCGTGGCCGGCCTCGCGGTGCGTGCCCTCGCCATTGCCGATGAACAGGTAGCAGCCCGGCTTTTCCTGGAGCATGAACGAGAAGTCCTCGGCGCCCATGGTCGGCTCGACGTTGCCGTCCACATGGTCCGCGCCCACCACCTCGCTGGCCACGCCCACCGCGAACTCCGCCTCGGCGGCGCTGTTGATCGTCGGCGGGTAGTTGCGGCGGAATTCGAATTCGATGGTGCAGTCGAACGCCGACGCCACCGCGCGCGACACCTCTTCCATGCGCCGCTCGATCAGGTCGAGCACCGGCACCGTGAACGTCCGCACCGTGCCGCCGATCCATGCCTGATCCGGCACGATGTTGGTGGCATCGCCGGCGTGGAACTGGGTCACGGAGATCACGGCCGTGTCGATCGGCCGCTTGTTGCGCGTGATGATGCCCTGCAGCGCCGAGACGATCTGCGTGCCGGTGAAGACTGGGTCGAAGCCGTTGTGCGGCATGGCCGCGTGGGCGCCCTTGCCCTTCACGACGATGCGGAATTCATTGCTCGATGCCATCAGCGGCCCGGCCGTGGTGCCGAACGAGCCCACCGGCATGCCCGGCCAGTTGTGCATGCCGAAGACGGCATCGCACGGAAAACGCTTGAACAGCCCGTCCTTGATCATCTCGCGCGCGCCGCCGCCGCCCTCTTCGGCCGGCTGGAAGATCAGGTTGACGGTACCGTCGAAATTACGGTGCTCGGCGAGGTAGCGCGCCGCGCCAAGCAGCATCGCCGTATGGCCGTCATGGCCGCAAGCGTGCATCTTGCCGTCGTGCTGCGAGCGATGGCCGAAGGTATTGGCTTCCTGCAGTGGCAGTGCGTCCATGTCGGCACGCAGGCCAATCGAACGGCCGCTGTTGCCGTTGCGGATCACGCCGACGAGCCCCGTCGTGCCAAGCCCGCGATGGACCTCGATGCCCCACGATTCCAAGCTTTTTGCGACCAGATCAGCGGTGCGCTGTTCTTCGAAGCAGAGTTCGGGATGGGCGTGGATGTCGCGGCGGAGGGTGCGGATTTCGGCTTGCGCCTGGAGGATTTCTGGGATGAGCTTCATGGTGCCGTACCGGGCAGTGGGATACCCCGATCATACCTGTCTGCCTGCAAAGCGCCAAAGACGGACCTTGGCGCCCCGACTTGGCGCACTGCAGCACAGCACCTCGCGCGCCCGCGCACCCCTCGCCGGGTGGGTTTCCCCGCATGGCGCTGCCGTTCCACTGCTGGAACAGTTCATGCTTGAAGTGCCTGGCCGGTCGCGCCCGGATCCGCGATGCAGAATGGACCGCACCAAAATGCGGCGATTTCTTATTGCGCAGGCGACGACTGCTCCTTATTGTCATTTCAGACTTCCCACAGGGAGAAACGCGCGATGTCCCTTCGCACTGTCAACAAGGTCAAGATCGCCATGAGCAAGAGGGTCGGGAATACCGCCGCCGCCGTGCTGCTGGCGAGCGCCCTCGGCCTCGGCCTGGCCGCGCCCGCCCAGGCGGTCGACCTGAAGATCGCCATGAGTTCGCCGCCGACCTCGATGGATCCGCATTTCTATAACCTGTTCTCGAACATCAACGTGTCCGAACACGTGTTCGACTCCCTGGTGAAGCTCGACCCGGACAGCCGCATCATTCCGGGCCTGGCCGAGTCCTGGAAGCTCGTGAACAACCTCACGTGGGAATTCAAGATCCGCAAGGGCGTGAAGTGGCATGACGGCACCGAGCTGACGACCGAGGACGTGGTCTGGTCGCTCGACCGCCCCGCCACGATCCTGAACAGCCCGGGCAAGTTCGACGTCTATACCAAGGCGATCATCAACAAGAAGGTGATCGATAAGTACACGCTCCAGCTGACCACCAACCAGCCGTATCCGTTGATGTTGAACGACCTGACGTCGATCTTCATGGTGCAGAAGAAGGCCACGCAGGGCCTGACGTCCGACGACTTCGCGCAGGGCAAGGGCATGGTCGGCACCGGGCCGTTCAAGTTCGTGAGCTACGCCCGCGACGACCGGGTCGAACTGGTCAAGAACCCCGACTACTGGGGCCCGAAGCCGGCCTGGGACAAGGTCACGCTGCGCTTCATCCCGAACCCGGCCACGCGCCTCGCCGCGCTGCTGTCCGGTGACGTGCAGGCCATCGAGAACGTGCCGACGCCGGACCTGCCCAAGGTGCGCCAGGACCCGAAGCTGTCGTTCTTCAGCAAGATCTCGCACCGCGTGATCTACCTGTTTTTCGATGCCAAGCGCGACAAGTCGCCGTACGTCACCACCAAGGACGGCCAGCCGATGGATAAGAATCCGCTCAAGGATGCGCGCGTGCGGAACGCCATCAGCATGGCCATCAACCGGCAGGGCATCAAGGACCGGCTGATGGAAGGGCTTTCCGAGCCGACCAACAACCTCGTGCCGCCCACGCTGTTCGGCTACAACCCGGCCCTGAAGACGGTGAAATACGATCCCGAAGGCGCCAAGAAGCTGCTCGCGGAGGCGGGCTACCCCAACGGCTTCGGCGTCACGCTGCACACGCCGAACAACCGTTACGTGAACGATGAGAAGATTGCCCAGACCATCGCCCAGAACCTGACGCGGATTGGCATCGCCACCAAGGTGGAAGGCATGCCGATGGCCACCTATTCGTCGAAGGGTATCAAGCACGAGTGGTCGTTCGGCCTGCTCGGATGGGGCGCCCAGACCGGCGAGGTCAGCTCGCCGCTGCGTGCGCTGCTCGCCTGCGAGGACTCGAAGAAGGGCTTCGGCACGACCAACTGGGGCGAGTACTGCAATCCAAAAATGGACGTCGTACTAGAGAAGGCGCTGGCCACGGTGGAAGACGCTGAACGATCGAAGCTGCTGCAGGAAGCCACGGCCATCGCCATCAACGACGGCGGCATCATCCCGATCCACCAGCAAGTCACCACGTGGGCCACGCAGAAGGGCATCACCTACGTGCCGCGTACCGACGAGCGCACTTATGCGCATAACTTCAAGCCACAATAAGTCGGCTGGGGTCAATCGGCTGCACTAAGCTAGCAGCGGATGCCGTCGTGCAACGGTCCCTGACCTGGGGACCGTTGCCGGCGAAAGGATAGTGTCTCCACCATGCTGGTTTTCATCATCCGGCGCCTGATGCAGAGCGTGGTCGTGCTCCTCGTCATGTCGCTGCTCGTCTTTCTTGGCGTTTTTGCGATCGGCAACCCGGTCGACATCCTCATCAGTCCGCAGGCGGACCAGGAGGACATCAAGCGCACCATCGCCGCGCTCGGGCTGGACAAGCCGCTCTGGGAACAGTACTGGATCTTTCTGCAGAACGCCCTGCACGGCAACCTCGGCACGTCGTTCGCCCATGGCACGCCCGCATTGAAGCTGATCTTCGAGCGCATGCCGGCGACCATGGAACTGGCCGTCACGGCCATCCTGCTGGCCATCGTTCTCGGCATTCCGCTAGGTCTCTGGGCTGGGCTCCGGCCCACCGGCGTGGCCGGCAAGTCGATCATGACGATATCGATCCTGGGCTTCTCGCTGCCCACGTTCTGGGTCGGCCTGATGCTGATCATGGTGTTCGCGGTGCAGCTTGGCTGGCTGCCGTCGAATGGCCGGGGCGAGACCGTGCGGGTGCTGGGCATCCCGCTCAGCTTCCTGACCGTGGACGGCATCCGCCACCTGATCCTGCCGGCGGTCACGCTGTCGCTGCTGAACATCGCCATGGTGATCCGGCTCACGCGCGCCGGCACGCAGGAGGCCATGCTGCAGGACTACGTGAAGTTCGCCCGGGCCAAGGGCTTGTCGAACTCCCGCATCGTCGGGGTGCACGTTCTTAAGAATATTCTGATCCCGATCGTGACCGTGATCGCGCTCCAGTTCGGCTCGATCATCGCGTTCGCCATCGTGACCGAGTCGATCTTCGCCTGGCCCGGCATGGGCAAGCTCATCATCGACTCGATCCAGTTGCTGGACCGCCCGGTGATCGTGGCCTACCTGATGGTGATCGTGACGCTGTTCATCCTGATCAACCTCGTGGTGGACATCGTCTACAGCATGCTCGATCCGCGCGTGCGCATTGCCGACAACAAGGGCTGAGCCATGAGCGCGAGCACCGTACCGAACCCAACCAAGGAAGTCGCGATCCCGGCCGTGCCGGCGAAGGAGCAGACGCCGTTCCGCCGCTTCGCCCGGCAGTTCCTGGAGAGCAAGCTGGCCGTGCTGGGGCTGGTGACGCTCGGCCTCATCATCCTGATTGCGATCTTCGCGCCATGGCTGGCGCCGCAGAATCCGTACGACCTGGCCACGCTGGACGTGCTCGACGCACGGATGGCCCCGGGCGAACAGGCCGGCAGCGGCCTGACCTTCCTGCTGGGCTCGGACGAGCAGGGGCGCGACATCCTCTCCGCCGTAATGTACGGCCTGCGCATCAGCATCGGCGTGGGGGTGCTCAGCACGGTGATCGCGCTGCTGCTGGGGGCGACGCTCGGCCTGCTGGCCGGCTTCCTCGGTGGCCGCATCGAGGCGCTGATCATGCGCGTGGCCGATCTCCAGCTTTCGTTTCCGCCGATTCTGCTGGCGCTGATCCTGCTGGCCTTCCTGCGGCCGGGCCTCGGCAACATCGTTATCGCCCTGGTGGCGGTGCAATGGGCCTACTACGCGCGCACCACCCGCAGCGCGGCGCTGGTGGAGCGGCGCAAGGAGTACATCGAGGCCGCCACCTGCTTGGGCCTGCCGCCGGGGCGCATCATGTTCCGCCACCTGCTGCCGAACTGCCTGCCGCCGCTGATCGTGATCGCCGCGCTGCAGGTGGCATCGGCCATCACGCTGGAGGCCACGCTGTCGTTCCTCGGGCTCGGCGTGCCGGTCACGGAGCCGTCGCTCGGCTCGCTGATTTCGAACGGCCAGCAGTACATGCTGTCCGGCAAGTACTGGATCAGCTTCTTCCCGGGGATCGCGCTGGTGGTGACCATCGTGTCGATGAACCTCGTGGCCGACCAGTTGCGCGACGTGCTGAACCCGCGCCTGCAAACGCAATGACCGCCCAGGAGCGCGCATGAGCCAACCTACCCTGGTGGTCGAACACCTGAAAACGCAGTTTTTCACGCGCGCCGGCGTGGCCAAGGCCGTGGACGACGTGTCGTTCTCGGTCAACCGCGGCGAGATCATGGGCCTGGTCGGGGAGTCTGGCTCGGGCAAGTCGATGACCGGCTATTCGATCATGGGCCTGATCGATGCGCCCGGCAAAGTCGTCGACGGCCGGATCGCGCTGACCAGCCGCGACGGCGTGACGCGCGACCTCCGCGCGCTCACCCCCGCCCAGCAGCGCGACGTGCGCGGTAACCGCATCGCAATGATTTTCCAGGACCCGATGATGACGCTGAACCCGGTCCTGCGCATCGACACCCAGATGATCGAGGCCGTGCGCGCGCACGACAACGTCAGCAAGCCGGCCGCCCGCGAGCGGGCGCGCAACGCGCTGGCCCGGGTCGGCATTCCCTCGCCGGACGAGCGCCTGACCGCCTACCCGCACCAGTTCTCGGGCGGCATGCGCCAGCGCGTGGCGATTGCCATCGCGCTGCTCAACAAGCCGGACCTGATCATTGCCGATGAGCCGACCACGGCGCTGGACGTGACCATCCAGGGCCAGATCCTCTATGAGATGCAGTCGCTGTGCCGGGAATCGGGCACCGCGCTGATCTGGATCACGCACGACCTGTCCGTGGTGGCCGGGCTCGCGGACAAGGTCTGCGTGATGTACGCCGGCAAGATCGTGGAATCGGGCGATGTGCGCCAGGTGCTGGAGCATCCCGAGCACCCGTACACGCACGGGCTGATCGGCTCGGCGCCGTCGCGCAACCCGCGCGGCACGCCGCTGCGGCAGATTCCGGGGATGACGCCATCGCTGCTGAATCTGCCCGGCGGCTGCTCGTTCCGCGAGCGCTGCCCCTACGCGACCGACATCTGCAAGACCGAACCGCCGCTCGGCACCTCGCCAGACGGCCGGGAGCTGCGCTGCTTCCACCCGGTACTTGCCCAGCAGGAGGCCGCATGAGCCAGTCCGTGATCGATACTCCGGCGAGTGCCGCCAACATCACGCCGACCGAGCCCGCGACGCCTCCCGCGCCGCTGCTGGAGTTGCGCGCGGTGTCCAAGCGCTTCGTCAAGACGCTCGACGTGGCGGCCAAGCTCGCCAATGTCTTCGGCGCGAAGCAGCGCGTGGAGGTGGTGCATGCCGTAGATCGCGTGGACCTGGCGATCCGCGCGGGCGAGGTGGTCGGGCTGGTGGGCGAGTCGGGCTGCGGCAAGTCCACGCTGGGCCGGATGGCCGTGGGGCTCCATACGCTGACCGAGGGCGAACGGTTCTGGCGCGGCGTGGATCTGGACCGCCTGCCGCCGGACAAGCGCCGCGAGAAGCAGCTCGCCATCCAGATGATCTTCCAGGACCCGTACGCGTCCCTGAACCCCCGGCTGCGCGTGCTCGATATCGTCGGCGAGGCACCCGTGGTGCACGGCATGGTCGAGAAGGGCGCCCAGAAGGCCTATGTGGAAGACATGCTCGTACGCGTGGGCATGGATCCCACCGTGCTGCGCCGCTTCCCGCACCAGTTCTCGGGCGGACAGCGGGCGCGCATCGGCATCGCCCGGGCCTTGGCCGTGAAGCCGGAATTCCTGGTCTGCGACGAATCGGTGGCGGCGCTCGATGTCTCGATCCAGGCCCAGGTCCTGAACCTGTTCATGCGCCTGCGGGAAGACCTGAACCTGACCTACCTGTTCATCAGCCATGACCTGGGCGTGGTCAAGCACATCAGCGACCGCGTGGTGATCATGTATCTGGGGAGGGTGGTGGAGTCGGCGCCCACCGAGGACGTGTTCGCAGCGCCGAACCACCCGTACACGCAGGCGCTGCTGGCCGAGGCGCCCAAGCTGGAAGTGGGCAAGAAGACCTATGTGGCGATCCGGGGCGAGATCCCGTCGCCGCTGAACCCGCCGCTGGGCTGCCACTTCCACCCGCGCTGCCCGCACGCGATGCCGCGCTGCCGGGAGGAACAGCCGATGCTGAAGGAGATCGCGCCGCTACGCTTCTCGGCGTGCCATCTGAACGATATGGCTTGAACGGGGCCCCTCCGCCCCAGGAGGGGCGCCCCAGGTGCGTCAGCGAATCACCACGCCGCGCGAGTTGATGATCGTCATTTCGACGAATTTCGATCCCACGTGGTTCTCTGGCCCGTACTGGACGATGAAGCCGCCCAGATCCACGTTGCGCATGCTTTCCACGGCGGTGATGAACTTCTCGCGCGTGACCTCGCGCCCGGTGCGGCGCAGCCCTTCCACGAACGCCTTGGCGGCGATGAAGCCCTCGATACTGGCGTAGTCGAAGTCGTTCTGCTTGCCGGACGCCTGCAGCAGGCGCAGGTACTCGCGCACCACCGGCAGCGTGGCGTTGCCCGGGTGCGGCATCACCTGCGAGATGATCACGCCGCTGCCCAGCGGGCCCACTTCCTTGGCCAGCGCCTGGGTGCCGACGAAGGACACGTTATAGAACTGGCCGCTGTAGCCGCGCCGCAGCGCTTCCTTCACGAACGCGCCCACGGTGCGGTAGGCGCTGATCAGCACGATGGCGTCCGGGCTGGCCTTCATGGCGCCCTGCATCGCGTCGCCGATCTCCACCGTGTTGCGGATCACCGACTCCTGGGCGACCAGCTTCACGCCGCTGTCGGCCGGGAGCGACTTGATCGCCTGCTCCACCCCGGCGATGCCGGCCTTGCCGTAGGCGTCGTCGTTATAGACCACGGCCACGCGCTTCAGGCCCGTGGTGCGGATCTGGCGCACGATGGCGGAAGTTTCCTCGTCGTAGCCGGCGCGCACGTGGAAGACGTAGCGGCTGCGCGGGTCGCGCAGCGACTGGGCGCCCGTGAACGGGGCGAAGAACGGCACGCGCGCCTGGTTGGCCAGTGGCACGGCGGCCTGGCTGGTCGGCGTGCCCACGTAGCCGAACAGCGCGAAGACGCGGTCTTCCTCGATCAGCTTTTTGGTGTTCTTGATGGCATCGTCCGGCTCGTAGGCATCGTCCAGCGCCTTGAGTTCGATCTTGCGGCCGAACACGCCGCCTTGCTGGTTGATGTAGTCGAAATAAAGCCGCGCGCCCGAGTTCATCTGCTTGCCGAGTACCGCGGTGGAGCCGGTCAGCGCGGCGGACTGGCCGAGCAGGATGGTGTCGGCCGTAACGCCGGTCTCGGCGGCCGTAGTGTTGGCCGCGCTTGCCGCGCCGGATGCGACGACGGCGCACGCCGCCAGCAGGCCGGCAAAGCGCCGGCGCGTGACCCCAGAATGCAAAACCATGTGAATCCCCGTCAAAAAATCCAAAGTGTTCTTGTGCTTCTGTACCCCGCGGCCCCCGCCCGGTCTGTTGCCTGTGAGGGGGTTCCGGCACGGTGGCCGGACTGTCGGGCGGTTTGCCCGGCAGCGCCGGAACATCATAATCGAATACAATCGGAGCCAAACAATTTCTCCCGGTTCGGGACCCTCCGGCGAGGCGCTTGCGCCACAGTCATGCCCCCAGACATGACGGCCGCCTGGCCCGCTCCGTCGCCAGAAATCCATCGCCCCAGGCCCCAAGGCCCCCCAGCCGCCCCACGTCCGACATCACCATGGCCACCCGTATCGTCCGCGCCGCCTGCCCCCACGATTGCCCCGACACCTGTGCGCTGCTCGTCACCGTCGAGGACGGCCGGGCCATCAAGGTGGCCGGCGACCCCGACCACCCGGCCACCCAGGGCGTGCTGTGCACCAAGGTTTCCCGCTATACGGAACGCACCTACCACCCTGACCGGCTGCTGACGCCGCTGCGCCGCGTGGGCAAGAAGGGGGAGGGCAAGTTCGAGCCGATTTCCTGGGACGAGGCGCTCGACGAGGTGGCCCGCCGCCTCGGCGCCATTGCCGCGCGCGACCCGCAGGCCATCATCCCCTACAGCTACGCCGGCACCATGGGACTGGTGCAGGGCGAAAGCATGGCCGCGCGTTTCTTCCACAAGCTCGGGGCTTCGCTGCTGGACCGGACGATCTGCGCCAGCGCGGGCGCCACGGCGCTGCGCTATACCTATGGCGCCAGCGTGGGCATGGACATGGAATACGTGGCCGATGCCAAGCTGGTGATCATCTGGGGCGGCAACCCGATCGCCTCGAACCTCCATTTCTGGACTCGCGCGCAGGAAGCCAAGCGCCGTGGCGCCACGCTGGTCGCCATCGACCCGTATCGCTCCCTGACGGCCGAGAAGTGCCACCGCCATATCGCGCCGATGCCCGGCACCGACGGCGCGCTGGCGCTGGCGATCATGCACGTGCTGATCCGCGACGATTTGCTCGATCACGACTACATCGAACGGCACACGGTCGGCTTCGCCGCGCTGCGCGAGCGGGCGATGGAATTCTCGCCGGCCCGCGCCGCCGAGATCTGCGGCGTGCCGGTGGAAGACATCGAATGGATCGCCGGCCTCTACGGCCAACTCGCGGTGCGTGAGCGCCAGCCAGTGGCCATCCGCCTGAACTACGGCATGCAGCGCGCCCACGGCGGCGGCCAGGCCGTGCGCGCGGTGGCGAGCCTGCCGTCGCTGGTCGGCGCCTGGCGTCACCCGGCGGGCGGCTTGCAGCTATCGACCTCGGGTTTCTTCCCGATCGACCACGCGGCGCTCCAGCGGCCCGACCTGCTGCCAGACTGGCCGCAGGTGCCGCGCACCGTGAACATGAGCACGATTGGCGACGCGCTGCTCGACGACGGCACCGGCGCCCAGGGCCCGAAGATCGAAGCCGTGGTGGTCTACAACAGCAACCCGGTGGCCGTGGCGCCGGAATCGGCCAAGGTGGCGGCCGGCTTCGCGCGCGAGGATTTGTTTACCGTGGTGCTCGAGCATTTCCGCACCGATACGGCCGACTACGCCGATATCGTCCTGCCGGCCACGACCCAGCTCGAGCATGTGGACGTCCACAAGGCCTACGGCCACACCTACTTCCTGGCCAACAACCAGGCCGTGGCGCCGATGGGCCAGGCGCTGCCGAATACCGAGATTTTCCGCCGGCTGGCCGCGCGCATGGGCTTCACCGAGCCGTGTTTTGCCGATAGCGACGAGGCCATCGCCGCGCAGGCCATCCTGCGCGAGGACAAGCGGGCCGAGGGCATCAGCTGGGATTCGCTGCGCGAGCAGGGCTGGCAGAAGCTGAACCTGCCGGCTGCGCCGTTCGCCGAGGGCGGCTTCCCCACGGCATCGGGCAAATGCGAGTTTTACTCCGAGGCGATGGCCCGCGACGGCCTCGATCCGGTGCCGGCCTATGTCCCGCCTTACGAGGCGCCGGCCTCGGCGCCCGAGCTGGCGGCCCGCTATCCGCTGGCGATGATCTCGCCGCCGGCTCGCAATTTCCTCAATAGCTCCTTCGTCAACGTGGACAGCCTGCGCGCCACGGAGGGCGAGCCGCACCTGGACATCCATCCGCTGGACGCCGCCGCGCGCGGCATCGTCCACGGCACCATGGTCCGTGCCTTCAACGACCGGGGCAGCATGCTGGCCCGCGCCCGCGTGACGGACCGCGCGCGGCAGGGCCTGGTGGTGGGTTTGTCGATCTGGTGGAAGAAGCTGGCGTCGGACGGCAAGAACGCCAACGAACTGACCAGCCAGCGCCTGACCGACCTGGGCCGCGCGCCGGTCTTCTACGACTGTCTGGTCGAGGTGGCGCCCGCGCCGGCCGAGGTGGAGAGGGAGGCCGTGGCGTCATGATGCGCTGGCCGGCCCGCTGGCGCGTGGCGGGCACCCTGGTGGTGCTGGCTGTCGCGGCGCTGGCGGCCGGCTGCGACACGCTCGGCTATTACTATCAGTCGGTCGGCGGCCATCTGGGCGTGATGGCCAAGGCGGAGTCGCTCGACGACGCCATCGACGCCGCCCGCAACGCCAACGACACCCGCCTGGCCCAGCGCCTCACGCTGGCGCGGCAGATGCGCGACTACGCCTCGCGCGAGCTGAAGCTGCCGGACAACGGCAGTTATCGCCGCTACGCCAACCTGCATCGGCCCTACGTGGTGTGGAGTGTGTTCGCCACGCCGGAATTGTCGATGGAGCTGCGCAAGTGGTGCTTCCCCATCGTCGGCTGCATCACGTATCGCGGTTATTACGATCCCCAGGACGCCGAGCAGTACGCCAAGGATCTGCGCCGGGAAGGCTTCGAGGCCTACGTGGCCGGGATCCCGGCCTATTCGACGCTCGGATATTTCGACGATCCGCTACTCAACACCTTCGTCTACCAGCCCGAGGGCGAACTGGCCCGGCTGATCTTCCACGAACTGGCCCACCAGGTGGTCTACGTGCGCAACGACACCGCGTTCAACGAGTCGTTCGCCACCGCCGTGGAGACGGCCGGGGTGGAGCAATGGCTGGCGCACGCTGCCTCAGCGGACGCCCGCGCCAGCTACCAGATCTACGACAGCCGCCGGCGCGACTTCCGCGCCATGCTGCTGCGCACGCGTGACAAGCTCGTGGCGCTGTACCGCGCCCCGCTGGACGATGAGGCCAAGCGCCAGGGCAAGGCGCGGATCTTCACCGAACTGCGCGAAGACTATGCACACAAGCGCGCCGAATGGGGCAACTACAGTGGCTACGACCGCTGGTTCGACCAGCCCCTGACCAATGCCCACCTGGCCGCCGTGGCCACCTACCAGCAATGGGTGCCCGCGTTCACCGCGCTGCTGGCCAAGTCGGGCGGCGACTGGACCCGCTTCTACGCCGAGGCGCGCCGCCTGGGCGACCTTCCGCCGGCCGAGCGCGACGCCGCGCTGCGCCGGCTGGCGCCGCCGGCCACGGAGGTCACGCCACCGTCGCCGCCGCAGCCTCCGCCACCCAAGCCCCTGTCGGCACAATCCCCAGACAAGGGCGATACCGGCCGGTAGAACCCGACGCCTTCCCGCCCAATCCGTCAAGCCGCGTGTTTCCCGATGGTGGAGCGCGCGCCGCATGAGAAAATTGCCCTATGCCACCCCCCTCCAGGAAAACCGGCGCCGTGCCGCGCGCCGATGAAGCCGCCACGCTGGCCGACGACGGTCCGGCGCGCTCGCACGTTGCCGAGCGCCAGGAAGCACGCCGCCGCCAGATCCTGGATGCCGCCGCCCAGCTCTTCTATACGAAGGGCTACCCCGGCATGACCATGAACGACCTGTGCCGGGCGCTCGGCGTCACCAAGCCGGCGGTCTATTACTACTTCGCCGACAAGTACGAGATCTTCGACATCCTGTGCCGCGAGTCGGCCCAGACCTGCCTGCCGGTGATCCGCGAGACGGCCGACCCGGCGCTGCCCGTGCGCGAGCGCCTGCACGCCTGCCTGCTGGAGATGGCGCGGCGCTGCGTGCGCTGCCACGTGGCGGCGGCGCTGAGCTTCCGCGACAACCAGTACCTGAAGCCGGACACCGTGGCGTGGCTCAACACCATGGCGCGCGACTTCTATCGCGACCTCTACGTGCTGCTCGAGGAAGGGCGCGCCACCGGCGTGTTTGCCTTCGGGGATGCCCGCGTGACCGCGCATTCCATGGGCGGCGTGATCGGCTTCATGTACACCTGGCACGAGCCCGGGCGCATGGACGAGGAAACCCTCGCCCAGGAACTGGCGTCCAACATGATGAAGCTGGTGCTGCCGAGCTGAGGCCAGGCGGGGAGCTAGGGGTATTCCCTCGCCGCCACCCCTGAGTGGCGCATAATTCACGATTTCACGATTCCGGTGGGTGGAGGACTTCGTCTAACGTGTTGTCTGGCGAGGCGTGCACGTTTAGCATTCCCAAAAAATCGAACGACCATTCAGAAATTCAGGAGACGGTATGGAAAAGCTGTGGCTGAAACATTATCCGGCGGGCGTACCGGCAGAGATCGACGCCAGTCAGTTCCGTTCGCTGGCCCAGTTGCTCGAGGAATCGTTCCGTACCTACGCCGACCGTCGCGCCTTCATCTGCATGGACCGCGCCATTACCTATGGCGAGCTGGACCAGCTGTCCGCGCACTTCGCGGCGTGGCTCCAGTCACGCGGCCTGCGCCCCGGCGCACGCGTGGCCATCATGATGCCGAACGTGCTTCAGTACCCGGTGGTGCTGGCCGCCGTGCTGCGCGCCGGCTACGTGGTGGTCAACGTCAACCCGCTCTACACGCCGCGTGAACTGGAACACCAGTTGAAGGACAGCGGCGCCGAGGCCATCGTCATCCTCGAAAACTTTGCCGCCACGCTCCAGGCCGTGCTGCCGGCCACGCCGGTCAAGCACGTGGTGGTGGCCAGCATGGGCGATATGCTCGGCACCGTGAAGGGCGCCGTGGTCAATTTCGTCGTGCGCAACGTCAAGAAGATGGTGCCGGCCTGGGAGCTGCCGCACTGCGTGCGCTTCAACGACGTGCTGGCCGAGGGCGCCAAAATGACGCTCAAGCCGGTGGACACTGGCCCGGACGACATCGCCTTCCTGCAATACACGGGCGGCACCACGGGGATCTCGAAGGGCGCCACGCTGCTGCACCGGAACATTGTGTCGAACGTGTTGCAATCTGAAGCCTGGATGCAGCCCGCGCTGGCCAAGGGCGCGCCCATCGACCAGGTCATCACGATCACCGCGCTGCCGCTGTATCACATCTTCGCGCTGACGGTCTGCTGCCTGCTGGGCATGCGCAGCGGCGGCCTGAGCATCCTGATTCCGAATCCGCGTGACATCCCCGGCTTCGTCAAGGAACTCCAGAAGTACAAGTTCAACATGTTCCCGGCGGTGAACACGCTCTACAACGCGCTGCTGAACAATCCGGACATCGGCAAGGTCGATTTCTCGGGCCTGCGCGTGGCCAACGGCGGTGGCATGGCGGTGCAGGAGGCGGTGGCCAAGAGCTGGCTGGCCAAGACCGGCTGCCCGGTCATCGAGGGCTACGGGCTGTCGGAGACCTCGCCGTCGGCCACCTGCAACCCCACGGACACGGACACCTTCTCGGGCACCATCGGCCTGCCGCTGCCTTCCACCGAGGTCTCGATCCGCGACGACGACGGCAACGAACTGCCGCTCGGCCAGCCGGGCGAGATCTGCCTGCGCGGCCCGCAGGTGATGGCCGGCTACTGGAATCGCCCGGACGAGACGGCCAAGGTCATGACGCCGGACGGCTTCTTCAAGACCGGCGACATCGGCATCATGGACGAGCGCGGCTACACCAAGATCGTCGATCGCAAGAAGGACATGATCCTGGTGTCGGGCTTCAACGTGTATCCGAACGAGGTGGAAGGCGTGGTCGCGGAGTGCCCGGGCGTGTTGGAAGTGGCCGCTGTCGGCGTGCCGGACCAGCATTCGGGCGAGGTGGTGAAGCTGTTCGTGGTGAAGAAGGACCCGGCGCTGTCCGAGGCCGATGTCATCGCGTTCTGCAAGGAACGGCTGACCGGCTACAAGCGGCCAAAGTATGTCGAGTTCCGCACCGAGCTGCCCAAGACCAACGTCGGCAAGATCCTGCGCCGCGAACTGCGCGACAGCCGCAAGGCGGCCTAAGCCGCGTCGCAATCCGCTGCGATCAGCCGGGCGCCCTCAGCACTCGTTCGAGGGCGCGATCAGCGGCTGGGGCGCGCCGTCCGGATAGATCACCCGCGCGCAGGCGCCCGGGTCCAGCCCGGCCAGCGCCGGCGCGTTGACGTTCACCACGGTCCCGTCCGCGGCCTGCACCTTGTACAGGAACAGGTCGATCTGCTGCGGCGGCCGGCGGTTGAACAGCTGCGTCAGGTCGATCGAAAATCCCACCCCCACGGCGCTGCCGCCGCGCCCGCCGCCTCCACCCACGCCAGCCGCCCCCACGCCCACGCCATAGCCCGGGTAGCTGCCCCCATCGGGCACCTCCACACGGGTCAGGTACGTTCGCTCGATCACGCGGCCCAGCTTGACCGTGGCATTCATCGGCGCCACCTGCGGGGCGGCTGGCGGCGTCTGGGCACAGCCAGACAGGCCAGCCATCACAGCGGCCGTGGCGAGGGTCAGGATCGGGCGGAACAGGGTTTTCATGGCATCTCAGCCGGCAAGGCTGGTCTTGAGCCGGCCCAGCAGGCGGAACAGCGCGCGGCGGTCCGTCTCGGCCAGTCCGGAAAACAGGTGTTCCACCCAGCTCTCGTGCGCGCGGGCCATGCGCGAGAATGCCTCGCGGCCGGCGGGGGTCAGGCGGATCAGGTAGGCGCGGCGGTCCGTGGGCAACGCCTCGCGCGTGACCAGGCCCTCTTGCTGGAGCTGGTCGGTGATGCCGGTAACGTTGCCGCCGGTCACCATCATCCGGCGGGACAACTCGCCCATCTTGAGGCCCTCGGGGTGGCGGTCGAGCTGGGACATCAGGTCGAAGCGCGGCAGCGTCACCGCGAACTCCTGGCGCAACCGCGAGCGGATGTCGCCCTCCACGAGGTTGGTGCAGGTCAGCAGGCGCAGCCAGAGGCGCAAGGCCTCGTGGCTGGTCTCGCCGACGCGGGTCTCGAGATCTACCGGCGCAAGGTCGGCACTCGGGGGCGCCGCGTTGGCTGTGGGCGAAGTGGGCATTGCGATACCAGGGCAGGCAAAACGTTTGATACCTCAAGTATATGCGCTGGTCCGGTGCAATGCCCCGGAGATCCGCGTTCTGGATCGACGTCCTTAATCGACCTTGGCGCCCGAGTCCTTCACCACCTTCGCCCATTTGGCCGTCTCGGCCCGGATGAACGCCGCGAACTGCTCCGGCGTGTTGCCGACCGGATCGGCGCCCTGGGCCAGCATGCGCTCCCGCACGGCCGGCGTGGCCAGGCTCTTGGCCACTTCCTGCTGAATGCGATGGACGATGTCGGTCGGCGTGCCCGCCGGCGCCAGCAGGCCAAACCACGAGCTGGCCTCGAAGTTCGGCAGCTTGGCGGCGGCCGCCACGGTCGGCAGGTCGGGCAGGGCCGGCGAGGGCTTGGCGCTGGTCACCGCCAGTGCCTTCAGCTTGCCGCTCTTGATCAGTTGCATCGACGAAGGCAGGTTATCGAACATCAGCTGCATGGTGCCGCCGGACAGGTCGGTCAGCGCCGGGCCGCTGCCCCGGTACGGGAAGTGGACCATGAACGTCTTGGTCTGGGTCTTGAACAGCTCGCCGGCCAGGTGGATGGACGTGCCGTTGCCGCTCGACGCCATGTTCAGCTTGCCCGGATTGGCGCGCGCATAGCCGATCAGGTCATTGACGCTGTTGATCTTGTTCTGCTGCGCGAAGGCCGGGTTCACCACCAGCACGTTCGGCACCGACGCCACCTCGGTGATCGGCACGAAATCCTTGATCGGATCGAACGGCAGCTTGGCGTAGAGCGACTGGTTGATGCCGTGCGTGCCGACGGTGCCCATCAGAAGGGTGTAGCCGTCCGGGGCGGACTTGGCGACGATGTCCGTGCCGATATTGCCGCCCGCGCCGGGTTTGTTGTCCACCACCACGTTCCAGCCGGGCAGCTTCGACAGCTCGGCGGCCACGGCGCGCGCGAGGATGTCGGTGGTGCCGCCGGCCGGGAATGGCACCACGAGCCGGATCGGCTTGTTCGGGTACGGATCGGCGGCAAAGGCGGTGGACGCGGGCAGGGCGAGGGAAGCCAGGGCGGTGGACAGCAGCAGCGCAAGGGCGCGCCGGCGGGGGTGGTGCATGAGGGTCTCCTGTTGGCGGCCGGCTGTCTGGTCTTCCGGTCTCGGGGCCATTCTAGTCTCGCCAGCGCCACTTCGCGGATGAGGTGAAGCCCTTACCGACTGTGCCCGGGCGTGTCACGGAAACGAAAAAAGGCGCCCGCAGGCGCCTTTCCTCCCCAATCAGATGCTTCAGGTCAGAACTTGTGGCGGATACCCAGTGCCACGCCGATCTGGCTGTTCTTGCCCTGTTGCATGAAGTAGCCGTTGGCGAAGCTCACGGCCGAGGTATCGAAGTTCAGGCCCGAGTTCTTGGCGTAGCCGGCCGTCAGGTAGACGTCGGTGCGCTTCGAGAAGTTGTAGTCGGCGACGAAGCTGACCTGCCACGGGTTGGCCGGGTTGTCCTGGACGAATGCCGACGAGGCGCGCAGCGTCTTCAGATCGTCGTAGAAGTACGCAAGCGTCAGACCCAGCGGGGCAGTGACCTGGTAGTTCAGGCCAGCCCAGAAGTAGTCGTCGCGCTGGAGCGTGTTGCCGGCGTTGTCCTCGATCATGCCGTAGCGGTAGCCCACCATCGCCTTGAACGGGCCGAATGTGTAGCTGCCGGCCGTGCCGATCTTGCGCGACTTGCCCGCCGAGCCGATCGTGGTGGCCGGACGCCATTCGTCATAGGCCACCGTCAGGCCGAACGGGCCCGAGAGGTACAGCAGGCCGGCGCCGCCGCCCGCGTTGTTGTTGAAGTTGCCGGGGGCTTCGCCAGCCCCTGCGTTGGCCAGCGGCACGGGGCCGATGGCGGCCACGCCGGTGCCGAAGCTCCAGTGCGCTTCAGCGGTGACCGGGCCGAGCACGGCGGTGTACTTGACCGTGTTGTCCGAACGGAAGTTGGTACCCAGCTGGGCCACCACCGGTTCGTAGATCGTGGCGTAGCCGGTCGGCGAGAAGTTCGCGAACATGTCGAACATCGTCGTGTACTGGCGGCCGAAGGTCAGACGGCCGAGCTTGTCGCTCTGCATACCCACGTAGGCTTGACGACCGAACAGGCGGCCGCCTTGCTGCGAGCGGCCATCGTCGAGGCCAAAACCGGATTCCAGCACGAACAGCGCCTTCAGGCCGCCACCGAGGTCTTCGGTGCCACGCAGGCCCCAACGCGAGCCGGACAGGCCGCCGCCGGTCTGCAGGCCGACGCGGCTGCCGCCACCGGGCAGTGACGGCGGGCGGCCATTCGGGCCCCACGTCGCCGGATTGGTATTGAAGCCCGGTGCCAGGTGGTTGTTATATTCGATCGGCACGTCCACGACGCCGTACAGCGTCACGCTCGTCTGGGCGTTTGCCGCGCTGGCAAACGCGCCCATCGCGGCAAGCGCGATTAGCGACTTTTTCATGCTGGGTTATCTCCACTTAAGAATTATTAGATGAAGCGCCGAAGAACCTCCTGAGCCCTCTCTCCACTCTTCTGCGCTTAACTTCCATGGAAGCTGTCGGTCACTCTAGCAAAAGCGCGCATTTTGTTGACCCTGAGGTAAACGTCTTGTCTTGTTTTCACAACTCAGGGTTTCTGGGTACGGAAAACCAGTCCAGGCGCAGCGTTCCGGGCTGCTCGCGGCTTGCCGCCGGGGGCGTGCGGATGGGCGCCGGGTACAATGCGGGGAAATCCCGAGGCGCTGCCGGCCCCGGCCTCCCCCGTTGGTGGGGGATCGGATCGGCCGCGTGAAATGCCGCTCAAACGGGTGCTTGAAGCTTGACGCATCACTGATTGACCGAAATCGACAAGACATCGCAGACATGGATACGCTGATCCGAGAATTCGACGTGGCGCTGCGCGCCATCGCGGGCGCGACCCGGGCCGGCCGGCCGAACCCGGCTGACCGCCTGGCGCCGGAGACGGATGAACTGAGCGCGGATGCACGCCGCCATGTGGCCGGGCTGATGCGCATCAACCATGTCGGCGAGGTCTGCGCCCAGGCGCTGTACCAGGCGCAGAAGATCACGGCGCGCACCGCGCCGGTGCGGGCGCAGATGGATGCCGCCGCGCGCGAGGAGGAAGACCACCTCGCCTGGTGTGCCGAGCGACTGCGCGAACTCGGCTCGCGGCCGAGCCTGCTGAACCCGGTCTGGTACGCGGGCGCGTTCGCCATCGGCTTCCTGGCCGGCCGCGCCGGTGACCGCGTGAGCCTGGGCTTCGTCGCCGAGACCGAGCGCCAGGTCGAGCATCACCTGACCGGCCACCTCGACCAGCTGCCGCCCGCCGATGGCCGCAGCCGCGCCATCCTCGAACAGATGCGCGACGACGAGATCCGCCACGGCGATGCCGCGCGCGACGCCGGCGGCCTGCCGCTGCCCGCCCCGGTACGCGCGCTGATGCGTGCCGCCTCGCGCGTGATGACCACCACCGCCTACCGCATCTGATTCCCACCGGCGGCCAGCCGGATCGGCTGCCCGCCCGACCTGTGGAAAAGTCCCGTGAGCCCTTGTGCAATCGGGGCTCGCGGCAAAACGTTGTATCCTTCGCGACAACGCGGAACGGAATTCGCCCAGCGTTGTCGGCAGTCCCTCCCTCGGCAGTTCTCAGGTGGTTTCTCTGCTTTGCTCCCTAAGATCTTCATTTCATTAAGGATTCACTTTCGTGGTGCGTGAAGTCAACGCGCTAAGTCTTTGTTCTGATTCAAAAAACACCGTTTTTCGCCCGATGGCGAGCCTTGACCCGCTATACCGCTTCCTCTAAAGTGGGAAATAGTGTGAGGAAGTGTATTTTTGTGTGATAAAGCGGCCTGCGTCTGCGATGATTTGAACAGACCGGACAGGATGGTTCGACCTGCCGCACGGCGCGTAAGCCGTCGGCAACCGGGGGGCATAGCTTGTTTCAGGGAGCATCGGCGCTGTCGCTCGATGCCAAGGGTCGGATGTCGATTCCGGCCAGGCACCGCGAAGCGCTGCAACAGCAGGCCGAAGGCCGGGTGACGCTGACCAAGCACCCGGATGGATGCCTGTTGCTCTTTCCCCGCCCCGAGTGGGAGACCTTCCGTAGCCGTATCGCGGCGCTGCCGATGGATGCGCACTGGTGGAAGCGGATCTTCCTGGGCAACGCCGCCGACGTGGAAATGGATGGCGCGGGCCGCGTGCTGATTGCACCGGAGCTGCGCAGTGCCGCCATGCTCGACAAGGAAGTCATGCTGCTCGGTATGGGCAGCCATTTCGAAGTCTGGGACGCCGCCACCTACGCCGCGAAGGAATCGCAGGCGATGGCACAAGGCATGCCGGACGCATTGAAGAATTTCTCTTTCTGAAGAGGTCATGAGCCCTACCGGAACGCCGGGGTCCACCACCCTGCGCCATCGCACCGTGTTGCTGGACGAGGCCGTCGAGGCGCTCGTCTGGCGGCCCGACGGCGCCTACGTGGACGGCACGTTCGGCAGGGGCGGGCACAGCCGGGCGATCCTGGCCCGGCTGGGGCCAGCCGGCACCCTCGTCGCGTTCGACAAGGATCCGGCAGCAATCGCAGAAGCGGGCACCATCGGGGATGCCCGCTTCTCCATTGAGCACGCGAGCTTTGGCGACATGGCCGGGCGGCTGGCCGACCGTGGTCCGCTGGCTGGCGTGCTGCTCGACCTGGGAATCAGCTCGCCCCAGATCGACGAGGCGGCGAGGGGGTTTTCCTTTCGTTTCGAGGGCCCGCTGGACATGCGCATGGACACCACGCGCGGCATGACTGCCGCCGAGTGGCTTGCACAGGCGGACGAGCAAGACATTGCCAGGGTGATACGAGACTATGGGGAAGAACGGTTTGCTGTACAGATTGCAAAGGCGATTGTTGCTCGCCGGAGCGAACCCGGCGATGGCGGAGCACTCGCCACTACTTCAGACCTTGCCGCGCTCGTGGCGAAAGCCGTCAAAACACGCGAGAAGGGTCAGGACCCTGCGACCCGCACCTTTCAAGCTCTACGGATTCACATCAATCAAGAGCTTGCGGACCTCGAGGCCGGGCTGAAGGCGGCTTACGAGCTGTTGCAGGTGGGGGGCCGCCTCGTGGTAATCAGTTTCCATTCGCTCGAGGACCGCATCGTCAAGCGGTTCATGCAGGCGCACGCGCGTCCGCAGCAGGACGCTGATCCCGCGCTGCGCCGCGCGCCGCTGCGCGCCGCCGACCTGCCGCAGCCTACGCTCAAGCTGCTGGGCCGCTTCAAGCCCGGCGCCGATGAGGTGGCCGAGAACCCGCGCGCCCGCTCCGCCGTGATGCGCGTGGCCGAAAAGCTGCCGGAGGCCCGCCCGGCATGAATCGCCTCACCTTCTTCCTCCTGGCTGCCCTCCTGCTCTGCGCGCTGTCCCTGGTCAGCGCGCAGCACCAGGCACGCACGCTGTTCGTGGCGCTGGAGCGCGCGCAGTCCGAGGAGAAGCAGCTCGATATCGACTGGTCGCGCCTGCAGTACCAGCAGAGCGCGCTCGGCAAGAGCGCGCGCATTGCCGATGCCGCGCGCACCCAGCTCAAGATGGCGCCGGCGCTGGCCGGCCGTACCCAATACCTGCAGGGCGTGGTGCTACCCAACACGCCGCCGGATGCCGAGCAACCGGCCGAAAAACCCGCCGCCGGGGGAGCCGCCAAATGAGCATGGCCCGCCCCTCGCTAAACCGCGCCCGCACTGGCCGCCAGGCGGCTGGTGGCGCCGCACGCCCGCGTACCGGCCAGTTCTCGGCCAGCCCGGTGCTGGGCCTGCGCCTGCCGATGTGGCGCTCCAAGCTGGTGGTGTTCCTGATGTTCGCGGCGTTCGCCGCGCTGGCCGCCCGCGCGCTGTGGATCCAGGGCCCCGGCAACCAGTTCTATGAGGCCGAGGGCAAGAAGCGCTTCCAGCGCACGCTCGAGCTGCCCGCCACGCGCGGCAAGATCCTGGACCGCAACGGGCTGGTGCTGGCCACCAGCCTGCCGGTCAAGGCGATCTGGGCTGTGCCCGAGGACGTCTCCAGCGACATCGAGCCGCAGCGCATCCGCCAGCTGGCGAAGCTGCTGGAGATGTCCGAGAAGGAACTCAAGGCCAAGCTGTCCGAGGACAAGAGCTTCGTCTACCTGAAGCGGCAGGTGCTGCCCGACGCCGCCGACAAGATCGCCGCGCTCAAGATCGAGGGCGTGCACCAGACGCGCGAGTACAAGCGGTTCTACCCGGAAGGCGAGGCGATGGCGCACATCGTCGGCTTCACCAACGTCGAGGACAAGGGCCAGGAAGGCGTGGAACTGGCGCGCGAAGGCGTGCTGGCCGGCCGCTCGGGCGCGCGCCAGGTCATCAAGGACCGGCTCGGCCGGGTGGTGGAGGACGTCGGCATCCTCAAGACCCCGCGCGACGGCGAGGACATGCAGTTGTCCATTGACGCCAAGATCCAGTACCTGGCCTACAACGAGGTCAAGGCCGTGGCCGAGCGCAGCAAGGCCAAGGCGGCCAGCGCCGTGGTGCTCGACGCCCAGACCGGCGAGGTGCTGGCGCTGGCCAACTGGCCGACCTACAACCCGAACGACCGCACCCGCCTCTCCGGCGAGCAGCTGCGCAACCGGGTGCTGACCGATACCTTCGAGCCCGGCTCGATGATGAAGCCGATCTCGATCGGGCTGGCGCTGCAGCTGGGCCGCGTCACGCCGTCCACGGTGGTGACCACCACGGGCAAGTACCAGTTCGAGGGCGCCACGATCAGCGACACCCACAACTACGGCGCGCTGACGGTGTCGGGCGTGATCCAGAAGTCGAGCAACATCGGCACGACCAAGATCGCGATGCTGATGAAGCCGCAGGAAATGTGGGATATGTATACCAGCCTCGGCCTGGGGCAGGCGCCGAAGATCGGCTTCCCGGGCGCCGTGGCCGGCCGCGTGCGGCCCTGGAAGAGCTGGCGCCCGATCGAACAGGCGACGATGTCGTACGGCTACGGCCTGTCGGTGTCGCTGTTCCAGGTGGCGCACGCCTACACGATCTTCGCCCATGACGGCGAGCTGATCCCGGTATCGATCTTCAAGACCAACGGCCCGGCGACCGGCGAGCGCATCCTCAAGCCGCAGGTGGCGCGCGACGTGCGCGGCATGCTGGAAACCGTGACCGCGCCGGGCGGCACCGCGCCCGAAGCCCAGGTGATGGGCTATCGCGTGGGCGGCAAGACCGGCACGGCATACAAGCACGTGGGCCGCGGCTACGACCGCAGCAAGTACCGCGCGTCGTTCATCGGCCTGGCGCCGATGTCCAACCCGCGCGTGATCGTGGCGGTCAGCGTGGACGAGCCGACCGTCGGCAGCCACTACGGCGGCGCGGTGGCCGGTCCGGTCTTCGCGGCGATCACCGGCGGGGCATTGCGGGCGCTGAACGTGCAGCCCGATTCGCCGATCCGCCAGCTAATGGTGACGGACAAGGTGCAGGAGAGCGAGCCATGGGCCACGACGCCATGACGGCCAAGCCGCTGCTCCCCCTCGAAGTCTCCGCCCAGGCCAGCAACGCGCTGGCCTGGCTGCGTACGCACGCACCCGCCACGGCCCGCCTCACCGGCGATACGCGCCGCCTGCAGCCCGGCGATGTGTTCTTCGCCTACGTGCTCGGTAACGAACGGCTGGCCACGGATGGCCGGCCCCATATCGACAAGGCTATCGCCGCCGGCGCGTCGGCCATCGTCTATGAAGCCGATGGCTACGCCTGGACGCATGGCGATGCCGTGCCGCATCTGGCCGTCTCCCAATTGCACGAACTGGCCGGCCCGATTGCCGTCGGCTGGCATGGCGTGGCCGCGCGCGGCCTGACCGTGACCGGCATCACCGGGACCAACGGCAAAACCTCGTGTGCGCAATGGCTGGCCCGCCTGCTGCAGGCCACTGGCACGCGTTGCGCGACCATCGGCACGCTCGGCACTGGCTTCCCCGATGCCCTGCAGGCCACCGGCTTCACCACGCCGGACGCCGTCCAGCTTCAGGCCAGCCTGGCCGACCTCCACGACGCCGGCGCGCGCGCCATCGCCATGGAGGTGTCGTCGCACGGCCTGGAACAGGGCCGCGTGGCCGGCACCGGGTTTGCCGTGGCCGTGCTGACCAACCTGACGCAGGACCACCTGGACTACCACGGCACCATGGCCGAGTACGAGGCCGCCAAGGCGAGCCTGTTCCAGTGGGAGGGCCTGCGCGCCGCCGTGATCAACCGCGATGACGCGATGGGCCGCCGCCTGCTGGCCAGCAACGCCGCCGCCGTGGCCGCGCCGCAGGTGATCGAATATGGGATCGACGGCGCCGCCGGCGCCTCGGCCGCCCGTGGCCAGTGGCTGCGCGCCACCGGCGTGCGCGCCACGGCCAGCGGCACCGCCTTCCACGTCGACGGCAGCTTCGGCAGCGCCGACGTGACCACGGCGATGATCGGCAATTTCAATGTCAGCAACCTGCTGGCCGTGCTCGGTGCCGCGCTGGCGCAGGGCGTGGCGTGGGATGCCGCGCTCGCCGCGCTGCGCAGCCTGACGCCGGTGGATGGCCGCATGGAGCTGTTCGGCGGGCAGGACGCCCCGCTGGCCGTGGTCGACTACGCCCACACGCCGGACGCGCTCGCGCAGACACTGGCCGCGCTGCGCCCGGTGGCGCAGGCCCGTCAGGGCCGGCTCTGGTGCGTATTCGGCTGCGGTGGCGACCGCGATGCCACCAAGCGCCCGCTGATGGGCGGCGTGGCCGAGCGTCTTGCCGACGACATCATCCTGACCAGCGACAACCCGCGCAGCGAAGATCCGCGCGACATCCTCGAAGCCATCGCCGACGGCATGCAGGACCGTGCCCGCGTCCGGCTGGTCGAGGATCGCGCCGCCGCCATCCTCTATGCCATCAAGCACGCGGCCACGGCCGATGTGGTGCTGGTGGCCGGCAAGGGCCACGAGGCCACGCAGGAGATCCAGGGCAAGAAGCGCCCGTTCTCCGATCGCGAGCACGTACGCCTGACGCTGGGCACGCGGGGGGTGTCGGCATGAACCAGACCACGATGACCAATTTGCAGCAAGCCGCCGGCTGGATGGCCGGCGCCCGCGTGGTGGGTGATGCCTCGCGCACGTTCACGCGCGTGCATACCGACAGCCGTACCGTGGCGCCCGGCGACCTGTTCGTCGCGCTCCAGGGCGAGCGCTTCGACGCCCATGATTTCCTGGCCGATGTGGTCGCGCGTGGCGCGGCGGCCGTGCTGGTGAGCCGCGAGACCGGCCTCGATGTGCCGGCCATCGTGGTCCCGGACACGCGCATCGGCCTGGGTAAACTCGGCGCCGGCTGGCGCCGCCAGTTCACGCTGCCCACGGTGGCCGTGACCGGCAGCAACGGCAAGACCACGGTCAAGGAAATGATCGCGGCGATCTTCGCCGCCGCCGTGGGCGAGCCGGACCGGCTGGCCACGGGGGGCAATCTGAACAACGACATCGGCCTGCCGCTGACGGTGTTGCGCCTGCGCGCGCACCACAAGCTGGCGGTGCTGGAACTCGGCATGAACCATCCGGGCGAGACGGTCTATCTGGCCGGTATCGCCCAGCCGACCGTGGCCGTCATCACCAACGCCCAGCGCGAGCACCAGGAGTTCATGGTCAGCGTGGAGGCGGTGGCGCACGAGCACGCCAGCGCGCTGGCCGCGCTGCCGGCCGATGGCGTGGCCGTGTTCCCGGTGGATGCCGAGAGCGGCGGGGCGCATGCGCAGATCTGGCGCCAGGCGGCTGCCGGACGGCGCGTGATGGCGTTCGGGACCGATGCGTCGGCCGACGTGCGCGCCACGGTGTCGCTCGATGACGGCGTGCAGGTGCTCCATGTGACCGCGCCCGGCCAGACGTTCGACCTGCGCCTGCAACTGCTGGGCGCCCATAACGTGCGCAACGCGCTGGCCGCCACGGCCTGCGCGCTGGCGGCGGGCGTGGACGTGGCCGCCATCCAGGCTGGCATCGCCGGTTTCACGGCCGTGAAGGGCCGCCTGCAGGTCAAGCACACGGCGGCCGGCACGGTCCTGATCGACGACACCTACAACGCCAATCCGGACTCCATGCGCGCCGCCATCGACGTGCTGGCCGGGTTTGCCGCGCCGCGCCTGCTGGTGCTGGGCGACATGGGCGAAGTCGGCAACCAGGGCCCGGCGTTCCATACCGAAATTGGCGACTACGCGCGCACGCGCGGCATCGAGGCGCTCTGGGCCACGGGCCAGCTGGCGACGCACGCGGTGCAGGCCTACGGGCCGGCGGGCCGCCATTTCGACAAGGCGGAAGACCTGGCGCAGGCGCTGGGCGAAGACAAGGAGGGCACGGTAGCCGGGGCATCGGCCGTGCTGGTGAAGGGATCGCGCTTCATGCGCATGGAACGGATGGTCGATGCGCTGGTCGCAACACCTTCCGCTCACTAACTGAAGACACACGATGTTATTGGCTCTGGCCCAGTGGCTGCAAAACGATTACAGCTTCCTGCGGGTCGTCAACTACCTGACTTTCCGCGCGGTGGCGGCCAACCTCACCGCGCTGGTGATCGGCCTCGGCTTCGGGCCGTGGGTAATCCGTCGCCTGACCGAACTGAAGATCGGCCAGGCCGTGCGCACGATCGGCCCGCAGACCCACCTCGTGAAGTCGGGCACGCCGACCATGGGCGGGGTGCTGGTGCTGCTCTCGATCGGCATTTCCACGCTGCTCTGGTGCGACTGGGGCAACCGCTTCATCTGGGTGGTGCTGCTGGTAACGGTGGGCTACGGCGCCATCGGCTGGGTCGATGACTACCGCAAGGTGGTGTATCGCGACCCGCGCGGCATGTCCAGCCGCGAGAAGTTCTTCTGGCAGACGCTGATCGGGCTGGTGGCGGCGGTCTACCTGGCGTTCTCGGTTTCCGAGGCCAGCAATGTGCGCGTGTGGAGCCTGTTCCTGAGCTGGATCGAGGGTGGCATGTGGGCCGATGTGCCGTACAAGACCAACCTGATCGTGCCCTTCTTCAAGGAAGTGAGCTACCCGCTGGGCGTGATGGGCTTCATCGTGCTGACCTACCTCGTGATCGTCGGCTCGAGCAACGCCGTGAACCTGACCGATGGCCTCGACGGCCTGGTGATCATGCCGGTGGTGCTGGTGGGCGGTGGCCTGGGCGTGTTTGCCTACGTGATGGGTAACACGGTCTACAGCAAGTACCTGCTGTTCCCGCACATCCCGGGCGCCGGCGAGCTGCTGATCTTCTGCTCGGCGATGGCCGGGGCGGGGCTGGCGTTCCTCTGGTTCAACGCGCATCCGGCCAAGGTGTTCATGGGCGACGTGGGCGCGCTGGCGCTGGGCGGCGCGCTCGGCACCATCGCCGTGATCGTGCGGCAGGAAATCGTGCTGTTCGTGATGGGCGGCATCTTCGTGGTGGAAACGGTGTCGGTGATGCTCCAGGTGACCTGGTTCAAGTTCACCAAGCGCCGCTACGGCGAGGGCCGGCGGCTGTTCCGCATGGCGCCGCTGCACCACCATTTCGAGCTGAGCGGCTGGAAGGAAACGCAGGTCACCGTGCGGTTCTGGATTATCACGATGCTGCTGGTGCTGATCGGGCTGTCGACGCTGAAGCTGCGTTGACCGGATCCACTCTCTAATTAGTAAGGCGGGAAATCGAAGTGTTTGGCGTGTTGCAGAAACCTCATGTGCTGGTACTGGGCCTCGGCGAGTCGGGGCTGGCCATGTCACGCTGGTGCGGCCTGAACGGCTGCCGCGTGCGTGTGGCCGACACACGCGAGGCGCCTGCCAATCTCGCCTTCCTGCAGGCCGAGTTGCCCACGGCCGAGTTCGTGGCCGGTCCGTTTGCCGCGAACGTGGATGGCCTGCTGGACGACATCGGCCTCGTGGCGATCAGCCCGGGCCTGTCGCCGCTGGAAGCGGGCACGAAGGCCGTGCTCGACGCCGCCGCCGCGCGCGGCATCCCGGTCTGGGGCGAGATCGAATTGTTCGCCCAGGCGCTCGGCTATCTGGAAGGCGTGTCCGGCTACGCGCCGCGCGTGCTGGCCATCACCGGCACGAACGGCAAGACCACCACCACGGCGCTGACCGGAAGGTTGGTCGAGCGCGCCGGCAAGACCGTGGCCGTGGCGGGCAATATCAGCCCGTCGGCGCTGGACAAGCTGTCGGCCTGCATCGCCAGCGCCACGCTGCCGGACGTCTGGGTGCTCGAACTGTCGAGCTTCCAGCTGGAAACCACCCACACGCTGGCGCCGCACGCGGCCACCGTGCTCAACATCTCGCAAGACCACCTCGACTGGCACGRCAGCATGGAAGCTTATGCCGCATCCAAGGCGCGCATCTTCGGGCCGGCCGACAAGGCGTGCGTGCAGGTGTTGAACCGCAATGACCCCATGACGATGGCCATGGCGCGCGCCGGTACGGCGCTCGTCACTTCGGGTGCGCCGCTGGTCACCTTCGGCACCGATCTGCCCGAGACGGCTGGCAGCTACGGCGTGCTGCGCGAGGGCGGCATGCCCTGGCTGGTGCTGGCCGAACCGGACACCGAGGCCGACGCCGAGCCGAAGCCGCGCCGCCGCAAGGGGGCGCAGGTCGTCGAGGAAGCCGTGCCGGTGCGCCACAAGCGCCTGATGCCGGCCGACGCGCTGCACATCCGCGGCATGCACAACGCCACCAACGCCATGGCCGCGCTGGCGCTGTGCCGTGCCATCGACCTGCCGATGAACGCGCTGCTGCACGGCCTGCGCGAGTATCGCGGCGAGCCGCACCGCGTGGAATGGGTGGCGACGATCGACGAGGTCGAGTATTTCGACGACAGCAAGGGCACCAACGTGGGCGCCACGGTGGCCGCGCTGTCCGGGCTGGACAAGCGCGTGGTCCTGATCGCCGGCGGCGAAGGCAAGGGCCAGGATTTCTCGCCGCTGGCGCAGCCGGTGGCGCAGTACGCGCGCGCCGTGGTGCTGATCGGCAAGGACGCCGGCGAGCTGCGCGCCGCGCTGGCTGACACCGGCACGCAGCTGGTGGACGCCGCCACGCTCGAGGAAGCGGTCGAGAAATCGTCCCATCTGGCCGAGAACGGCGACGTGGTGCTGCTCTCGCCGGCGTGCGCGAGCCTCGACATGTTCCGCAACTACGTGCATCGCGCCGAGGTGTTCCGTGGCGCGGTGGAAGAACTGGCCCTGTCCCGGGGGATCCTGCCATGAGCGACTCGCAGGTCAAGCGCAGCGGTTTCATCGGCGCCACCATCGGCAATGCCTGGGGTGGGCTGCGCGACGCCGTGTCCGGCGTCAAGCCCACGCGCTCCCGCATGATGGAGTACGACCAGCCGCTGCTCTGGGTGGCCATCGTGCTGCTGACGCTCGGGCTGGTGATGGTCTACTCGGCGTCCATCGCGCTGCCTGACTCGCCGCGCTACGCCAACTACCGCGAGAGCCACTTCCTGGTGCGCCACGCGTTCGCGCTGTTCATCGGGTTGTCGGCGGGGCTGGTGGCGTTCCAGATACCGGTCAAGGTCTGGGATAAATACGCGCCCAAGCTGTTCATCATCGCGCTGGTGCTGCTGGTGCTCGTGCTGGTGCCGTTCGTCGGCAAGGGCGTGAACGGCGCGCGGCGCTGGATTCCGCTCGGCGTGATGAATTTCCAGCCGTCGGAGCTGATGAAGCTGGCCGTGGTGCTGTACGCGGCCAACTACACCGTGCGCAAGCAGGAATGGATGCAGACCGTGTCCAAGGGCTTCCTGCCGATGGGCGTGGCCGTGGTGCTGGTGGGCATGCTGCTGCTGCTCGAGCCGGACATGGGCGCGTTCCTGGTGATCGCGGCCGTGGCGATGGGCATCCTGTTCCTCGGCGGCATCAACGGCAAGCTGTTCGCCGGGCTGGTCGGGGTGGCGATCGGCGCGTTCGCGCTGCTGATCACGGCCTCGCCATGGCGCCGCGAGCGGATTTTTGCCTATCTGAGCCCGTGGGAAGAGAGCAACGCGCTGGGCAAGGCGTACCAGCTCACGCACTCGCTGATCGCGTTCGGCCGGGGCGAGTGGACCGGGGTGGGCCTGGGCGGCAGCATCGAGAAGCTGCACTACCTGCCCGAAGCGCATACCGACTTCATCCTGGCCGTGATCGGCGAGGAATTCGGCTTTATCGGCGTGCTGGTGATGATCGTGCTGTTCTACTGGCTCGTGCGCCGCGCCTTCGACATCGGCCGCACGGCGCTCCAGCTCGACCGGACCTTCGCCGGGCTGGTCGCCAAGGGCATCGGCGTGTGGCTCGGCTGGCAGACCTTCATCAACATGGGCGTGAACCTGGGCCTGCTGCCGACCAAGGGGCTGACGCTGCCGCTGGTCAGCTATGGCGGCTCGGGCATCCTGATGAACTGCATCGGGCTGGCGATCGTGTTGCGGATCGACTACGAAAATCGGGTCTTGATGCGCGGAGGGAAGGTATGAGCGATCCGCGCACGCTGCTCGTGATGGCTGGCGGCACCGGGGGCCACGTGTTCCCGGGGCTGGCGGTCGCGCACGCGCTGCGCGACGCCGGCTGGCGCGTGGTCTGGCTCGGCAACCGTACCGGCATGGAAGCCACGCTGGTGCCGAAGCACGACATCCCGATGGAATTCATCCAGTTCGGCGGGCTGCGCGGCAAGGGGCTGATCACCAAGCTGCTGCTGCCGCTGAACCTGCTTCGCGCGTTCTGGCAGAGCATCGGCGCGCTACGTCGGGTGCGCCCGGACGTGGTGCTGGGCATGGGTGGCTACATCACCTTCCCGGCCGGGATGATGGCATCGCTGCTGGGCCGCCCGCTGGTGCTGCACGAGCAGAACTCGATTGCCGGCCTGACCAACAAGGTGCTGGCCAAAGTGGCCGACCGGGTGCTCTGCGCGTTCCCGGACGCGCTGCCGAACAGCGAGTGGACCGGCAACCCGGTGCGCGAGGAACTGGCGAGCCTGCCGGCGCCCGAGGCGCGCTACGACCATCGCACCGGCCCGCTGCGGGTGCTGGTGGTGGGCGGCAGCCTGGGCGCGGCGGCGCTGAACGACGTGGTGCCGAAGGCCATCGCGCTGCTGCCCGAGGGCCAGCGCCCGGTGGTGCGGCATCAGGCCGGCGCCAAGCAGATCGACACATTGCGCGCCAACTACGCCGCAGCCGGCGTGGCGGGCGACACCGTGCCGTTCATCGACGACATGGCGGCGGCCTATGCCGACGCCGATCTGGTCATCTGCCGCGCGGGCGCGATGACGGTTTCCGAAGTGGCCGCCGCCGGTGTGGCGGCCCTGTTCGTGCCGTTTCCGCACGCGGTGGACGACCACCAGACCACCAACGCGAAGTTCCTGTCGAAGCAGGGCGCCGCGTTGCTGGTGCAACAGAACGCATTGACCGCGGAGGGGCTGGCGCAGACGCTGGCCAGCCTGTCGCGGCCACAACTGAAAGACATGGCGCGCCTGGCGCGCGGCCTGGCCAAACCTGAGGCAACCCGGCGCGTCGCCGAGATTTGCCAAGAGATGGCGGGCCACTGACCTATACGAATCAATGAAGCACATCGTCAAAAACATCCACTTCGTAGGCATCGGGGGCGCCGGCATGAGCGGCATCGCCGAGGTCCTGCTGAACCTGGGCTATAAGGTCTCGGGCTCGGACGTGGGCAGCAACGCCGCCACGCGGCGGCTGGCCACGCTGGGCGCGCGCGTCTTCCATGGCCACGACGCCGGCCATGTGGAAGGCGCCAATGCCGTCGTGGTCTCGACGGCGGTCACCAATGACAACCCCGAGGTGCTGGCCGCCCGGGCGCGCCGCATCCCCGTGGTGCCGCGCGCGATCATGCTGGCCGAACTGATGCGCCTGAAGCAGGGCATCGCCATTGCCGGCACGCACGGCAAGACCACCACCACGAGCCTCGTGGCGTCGGTGCTGGCCGAGGGCGGGCTCGACCCGACCTTCGTGATCGGCGGCCGGCTGAACTCGGCCGGCGCCAACGCGCGGCTGGGCACGGGCGATTTCATCGTGGCCGAGGCGGACGAGTCGGACGCCTCGTTCCTGAACCTGTTCCCGGTGATGGAAGTCATCACCAACATCGACGCGGACCACATGGACACCTACGGGCACGATTTCGCCCGGCTCAAGCAGGCGTTCGTGGAGTTCACCCAGCGGCTGCCGTTCTACGGCATCGCGGTGCTGTGCGTCGATGACCCGAATGTGCGCGAGATCCTGCCGTTCGTCTCGAAGCCGGTGGTGCGCTACGGCTTTGCCGAAGACGCCCAGATCCGCGCGGTCAACGCCCGCCCGGTGGACGGCCAGATGCATTTCACGGTCCATCGGCAACTCAACGGCCATGCCGAGCCGCCGCTCGATGTGGTGCTGAACCTGCCCGGCCTGCACAACGTGCAGAACGCGCTGGCCGCCATCGCCATCGCCACCGAGCTGGAGGTGCCGGACGCCGCCATCGTCAAGGCGCTGCGCGAGTTCCACGGCGTGGGCCGCCGCTTCCAGCGCTATGGCGAGGTGGCCACGGCCGACGGGCAGGGCACCTTCACGCTGGTGGACGACTACGGTCACCACCCGGTGGAGATGGCCGCCACGCTGGCCGCCGCGCGCGGGGCCTTCCCGGGCCGCCGCCTTGTGCTGGCGTTCCAGCCGCACCGCTTCACGCGGACGCGCGATTGTTTCGAAGATTTCGTGAAGGTGCTCGGCACCGTGGACGCGCTGCTGCTGGCCGAGGTCTACGCCGCCGGCGAGTCGCCCATCGTGGCTGCCGACGGCCGGGCGATGACCCGCGCGCTGCGCGTGGCCAACAAGGTGGAGCCGGTCTTCGTCGAGCAGATCGAGGACATGCCGCAGGCCATCCTGACCGCCGTCCAGCCGGGCGACGTGGTCGTGACCATGGGCGCCGGCACGATCGGCACGGTGCCCGGCCAGCTCGTATCGCAACAAGTTACCCAAGTTAGTCCGGCAGGAGGCCAGGCATGAGCTTCGTCGCCCATCCCAATATCGACCCGAAATCGCTGGGCAAGGTTGGCGTGCTGCTGGGCGGCCGTTCGGCCGAACGCGAGGTGTCGCTGATGTCCGGCAACGGCGTGCTGGCGGCGCTGCGCGCGCGCGGCGTGGATGCCCACCCGTTCGACCCGGCCCTGCAACCGGTGGCCGAACTGGCTGCCGCCGGCTTCGACCGCGTCTTTATCGCGCTGCATGGCCGCTACGGCGAGGACGGCACGATTCAGGGCATGCTCGAGATGCTGGGCATTCCGTACACCGGCAGTGGCGTGCTGGCATCCGCGCTGGCCATGGACAAGCCGGCTACCAAGCGGCTCTGGATGTCCCACGGCCTGCCCACGCCGCGCTTTGCGGTGCTGCGCCCCGATACCGATTTCAACGCCGTGGTGGCGGATCTCGGCCTGCCGCTGATCGTCAAGCCGGCCCGCGAAGGGTCGTCGATCGGCCTGACCAAGGTCACGGATGCCAGCCAGATGCGCGAGGCTTTCGAGAAGGCGGCGGTGCTGGATGACGACGTGCTGGCCGAGAGTTTTATCGACGGCGCGGAGTTGACTTGCCCCATCGTGGGCGAGGGCGCGACCGCCGAAGCGCTGCCGGTCATCAAGATTGTTGCGCCCGAGTCGAACTACGACTATCAAAATAAGTACTTTACTGACGTTACCCAATATCTGTGCCCCTCGACCTTGCCTGAGGCGCTCGAGAACGAGGTGCGCGCCCTGGCCGTGGAAGCGTTCCGTGTGCTCGGCTGCCGTGGCTGGGCCCGCGCCGACGTAATGCTGACCCGCGACGGCAAGCCCTACCTGCTGGAAATGAACACGTCCCCCGGCATGACCGGCCACTCGCTGGTGCCGATGGCGGCGCGCGCGGTGGGCATCAGCTATGAGGACTTCGTGATCCAGGTGGTGGCGCAGGCCACGCTGGACCTGCATCCGAACGAGCACTGGAAGCCCTGATAACCGTAATTCGACGAAAACACAGCTCCTGAACCCGACCCATGTGGCATAACGCGCGCCTCCTCAACCTGATCGCCTCCGTGCTCTACGCACTGGTGGCGCTGATGGCGCTCGGGGCGGGCCTGCTGTGGCTGGCCCAGCGGCCGGTGTTCGCCATCACCCATGTGGAGCTGCACGCGATGGACGGCCAGGCGCTGCGCCACGTGAATGGGCCGAGCGTGCGCGCCAACGCGCTGGGCAAGCTGTCTGGCAATTTCTTTACGTTGGACCTGAACACGGCGCGTCAGGCGTTCGAATCGGTGCCCTGGGTGCGGCACGCGAGCGTCCGCCGCGAATGGCCGAACGGGCTGGCGGTGGAGGTGGAGGAGCACGAGGCGCTGGGTACCTGGGGCAGCCCGGAAAGCGGCCGGCTCCTCAATACCTATGGCGAGGTGTTCGTCGCCAACACCGCCGAGGCCGAGGAAGATGCCCAGCTGCTGGCGCTCGACGGGCCGCCGGACAGCGAGGCCGATGTGGTCGAGAAGCTGGAAGTCATGCGGCAATGGTTCAAGCCGCTGAAGGCCGAGCCCCTGTCGGTGGCGCTGTCGTCGCGCTATGCGTGGCGGACGCGGCTGTCGAACGGCATGGTGATCGAGCTGGGTCGTGAGCAGACCGATGAGGATCGGGCAGCCATGGAGGCGCGGGTCAAGCGCTTCGTGGCCGCCTGGCCGCAGGTGACCGAGCAGGTGGGCAAGCAGGTGGACTACGCCGACCTGCGCTACCCCAACGGCTTCGCGATCCGCGCGGCCAACGTCAGGTTCCTGACCGACGCCCAGGCTGCCGCGGCAGCCAAGGCGGCGGCCAAGGCCTCCGCAGGACCGGCCCCGGCAACGGTGCCGGCAGGCAATCCCAATAACAATCCGACGCGACTCAAGAGCAAGAACGCGGAGAAAACCCGATGAGCAAGGAATACAAGGACTTACTGGTCGGTCTCGACATCGGCACCTCGAAGGTGGCGGCGGTGGTCGCGGAACTGCGCCCCGACGGCAGCTACGAAGTGATCGGGATGGGCCAGTCCGAGTCCAAGGGTCTGAAGAAGGGGGTCGTGGTCAATATCGAGGCCACCGTGCAGTCGATCCAGCGCGCGCTGGAGGAGGCCGAGCTGATGGCCGACTGCAAGATCGCCGAGGTCTTCACCGGCATTGCCGGCAGCCATATCCGCAGCTTCAATTCGAGCGGGATGGTGGCCATCAAGGACAAGGAGGTCACGCAGACGGACGTGGCCCGGGTGATCGAGACCGCCAAGGCGGTCAACATCCCGACCGATCAGCAGATCCTGCACATCCTGACGCAGGAATTCATCATCGACGGCCAGGAGGACGTGCGCGAGCCCATCGGCATGAGCGGCATCCGCCTGGAGGTCAAGGTCCATATCGTCACGGGCGCGGTCAGCGCGGCGCAGAACATCGTCAAGTGCGTGCGCCGCTGCGGGCTGGAAGTGCATGACCTGATCCTGCAGCCGCTGGCGTCGAGCCTGGCCGTGCTGACGGAGGACGAGAAGGAACTGGGCGTGGTGCTGGTCGACATTGGCGGCGGCACCACGGACATCGCCATCTTCAGCGAGGGCGCGATCCGGCACACGGCCGTGATCCCGATCGCCGGGGACCAGATCACCAACGATATTGCGATGGCGCTGCGCACGCCGACGCCGGACGCCGAGGACATCAAGATCCAGTACGGCATTGCCAAGCAGGCGATTGCCGACCCGGACGACATGATCGAGGTGCCGGGCGTGGGCGACCGAGGCACGCGCACGCTGAGCCGTCAGGCGCTGGCGGCCGTGATCGAGCCGCGCATCGAGGAACTGTATTCGCTGGTGCACCAGGTGGTGCGCGAGTCCGGCTACGAGGAACTGCTGTCGTCTGGCGTGGTGATCACCGGCGGCACGGCGATGATGCCGGGCATGGTGGAGCTGGGCGAGGACATCTTCCTGAAGCCGGTGCGCGTGGGCGTGCCCGAGTATCGCGGCAACCTGCACGAGGTGGTGAAGAGCCCGCGCTACTCCACGGTGATGGGCCTGCTGCTGGAAGGCCGGGTGCAGCGCATGCGTGGCCGCAAGGTGGCCGTGCAGAGCGGCTCGGTGAAGCAGGTGTGGACGCGCATGAAGGAATGGTTTGTCGGCAACTTCTGACGCTGGACGTGGTCAGGTTGTTTTAGGGATTTTTTTAGACGTTTTACGAGTCAGCCATGCGTCGCGGTCATCGAATCGCGCGATGGCACGTTGAGCAGGTTTTCTTCTTCTATTTTGGTTTCTTGTTCAGGAACCAAGGGCTGCGGCGGGGAGGCTGCAGCGTTTGGGGACTGATTTTTCACGGAGGCAGTGATGGACTTTGACATGATCGAATCGGAGATGCAGGACGGCACCATCATCAAGGTGGTGGGTGTGGGCGGTGCGGGCGGCAACGCCGTGCAGCACATGATCAGCCGTGGCGTGCAGGGCGTGGAATTCATCTGCATGAACACCGATGCCCAGGCGCTCAAGCGCTCCACGGCGTCGCGCGTGCTGCAACTCGGTAATACGGGTCTGGGCGCCGGCGCCAAGCCGGAGGTGGGTCGCAACTGCGCCGAACAGGCGCGCGAGCAGATCGCCGATTCCCTGCGCGGTGCGCACATGGTCTTCATCACTGCCGGCATGGGCGGTGGCACCGGTACCGGCGCCGCCCCGATCGTGGCGCAGGTGGCCAAGGAAATGGGCATCCTGACCGTGGGTGTGGTCAGCAAGCCGTTCGACTTCGAAGGCGCACGTCGCGCCAAGGTGGCCGAACATGGCTCGGGCGAGCTGGAGTCGTCGGTGGACTCGCTGATCGTGGTGCTCAACGAGAAGCTGTTCGAGGTGATGGGCGACGACGCCGAGATGGACAAGTGCTTCCAGTGCGCCGACGACGTGCTGCACAACGCGGTGGCCGGCATTGCCGAGATCATCAACGTTGACGGCCTCGTGAACGTCGACTTCGAAGACGTGAAGACGGTGATGGGCGAGCAGGGCAAGGCCATGATGGGCACGGCGACCGTGTCCGGCGTGGACCGCGCCCGCCTGGCTGCCGAGCAGGCCGTCGCCAGCCCGCTGTTGGAAGGCGTGGACCTGTMCGGCGCKCGCGGCGTGCTGGTCAACATCACSGCCAGCCGCWCGCTGAAGCTGTCGGAAACCAAGGAAGTCATGAACACCATCCGCAGCTACGCCGCGGAAGATGCCACGGTGATCTTCGGTACGGTGTACGACGATTCGATGGGCGACGCACTGCGCGTGACCGTGGTGGCCACGGGCCTGGGCCGTTCGGCCAAGAAGCAGCAGCCGATGACGCTGCTGAAGACCGGCACGGACAACATCCCGATGCAGATGATGGGCGGCATGACCGCTGCCCCGGCGCATGCCTCGCCGGACTACAGCGGCCTGGATACGCCGGCCGTGTGGCGCAGCTCGCGTGAGTCGGCATCGGCTCACGTGGCGGCGCTGCAGGAAAAGGGTGTGGACACGTACGACATCCCGGCCTTCCTGCGCAAGCAGGCGGACTGAGTTGGCTACCGGCAGGGCGGCGGCTGCGGCCGTGCGCCTGGCGGGTTGCACGTGGTCTGATCCGCGAAGCCTGAGCGCTCCCTATCCGCTCGGCATTCGCCAGGACTGACGTAGCCCGTCAGCGCGCCCGGCTGCGCCGCGCCCGCGTCGGCACTGTCTCCGCCCGCATCCCGTTGCCGGGACAGGCGTGCCTTCGGCCGCCTCCCCGGACTGTTCCCGCCTTCCCGCGGCGGGATGCCTCGTCGTCCGCGCGGCGTGCCGAACCGGTGCGCCGCGCAGTCGTTTTTGTGGCCTATGATTGCAGTCAGGGTTTTCACCAGCCCGGACTTTCGTCTTTTTCGGCCTTTAGGAAATCGCCCCCATGATCAGTGTTGGCCAGCGCGTCCCCGACGCCACCCTGTACGAATTCTTCGAAACCGAGACCGGCGGTTGCGCGCTCGGACCCAATGCCTTCCCGGTGGCCGACCTGGTCAAGGGCCGCCGCATTGTCGTGTTCGGCCTGCCCGGCGCGTTCACGCCGACCTGCTCCGCCAAGCACGTGCCCGGTTTCGTCGAGCAAGCCGACCAGTTCCGGGCGGCCGGTGTGGACGAGATCTGGTGCCACGCGGTCAACGACGCCTTCGTGATGGGCGCCTGGGGCCGTGAGCAGCAGACCGGCGGCAAAGTCCGCATGATGGCCGACGGCGCTGCACAATGGGCCAAGGCCCTCGGGCTGGACCAGGACCTGAGCCAGCGCGGCCTGGGCGTGCGCGCCAAGCGCTACGCGATGGTGCTGGACGACGGCGTGGTCACCCACCTGTTCGTGGAAGCCCCTGGCGAATTCAAGGTCAGCAGCGCCGAAGCCGTTCTTGAGGCGTTGCGCGCCTGACACGGAAGGCTCGGCCGGAGTGATGTCTGACCGACTTTGGTAACACTGGTTAACAACCCGACACAAAGTGGTGCGGCGCAATACACCAAGCGGTGGTAGTATGGCGTTATTAAAATTTGTGCCCAATAGCTTTTTATAATGTGGGCCACCTAAGAGATTGAGGCTGTCATGCTCAAACAGCGCACCATCAAATCCCTGGTGAAGACGGTTGGCATCGGTTTGCACTCGGGTCGCAAAGTGACGCTGACCCTGCGACCGGCCCCCGTCGATGCAGGCATCGTATTCACCCGTGTCGATCTGCCGGAACCGGTGGAAATTCCCGTGGCCGCCAGCGCCATCGGCGACACGCGCCTGGCGTCCGTGCTCCAGAAGAACGGCGCGCGCGTCTCGACGGTGGAACACCTGATGTCGGCCTGCGCTGGCCTGGGCATCGACAATCTCTATGTCGACGTGGATGCCGAGGAAATCCCGATCATGGACGGCAGCGCCGCGTCGTTCGTGTTCCTGCTGCAGTCGGCGGGGATCGAGGAGCAGTCGGCCGCCAAGCGTTTCATCCGCGTGAAGAAGGCCGTGGAAGTGCGCGAGGGCGACAAGCTGGCCCGGCTGGAGCCGTACTTCGGCTTCAAGCTCTCGTTCACGATCGACTTCCGCCATCCGGCCGTCGACAAGACCGGCCAGGCGTTCTCGATCGATTTCGCCGACACGAGCTACGTGCGCGAGATCGCCCGGGCCCGCACCTTCGGCTTCGCCCACGAGGTAGAAGCGCTGCGCGAAATGGGCCTGGCCCGTGGCGGCAGCCTGGACAACGCCATCGTGCTGGACGAGCACCGCATGCTGAACAATGAGGAACTGCGCTACGGCGACGAGTTCGTGCGCCACAAGATCCTCGATGCGATTGGCGACCTCTACGTGGTCGGCCATCCGCTGATTGGCGCCTACGTGGCCAACAAGTCCGGCCACGGCCTGAACAACCAGCTGCTGCGCGCGCTGCTGGCGGACCAGGAAGCGTACGAAATCGTGACCTTCGACAAGCTGGAAGAAGCGCCCGCCGCCTTCCTGCCGCAGGTGCAGCCGGCGTTTGCCTGAGCACCGCGCCCCCGGCGCAAACGACAACGGCCTCCCTTGGGAGGCCGTTTCTATTTAGTACGGCGGCGTCAGCGGTTGCGATGCCGCGCCAGCAACGCCTCCACCGCTTCCTTCAGCGGCGAGGATTCCAGGCTCTGCGCCAGTTGATCCATGCTGGTCAGCCCCACCGGCGGCAGGTTGGCCGTGCGGGGCTGGCGCGTGACCGGACCGGTGTCCCAATCCCCCCGCCCGACCTCCGGTTGTACCCGTACCCGGATTGCGGTAACCTGCGAGCCCCGCTGTTGCAGCCGGGTAAGCAGGGTCGGCACCACTTGCCGCACCCGCGCAGCCGCCGCGCCATGCGCGGCCAGCAACAGCAATGTCGCTTCCGCCTGCGGGCCCCGGTTGTCATGTTTGACACCGGCCACGGCGATCCCGTCCTGCAGGCCGCGGGGCAGGAGCGACAGGACTTCCGCTTCCAGTGACGCCAGTTCGCGCGCCGTCTGCATGAGCGCCGAAACCGGCCCGGACTTGTTCAGCCAATCGTTGAGTGGCTTGGCAACCGGCGTCTGGAGAGCGTGGTGAGTGAACATGCGCATGCGCGCATTCTAGCGCGCAATCCTGGCCACCGAGAGCCGGGATGCCCCGCCCGCATGCGCGACGAGGCCGGTCGGCCTCTTTTTTGTCGGCGAAGGGGGTAGGTCATGCAAATCATCGTGCTGCATCCGCGTGCGCCGCGGGTGTTCCGTCTTCAGCTCACGCCGTTGCGCGCCGGGCTACTTGCCATCGTGCTGTGCCTGCTCGTTGCCGCCGCATCTTCCGCTATCACCTGGTATGTCGCCCGTGCCCAGCCGGGCGCCGAGGCCTCCGGGCAGGCGCGCGACAACGCCTACCTGCGCGCCAACCTCGCCGTGCTGGCTGCCCGCGTCGGCGAACTCCAGGCCCAGATGGTCCGGCTCGATGCGCTCGGCGAGCGCGTGTCCGGCCTGGCCGGCATCGCGCCGCAGGACTTCGACTTCCGCCATCGCCCGGCCCGGGGCGGCCCCGCCGCGGTCGAGCGATCCACCGCGCTGACCCTGCCCGACCTGCGCGACGAACTGGCCCGGCTCGGCAAGCAGGCCGACCATCGCGTCGATTTCTTCGATGTGATCGAAGGGGCACTCATCGACCGCCAACTGCGCGAGCGCCGCACGCCGAGCGTGATGCCGGTGGCGGTGGGCTACGATGGCTCGAGCTTCGGCGCCCGCATCGATCCGTTCTCGGGCCGGCGCACCCGGCACGACGGTGTGGATTTCGTCGCCCCGATTGGTACGCCGATCGTCGCGGCGGCCGGCGGGGTGGTCGTGGCGGCCGAATGGCACCCCGAGTACGGCAACATGATCGACATCGACCATGGTAACGGGCTCAAGACCCGCTATGCGCATGCGTCGAAGTCGCTGGTGAAGGTGGGCGATCTGGTCCGCGCGGGGCAGGAAGTGGCGCGCGTGGGCAGCACGGGCCGGTCCACCGGCGCGCACCTGCACTTCGAGGTTCACGTCAACGGCGTGCCGCGTAACCCGATCGGGTTCCTGACCGCCGCCGCGCCGAACCCGGCCCCGGCACCGGCCATTGCCACGGCGCCCGTGCCGACCGATCGCACTGCCATCCGCTAACTGCGCGGAACATTGAAGGCGGCGGGAGAGTCCCAACCTGTCGAAGGTGGTCTGGCGGCTGTTGCGCCAGCGCAGAAGGAGCCTGTTTGGGTCCCGGCCACGACACCGCCACATGATAAACTCGGCGTTTTGCGCCAATCCACCCATTCCTCGCCGTCGTCCAAGCTGTATCCGGGCCGCGCGCGCAGGGGAAAGCACTCGATGATCACGGGCCTTCTCAAGAAAGTCTTCGGCAGCCGCAACGAACGGCTGATCAAACAATATCGCGGCATGGTCGTGAAGATCAACGCGCTGGAGCCGAAATTCGAACAGCTTTCGGACGACGACCTGCGCGGCATGACCGAGACCTTCCGCCAGCGCCACGCGGGCGGCGAATCGATTGACGCGCTGTTGCCGGAGGCGTTTGCCGTCTGCCGCGAGGCCAGCAAGCGCGTCATGAAGATGCGCCACTTCGACGTGCAGCTGATCGGCGGCATGGTCCTGAACGACAACAAGATCGCCGAAATGCGGACCGGCGAAGGCAAGACGCTGACCGCCACGCTGGCCGTGTACCTCAATGCCATTACCGGCAAGGGCGTGCACGTGGTGACCGTGAACGACTACCTGGCCCAGCGCGATGCCGAGTGGATGGGCCGCCTGTACAACTTCCTGGGGCTGTCGGTGGGGGTCAACCTCTCGCAGATGCCTCATGATGAGAAGCAGCGCGCTTATAACTCGGACATCACCTACGGCACGAACAACGAGTTCGGCTTCGACTACCTGCGCGACAACATGGTCTACGACCCGTCGCAGCGCGTGCAGCGCCCGCTGCACTACGCGATCGTCGACGAAGTGGACTCGATCCTGATCGATGAGGCGCGTACGCCGCTGATCATCTCGGGTCAGGCCGAGAACCAGACCGACCTGTACCAGCGCATGAACGGCATTCCCAAGCTGCTCGTGCGCCAGATCGGCGAGGAAAAGGCCGACGGCACCGGCGTGGAGACGCCCGGCGACTACTACGTCGACGAGAAGGGCCATCAGGTCTACCTGACCGAGGCCGGCCACGAGAAGGCGGAAGAGATCCTGAACCAGCAGGGCCTGATCGGCGAGGGCGAATCGCTCTACGCGCCGCAGAACATCACGCTGATGCACCACCTGTACGCCGCCCTGCGCGCGCACAGCCTGTTCCACCGCGACCAGCACTACGTGGTGCAGAACGACGAAGTGGTGATCGTCGATGAATTCACGGGCCGCCTGATGACGGGCCGCCGCTGGTCCGACGGCCTGCACCAGGCCGTGGAAGCCAAGGAAGGCGTGACGGTCCAGCAGGAAAACCAGACGCTGGCGACCATCACCTTCCAGAACTACTTCCGCATGTACGAGAAGCTGGCCGGCATGACCGGTACGGCGGACACGGAAGCGTACGAATTCCAGGAAATCTACGGCCTCGAGGTCGTGGTGATCCCGACCAACCGCCAGGCCCAGCGCAAGGACCTGCAGGACCAGATCTACAAGACGTCGAAGGAACGCTACGACGCTGTGGTGCGCGACATCCGCGACTGTTTCGAGCGCGGCCAGCCGGTGCTGGTGGGCACGACGTCGATCGAGACGTCCGAGTACCTGTCGGACCTGCTGAACAAGGAAAAACTGCCCCACCAGGTGCTGAACGCCAAGCAGCACGAGCGCGAAGCCGAGATCGTGGCCCAGGCGGGCCGCCCCAAGATGATCACGATCGCCACGAACATGGCCGGTCGCGGTACCGACATCGTGCTGGGCGGCAACGTGGAGAAGCAGGCCGGCTTCATCGAGATCGACGCAAGCCTGTCGGATGCCGACAAGGCCGCCCGCATCGCCCAGCTCAAGGACGAATGGCAGTCTCTGCACGACCAGGTCAAGGCCGCCGGCGGCCTGCATATCGTCGGCACCGAGCGCCATGAGTCGCGCCGGATCGACAACCAGCTGCGTGGCCGTGCCGGCCGCCAGGGTGACCCGGGTTCGTCGCGCTTCTACCTGTCGCTGGACGACCAGCTGCTGCGCATCTTCGCCGGCGACCGCGTGCGCGCGATCATGGAACGGCTGAAGATGCCCGAAGGCGAGCCGATCGAGGCTGGCATCGTCACGCGCTCGATCGAATCGGCGCAGCGCAAGGTGGAAGGCCGCAACTTCGACATCCGCAAGCAGCTGCTCCAGTACGACGACGTGGCCAACGACCAGCGCAAGGAGATCTACAAGCTCCGCAACGACGTGCTGGAATCGAACGACGTCGGCGAGATGGTGGGCAACCTGCGCGAGAGCGTGCTGGTGGAGCTGTTCCGCGACCACGTGCCGGCCGAGACCATGGAAGAACAGTGGGACATCGCCAGCCTGGAAACGCGCCTGCGCGACGACTGGGGCCTGGACGTGCCGCTGGCCAAGACCATCGAGGGCGCCCAGAGCATCGAGGATGAAGAACTGCTGAATCTGGTGATGACCACGGCGCGCGAAACCTACGACGCCAAGGTCAACCAGGTGGGCCGGGAGTCGTTCGCAGGCTTCGAGCGCTCGGTCATGCTCCAGAGCATCGACACGCACTGGCGCGAGCAYCTGKCSKCGCTGGAYYACCTGCGCCAGGGYATCCACCTGCGCGGCTATGCCCAGAAGGACCCGAAGCAGGAGTACAAGCGCGAGTCGTTCGAACTGTTCGCGCGCCTGCTGGACGTGATCAAGAGCGAAGTCACCCGCGTGATCTTCAATGTGCAGATCCAGTCGCCGGAGCAACTCGAGCAGGCTTCGGAGCAGATTGAGGAAGGGCTGGCGCATCTGGAGAACGTGCAGTACAAGCACGACGAGTTTGCCGAACGCGCCGAGCCGGTGGAAGACGCCTCGCTGGCGCGCCGTGGCACCGCGCAGGCGGCCATGGCCGCGATGGGCGCGGACATGGCGGTGGCCGGCATGCCGAAGGTTGGCCGTAACGATCCGTGCCCGTGCGGATCGGGCAAGAAGTTCAAGCAGTGCCACGGCAAGCTTAGCTGAGCCGGGGACCCTCTCCCTCTCCCGCGACATCGTCCGGGAGAGGGGAGTCACAGACCGCACAATGCCCGCGCAAGCGGGCATATTTGTCAGATGCAACCAAGGAGCCGCACATGCCCGTGAACCTGCCGCTGCCCCAGGCAGAGAATTTGAAATCCGTTGCCGGCGTGGAGCTGGGTTGGGCCGAGGCGGGCATCCGCAAGGCCAATCGCAAGGATGTGCTCGTGGTCCGCGTGGCCGAAGGCAGCACCGTGGCCGGCGTGTTCACGCAGAACCGCTTCTGCGCCGCGCCGGTGCAGGTTTGCCGCGAGCACCTCGCCACGGGCCCGGGCATCCGCGCGCTGGTGGTCAACACCGGCAATGCCAACGCCGGCACCGGCGAACCTGGCCTGAAGGCCGCGCGCGCCACGTGCGACGCCCTGGCCGCCCAGCTTGGCATCGCCGCCAACCAGGTGCTGCCGTTCTCGACTGGCGTGATCCTGGAGCAGCTTCCGGTCGATCGCCTGACCGCCGCGCTGCCGGCTGCCATCGCCAATGCGCGCGCCGACAACTGGCTGGCCGCCGCCGAGTCGATCATGACCACCGACACGCAGCCCAAGGCCGCGTCGCGCACGGTGCAGATCGACGGCAAGACGGTCACGCTGTCCGGCATCAGCAAGGGCGCCGGCATGATCCGCCCGAACATGGCGACCATGCTCGGCTTCATCGCGCTGGACGCCGCCGTGGCGCAGCCGGTGCTCCAGGCACTGGTTTCGCACGCCGCCGACCATTCGTTCAACAGCATCACCATCGATGGCGATACGTCGACCAATGACTCGTTCGTGCTGATCGCCACGGGCAAGGCTGGCGTGTCCATTGACCGCGCCGACGGCCCGGCCTTCGCCGCGCTGCGCGACGCCGTGACGTCGCTGGCGCAGGAACTGGCCCAGATGATCGTGCGCGATGGCGAGGGTGCCACCAAGCTGATGACGATTCACGTGGAAGGCGGCAACAACGTGGCCGAATGCCGCCAGATCGCCTACGCGGTGGCGCATTCGCCGCTGGTCAAGACCGCGTTCTACGCCTCGGACCCCAACCTGGGCCGCATCCTGGCCGCCGTGGGCTATGCCGGTGTGAACGACCTCGACGTCGATCGCGTGAACCTGTGGCTCGATGACGTCTGGGTGGCCCGCGACGGCGGCCGCAACCCCGACTACCGCGAGGAAGACGGCCAGCGCGTGATGAAGCAGGCCGAGATCACCGTGCGCATCGCGCTGGGCCGCGGCAACGCCGAAGCCACCGTGTGGACCTGCGACCTCTCGCACGACTACGTGTCGATCAACGCCGACTATCGTTCGTAATTTTCTGAATTCGCCCCTGCCATGTCTGACCTTGCTGCCCGCCTCGATAGCTTTCTCGCCCGACTGGAACAATGGCTGCCGCCGCAACTGAGCGACGCGGACTGGCAGGAGGCGGTAGCGTTCCGCTGGCGCAAGCGTCAGAGCCTGTTCGGCAATATCGGCTATCTGCAGGCGATCAAGCAGCTTCCGCCGATCTATCTGGACGATCTCAAGAACATCGAGCGCCAGAAGGACGCCATCGTCGCCAATACGCGCCAGTTCGTGCAGAAGCTGCCGGCCAACAACGTGCTGCTGACCGGCGCGCGTGGCACCGGCAAGTCGTCGCTGATCAAGGCCTGCCTGAACGCGTACGTGAAGCAAGGGCTGCGGCTGGTGGAGGTGGACAAGGACGATCTGGGCGACCTCGGCGATATCGTCGAACAGCTGGCCCAGCGGCCCGAGCGCTTCGTGATCTTCTGCGATGACCTGTCGTTCGAGGAAGGCGAGTCGGGCTACAAGTCGCTGAAGTCCGCGCTGGACGGCTCGGTGGCCGCCCAGTCGGACAACGTGCTGATCTACGCCACGTCCAACCGCCGCCACCTGCTGCCCGAGTACATGAAGGACAACGAGACCTACCAGCACACGGCCGATGGCGAAATCCATCCGGGCGAGGTGGTCGAGGAGAAGATCTCGCTGTCCGAGCGCTTCGGGCTGTGGCTGTCGTTCTATCCGCCCAAGCAGGACGAGTACCTGGCCATCGTCGGCCATTGGCTCGGGCACTTCGGCTGCAGCGCCGAAGACATTGCCGCCGCGCGTGGCGATGCGCTGGTCTGGGCGCTGGAGCGCGGTTCGCGCTCGGGCCGGGTGGCGTGGCAGTTCGCGCGCGACTGGGGTGGCAAGCACGGCAAGCCCTTCGTGGCCGACGTGGGACCCCAGGCATGAGCGGCGCCGGCACGGTAGTGTCCCCGGACGGCCAGGCGCGCCCGGTCACCGAGGTGGCCGTCGGCGTGCTGGTGCGGCCCGATGGCCGCTTCCTGCTGGCGCAGCGCCCGGCGGGCAAGCCATACGAGGGCTACTGGGAATTCCCGGGCGGCAAGCTGGAGCCGGGCGAGACCGTCGAGGCTGCGCTGGCGCGCGAGCTGCACGAGGAACTCGGCCTCGATGTCACGCGCAGCGAGCGCTGGCATACGCTCGAACATGATTACCCGCACGCCTATGTGCGGCTCTATTTCTGCAAGGTCACCGACTGGGTTGGCCAGCCGGTCGGTCGCGAAGGCCAGGCGTTCTCGTGGCAGTACGCCCCGGTCGATGTCGGCCCGCTGCTGCCGGCGACGATCCCCGTCGTGGCATGGCTCGCAGAGGAGCGCCCCACGCCCTGAGTGGCCGCATGCCAGTCCCGTCGCCCCCGTCACCAGAAGTTGAACAACAAACACTGGAGGCCCAATGCAACGTGTCGACCGCATCGACGATGCCATCTCCCTGCCCGAGCTGACGCTGCGCGGCATCATCCTGGGCGCGCTGATCACCGTGGTGTTCACCGCGTCCAACATCTACCTCGGCCTGAAAGTCGGCCTGACCTTCTCCTCCGCCATTCCAGCCGCCGTGATTTCGATGGCCGTGCTGCGGCTGTTTCCGGGCGCCAATATCCTCGAAAACAACATGGTGCAGACGCAGGCGTCCGCCGCGGGCACCTTGTCGTCGATCATCTTCATCCTGCCGGGGCTGGTCATGCTCGGCCACTGGCAGGGATTTCCGTTCTGGCAGACGCTGTCGATCTGCGCGGCGGGCGGCATGCTCGGCGTGATTTTCAGCATTCCGCTACGTCACGCGATGGTCGTAAAGAGCGACCTGCCGTACCCCGAGGGCGTCGCGGCTGCAGAGATCCTGCGCGTGGGCAGCGCCAGCGAGGCGCCCGGCGAGGCCAAGCAGGCCACCGGACTGGCCGATCTGCTAGCCGGCGGCGTGGCGGCGGGGCTGTTCAGCTTCGCCGCGGGCGGGCTGCGCGTGCTGGCCGAAGGGGCCAATGCGTGGCTGGCGGCGGGCGCGTCGGTGGTGCGGCTGTCGATGGGGTTCTCGCTGGCGCTGGTCGGTGCCGGGTATCTGGTCGGCATCGTCGGCGGGCTGGCCATGCTGCTGGGCCTCGTGCTCACATGGGGCGTGGCCGTGCCGTGGCTGACCGCGATTACGCCGATGCCGGCTGGCGCCACGCTGGCGAGCTTCGGCACCTCGGTCTGGAGTACGCAGGCACGCTTTATCGGTGCCGGCACGATCGGGATTGCCGCGATCTGGACGCTCGCCACGTTGTTCAAGCCGATGGTCGAGGGCGTGCGGGCGTCGATGGGTGCGCTGCGCGGGAACAGTGCCGGACAAGGTGCCGGGCAGGGCGGCGAGATCCCACGGACCCAGCGCGACCTGCCGGCGGTCTGGATCGGCGCCATCACGCTGGTGCTGCTCGCGGTGCTGGCGGTCACGTTTGGCCATTTCCTCGCCCCGTCGCCGCTCGATGACGGCGCGATGTGGCGGCTCGTGGCCTGCGCCGTGCTGTTCGCCTTCGTGTTCGGCTTCCTGGTGGCGGCCGCCTGCGGCTATATGGCGGGGCTGGTCGGCTCGTCTGCCAGCCCGATCTCGGGCATCGGCATCATCGCCGTGATCCTGGTGTCGCTGCTGATCCTCGGCGTGGGCACGCTCGATGGGCTGATGGGCACGCCGGAGGGCGGCAAGTTCGCGATTGCGCTGGCGATCTTCACGACGTCGGCGGTGGTGGCGGTGGCGTCCATCGCCAACGACAACCTCCAGGATCTGAAGACCGGCTGGCTGGTCGGCGCCACGCCGTGGCGCCAGCAGGTAGCGCTGCTGATTGGCTGCGCCGTGGGCGCGGCGGTGATTCCGCCGGTGCTGGAACTGCTCTACAACGCGTACGGCTTTGCCGGCACGCTGCCCCGGGCCGATATGGACCCCGGCCAGGCGCTCGCGGCGCCGCAGGCCACGCTGATGACGGCCATCGCCACGGGCATTTTCACGCACCAGCTCAACTGGACCATGATCCTGATCGGCGTGGCGCTGGGCGTGGTGCTGATTGCCATCGACGAAATGCTGCGCCGCCGGGGCGGTGTGGCGCGCCTGCCCGTGCTGGCGGTGGGCATCGGCATCTACCTGCCGCCGACCATCAGCTCCGCGCTGGTGGTGGGCGCGGTGCTGTCGTGGTGGCTGCTGCGGGCCGAGCGCCGCCGCGCCGAGGCGCGCGGCGATGACGTGACGCTGGCGGTGGCGCACGCCGAGCGGCGCGGCACGCTGCTGGCGTCGGGGCTGATCGTCGGGGAGAGTCTGGTCGGCGTGGCGCTGGCGGCCATCATCGGCCTGTCCGGCAAGGAGGCGCCACTGGCGCTGGTCGGCGCAGGGTTTGCCACCACGGCCGAGTGGCTGGGGCTGGCGGTCTTCGTGCTGGTCTGCGTGGGGTTCTGCCGGCGCGTGCTGGCGACGCGGTAGGGCGCGGAGGAGGGGGCGCCGGGCGCCGCTCAGTCTTCCTCTTCTTCAGGCAGGTCCGCCGAGGGCGTCTCGCCGGGCTTGCCGCCGATCACATACTTCTCGGCCGCCCAGGCGCCAAGGTCGATCTGCTTGCAGCGGTCGGAACAGAAGGGACGGAACTTGTTTTCCTGCACCCACGGCACATCCTTGCCGCAGGTGGGACATTTGACGACGGCTGGCATCGGGAAGACTTCAGAAATTGCAGAGCTTGAGCAGGAACGGGATGTCGGCATCGACCGAACGCGGTCGCATGTCGCCGTCCTGCTGGGTGAAACGGACCCAGAGCATGTACTTGTTGGCGCTCATCTCGGGAATGAAGGCCAGCAGCGAGTCGTCGAGGTAGACCTGCATCAGCTGGTAGCTGCGGCCCGACAGCATCTGCTGGTAGCTGCCGCCCGTGGCGATGACTTTGCCGCTCTGGCCGGACTCGCGCAGCAGCCGCAGCACGATCGACGTGCCCATGCGCAGCGACGTGAGCGGGCGCGCCCACTTGAGGATATCAGCCTGACGGTCCTCGGCGGGGCGGTGCTGCCACGCGAAGTAGGCCGGCAGGTCGAATTCGCAGGTGCCGCCCGGGATGATGGCGCGGCTGCGGATGCTCGTGAGCCACTCGTTGTCGGCCAGCAACTGGCCGGCCTTGCCCACGGTCTGGTTCAGCGCGGTAATGCCCTGTTCGATCTCGGCGATGACGTTGGCCAGCGCGTCCTGATCGATCTGCGGATTGGCGCGCAGCGGCGAGAGCGCCTGGCGCTGGCGCTCCAGTTCCTTGATCAGGTCAGTCTTGAGGTCGGCGCGGCCGGCCACATCGATGATCTCGAAGATCGTCGTAATGGCCACGTGATGCTGCTGGGGGTGATCCTGCCCGAGGAAATAATCCAGCCGATCGAACAGGTCTTCCAGGCGCAGGAGCGTCCTGATGCGTTCGTTGAAAGGATATTCGTACAGGATCAAGGGAGGTATCCGTGCTGCGCGCCGAGGGGCCGGAAGCCGAAAGGCAGATTCAATCGAGTGCCCGAGGTCGGCGGTCTGGCGGAACTTCGGAAAATCCGTCAGTTAGCACGCTTTTCCCGGCATGTTCAGCGCATTCTATGCGAGTCGCGCCTCAAGGACAAATGCAATCTGCCCGTGCGGCGTACTCGGGGCGCGCCACGCTAGCCGGCGTGCTGACGATAGTAGGCGTCGAGCCGTTCCACCTGGGGCGCGAGGGCCTCGGGCGGGCCGTCGTTGTCGATCACATCATCGGCCACGGCCAGCCGCGCGGCGCGCGTGGCCTGCCGGGCCATGATCGCCAGCACCTGCGCGCGCGTGAAGCCGTTGCGCGCCATGACGCGGGCGATCTGCGTCTCTTCCTGGCAATCGACCACCAGCACGCGGCCCACGCGGGCGCGCCAGGTGCCGGATTCCACCAGCAGCGGCACCACATAGATCAGATACGGATGCTGGCCGCCCGCACGGACGGCGGCGGCGCGCGACTCGGTCAGCGAGCGGATCAGCGGATGGGTGATGCCTTCGAGCGTGGCCTTGGCCGTGGGGTCCGAGAAGACCAGGGCGCGCATGGCGTCGCGGTCCATGGCGCCGTCCGGGCGCAGGCAGCCGGGGCCGAATGCCGCCACCAGCGGGCCGATGGCGGCGCCGCCGGGCGCGGTAATCTCATGCGCGAGCAGGTCAGTGTCGATCAGCGCGGCGCCGCGCGCGGCAAACATGTCGGCAACGCGGGTCTTGCCGGAGCCGATGCCGCCCGTGAGTCCGATTTCCAGCATGGAGAAGCGTGTCGGTAGCGTGGAGGAATGGCGCCAACGATACCAGCTTTCCGGGCAGCGGCTGTCGGTCAGCGGCTGAAGGTCAGCCCCAGCGGCAGCACATCGGCGCCAAAGAACAGCACGATCAGCCCTGCGCCGGCGATGAACGGCCCGAACGGGAACGGCGTCTCGCGGCCCTGGCGCCGCACAACCAGCAGCACGATGCCGAACACCGCGCCCACCACCGACGACAGCAGCACCAGCGCCGGCAGCGCCTGCCAGCCGAACCAGGCGCCCAGCGCGCCCATCAGCTTGAAATCGCCATAGCCCATGCCTTCCTTGCCGCGCACGAGCTTGAACAGCCAATAGACACTCCACAGCAGCAGGTAGCCGGCGGCGGCGCCAATCACGGCATCGGCCAGCGGCGCGAAGGCGCCGTTCAGGTTCAGCAGCAGCCCGAGCCAGAGCAGGGGCAGCGTGATCTGGTCTGGCAGCAGCTGGGTGTCGGCGTCGATCATGGTCAGCGCGACCAGGCTCCAGACCATGACGATCGCGGCCAGCGCCTGCACGGTCGGGCCGAAATGCCACATCGCCAGCCCGGTCAGCACGGCCGTGGCCAGCTCCACCAGCGGATAGCGGACACTGATCGGCGCCTTGCAGGCCGAGCATTTCCCCCGCAGGAACAGGTAGCTGACCACCGGCACGTTTTCCCAGGCGGCGATCTGGTGGCCGCAGTGCGGGCAGGCCGAGCGCGGCACCATGAGGTTGTAGCGGTCCGGGTGGGGCAGCGGCTCGTCTCGTAGTTCGGCCAGATAGTTGGCCTCGTCGTATTCCATCATCCGGGGCAGGCGATGGATCACCACGTTGAGGAAACTGCCCACCAGCAGGCCAAGCAGGCCGGCCGCCACGATCAGGAACAGCGGCGGCACGGCTTCAAGCGCGGATACAGCCTGCATCGGTCACACCACCTGGCCCAGCTTGAAGATCGGCAGGTACATCGCCACCACCATGCCGCCAATCAGCACGCCCAGGATCACGATGATCAGCGGCTCGATCAGGCTGGAGATGGCCGCCACGGCGTCATCGACCTCGCGCTCATAGAATTCCGCCACCTTGAGCAGCATGTTGTCCAGCGCGCCGGACTCCTCGCCGATCTGCGTCATCTGAAGCACCATGTTGTCGAACACGTGCGTGGCCTGCATCGCGTTGGTCAGGCTGGTACCGATCCGCACGGCCTGTTCGATTTCCCGCGTGGCATCGTAATACAGCCAGTTACCGGCGGCGCCGGCCACGGATTCCATCGACTCCACCAGCGGCGTGCCGGCGGCGAACATCGTGGCCAGCGTGCGGGTCCAGCGCGCGATCACGGCCTTGCGGAACAGGCTGCCGAAGATCGGCAGCTTCAGCAGCGCCTTGTCGTGCCAGCGCTGGACCTTTTCCGAGGTCTTGCGCGCCCGGAGGTAGAAGATGATCGAGGCAATCGGTATCCCGATCACCAGATACCAGTACGTGACGAAGAAGTCGGACATGTTGATCACGACCATCGTCGGCGCGGGCAGGGCGGCGCCGAAGCTCGAGAACACGCCCTTGAACGCCGGAATCACGAACAGCATCAGCACCACGGTCACGGCGAAGGCCACGCAGAGCACCGAGATCGGGTAGATCATCGCGGACTTGATCTGGCTCTTCAGCGCGATCGTCTTTTCCATGTAGAGCGAGAGGCGCTCCAGCAGGGCGTCGAGAATACCGCCCTGTTCACCGGCGTCGATCAGGTTGCAGTACAGCGTGTCGAAGTACTTCGGCTGGCGCCGGAACGCAGTGGCCATGCTGCTACCGGCCTCGATGTCGAAGCGGATGTCGGACAGCAACTGCGTGAAGTTGGGGTTGGCGTGGCCGCGCGCGATGATGTCGATCGATTGCAGCAGCGGAATACCGGCCTTGAGCATCGTCGAGAGCTGACGCGTGAAGTACGCGATGTCMTTCTCGGTGATCTTCTTGCCGCGCGCCGCCTTGCGCTTCTTCATCTTGACGACGGTCAGGCCCTGCTTGCGCAGCGTCGCGACGACCTCCGCCTGGCTTTCGGCCCGTTGCTCGCCCTTGAAGCCCTTGCCCTTCCGGTCCTTGGCTTCCCACTCGAAGATGTACTGCGTGGGCGCCTTCCGCCCTGATTTGGCCCGCGACGGCGCTGCCGTCCGGGCGCCCGCCGCTGGTGCGCGCGTCGCCATGATTTGACCCCCGACTAATGTCTATTGACTATTGTTTTACGTATTGGTGGTCGCCAGCACTTCTTCGAGTGACGTGACGCCCTGTTTGACCTTGAGCAGGCCAGATTCCCGCAAAGATAGCACGCCGTCCCGGCGCGCCTGCTCGGCGATTTGCAGCGCCGTGCCGTGCGACAGAATGATCTGCTGCATCGCTTCCGTGATCGGCATGACCTGATAAATACCGCAGCGGCCCTTGTAGCCGCTGCCGTTGCAGCGCTCGCAGCCCACCGGGTGGTAGGGCTGCCAGCTGCCGTCCGTGTCGGCCTCGGTGAAGCCGGCGTCGAGCAGGGCCGGCTTGGGAATATCGCCGGCGCGCTTGCAGGTGCAGAGCCGGCGCGCCAGCCGCTGCGCCGTGATCATCAGCACCGAGGACGCGATGTTGAACGGCGCCACGCCCATGTTCATCAGGCGCGTGAGCGTGGTCGGGGCGTCGTTGGTGTGCAGCGTGGAGAGCACCAGGTGGCCCGTCTGGGCGGCCTTGATCGAAATATCGGCGGTTTCCAGGTCACGGATTTCGCCGACCATGATGATGTCCGGATCCTGCCGCAGGAACGACTTCAGCGCCGCCGCGAAGGTCAGGCCGGCCTTGTCGTTCACGTTCACCTGGTTGATACCGGGCAGCTGGATTTCCGCCGGATCCTCCGCCGTGGAAATGTTGATGTCGCCCTGGTTCAGCATGTTCAGGAACGTATAGAGCGACACCGTCTTGCCGCTGCCGGTGGGGCCGGTGACCAGCACCATCCCGTACGGCCGCTTGATCACCTCCAGCAGCAGCGCCTTCTGCGCGGGCTCGTAGCCGAGCTGGTCGATGTCGAGCTTGTCGGACGAGGATTCCAGAATCCGCATCACGATCTTCTCGCCGAACAGCGTGGGCAGCGTGGAGACGCGGAAGTCGATCGCTTTCTCGATGACCTCCTTGGCGTCCTTGTCCTTGGGCAGCGAGAGCAGCAGCTTCATGCGGCCGTCCTGCGGCACGCGCTTTTCCGAAATGTCCAGGCGCGACAGCACCTTGATGCGGGTGGCGACCTTGTCGCGGATGTCGAGCGGCGGGCGGGCCACTTCCTGCAGCACGCCGTCCACGCGGAAGCGCACGCGGTAGAAGAACTCGAACGGTTCGAAGTGCAAGTCCGACGCGCCGCGCTGGAACGCCTCGGTCAGCAGCTTCTGGAGGAAGCGCACCACGGGGGCGTCGTCGATCTCGTTGCCCGGCCCGCCCTTGCGGACGCCGGCCGCGGCCGCCACCGGATCGTATTCGATCATCTTGGTGGCGGTGGGCGTCACGGGCGAGATGTTCTTCATCGTCCCGAGCGCCTCGCCGGCGGCGCGCACGTGCTTCATCAGCTTGTCGTGCTCCACCACCACGGTTTCCACCGGCAGGTTGAATTTCTGCTTGATGGCGTCCACGCCGGCCTGGTTGGTCGGGTCGGACAGCGCCACGATGAGCCGGTTCTCACGGCGGCCCAGGGGCAGCAGGCGGTGGGCGTGGAATTCGCGATTGCCGGCCAGCGCGGGCGGCACGCGATTGAGGTTGTACTGGGCCAGGTCCAGCAGCGGTAGCTGGTACTTGTCGGCGGCGAAGATCGCCACGTCGTGGGCAGACATGGTGCCGCTGCCGATGATCTCGTCAATCAGCTGCGACTTCTTCTCCCGGGCCGATTGCTCGAGCTGCGCGAGTAGCGCGGGGGCGATCCGTCGGCTCTGGGCGAGCGCAAGGCCTAATGTCATGGCGAAATACGAGCGATGAGCGCGCGATCGGATGAAGCCGGCCGGCGGCGCGTTTGACTGCGGCGGGATCGGGTGCAGAGGGTCCCGGACCGGGGCAGTTTGCCGCCGGGGTCACTTTTTGTAAAGCGACGGGGCGGGCGCGTTGGCGTTTGCGCGACACGTCCGCAACCCTACTTGCGCGGGGGAGGGGGAAGGGGGGCGGGAAACGAAAAAAGCCGCACATTGCTGTGCGGCTTTTTCGTGGACATCACGCTGGCGCATGACATCGAAATCTGGTCGGGGTGAGAGGATTCGAACCTCCGGCCTCTACGTCCCGAACGTAGCGCTCTACCAGGCTAAGCTACACCCCGATTTCTTGTTACTGCTAGGGTTTTTTCGCGCTGACTTGTCGGTGCGTTGTTACGACTGACGTTGCAGCGAGAAAGCACACAAGTGTATCAGCGTTTCCTTCAGTTGGGAAGGGGGAAATTGCATTGCCGCCTTTTCCGCGGCTTCTGCTTCGCGCTGCGCGGCGGCAAACGTCACCTCCAGCGCGCCGCTGGCATGGATGGCCGAGAAGACTGCATCAAAGTGTTCCGTGCCGCCCTGGACGATGGCCTCGCGCGCGAGTTCGCGCTGTTCCGCGGTGCCGTGCTCGAGCAGGTGGAGCAGCGGCAGCGTGGGCTTGCCCTCGCGCAGGTCGTCGCCGGCGTTCTTGCCCATCTGCTCGGCGCTGGCCGTGTAGTCGAGCATGTCGTCGATCAGCTGGAATGCCGTGCCGATGCGGCGGCCGTACTCGGCCGCGGCTTCTTCCATGGCGGGGTCCGCGCCGGCCAGCACCGCGCCCAGTTCGGCCGAGGCTTCGAACAGCTTGGCGGTCTTGTAGCGGATCACCTGGAGGTAGCGCTCCACGGTCACGTCCGGGTCGTGCATGTTCAGCAACTGCAGGACCTCGCCCTCGGCAATCACGTTGGTCGCATTGGAGAGGATCTCCATGATGCGCATGCTGCCGGCCTCGACCATCATCTGGAAGGCGCGCGAATAGAGGAAGTCGCCCACCAGTACGCTGGCTGCGTTGCCGAACACCGCGTTGGCGGTCTGGCGGCCACGGCGCAACTCGGATTCGTCCACCACGTCGTCGTGGAGCAGCGTGGCGGTGTGGATGAACTCCACCACAGCGGCGAGTTCGTGATGGCGATGGCCCTCGTAGCCGAACGCGCGCGCCGAAAGCAGCAGGATGACCGGRCGCAGSCGCTTKCCGCCMGCSCCGATGATGTAYTCGCCGATCTGCTCGATCAGSGGCACTTCMGAMGACAGGCGSCGMCGGATGACGGCRTCRACGGCGCGCATGTCGGCAGCGACCGGGGCAAGCAAGGCAGTGGCGGAAGACTGGGACAAGATGGAATCACCGGTTCGCAAAACCGGTGGATTATATGCGATCGCGGTGTCGCCATGGCCGCTTGCATGCGGCCAGAACGGCCCGGAAGGGGCGGCGCCTATCTATAATGACGGCATGAACAAGGCCCCTGCCTCCCGCAGGCAGGTCCGCCGCACCGCCTGGTGGGTGGCGTTTGCCGCCCTTGCCGGGTTCCTGCTCGCCGACCTGATCTGATCCGCATTCCGGCGCGAAGTGCGCCAGTCGCCGCTGCGCAACGCTCCGGCAGGCTATGTATTTGTTTCCGTTGGCTTTTCTTTGACCTTTCCGTATCGCGCCCTTTGCGCTTTCTGGAAAACTGGTCTACAATCGCCGGTTCCTTCGGTTGGTTTGCGCTGTATACGGCGAGCCGCCGGACGGCAAAGCAGCAAGTCGGCGCACGAAACGGCGCCGGTCCCGTGAGATACCGGGGCAGCATTCAACGTTTCATTCACATCGAGAGGTTCGACAATGTACGCGGTCGTAAAAACCGGCGGCAAGCAATACAAGGTTGCTGCTGGCGAAAAACTTAAAGTAGAACAGATACCGGCAGACATTGGCGCAGAAATCACGCTGGACCAGGTGCTCGCAGTGGGCGCCGGCGACCAAATCAAGTTTGGTACGCCGCTGGTGAGCGGGGCTTCCGTCAAGGCTACCGTGATCTCCCAGGGTCGTCACGACAAGGTGAAGATCTTCAAGATGCGCCGTCGCAAGCACTACCAGAAGCGCCAGGGCCATCGTCAGAATTACACCGAACTGCGCATCGAAGCCATCGTTGCCTGAGCATTGCTCGGACAACAGGTATTCAACGCAATCAGGTAAACAGGAGTTAAGACATGGCACAGAAAAAAGGCGGCGGTTCCACGCGGAACGGCCGTGATTCGGAATCGAAGCGTCTGGGCGTGAAGGTGTACGGTGGCCAGGCCATCAACGCCGGCGGCATCATCGTTCGCCAACGCGGCACTCGCGTGCACGCTGGTGATAACGTGGGTATCGGCAAGGACCACACCCTGTTCGCACTGGTGGACGGTCACGTGCAGTTCGCCGTCAAGGGCGCTGCCAAGAAGCAGCAAGTCAGCGTCGTTCCGGCGGCCTGATAACAGCCTTTGCAGCCCGAAGGCCCCGCAACACTTGCGGGGCCTTTTCATTTCTGGCATGAATAAAGCCGGCCCGATCCATCTGGGAAGACCAATATGAAGTTCATCGACGAAGCCCGAATCGAGGCGATTGCCGGCAATGGCGGCAACGGGAGTGCGTCGTTCCGGCGCGAGAAGTTTGTGCCCTTCGGTGGCCCCGATGGCGGTGACGGCGGGCGGGGCGGCAGCGTGTTCGCGCAGGCCGACCGCAATATCAACACCCTGATCGACTACCGCTACTCCAAGAAGCACGTGGCCCGTAACGGCGAGAACGGCCGTGGCGCGGATTGCTACGGCGCTGCCGGCGAGGACGTCACGCTGCGCATGCCGGTCGGTACGCTGATCATGGACATGGACACCGGCGAGGTCATCGCCGACCTGACCGAGCACGGCCAGACCGTGTGCCTGGCCGAAGGCGGCATGGGCGGCTGGGGCAACCTCCACTTCAAGTCGAGTACCAACCGCGCGCCGCGCCAGCAGGTCGACGGCAAGCCCGGCGAGCGCCGAATGCTGCGGCTCGAACTCAAGGTGCTGGCCGACGTGGGCCTGCTCGGCATGCCGAACGCGGGCAAGTCGACGTTCATCTCGCATATCTCGAACGCGCGTCCCAAAGTGGCCGACTATCCGTTCACGACGCTGCATCCGAACCTCGGCGTGGTCCGTGTGGACCACGAGCAATCGTTCGTGGTGGCGGACATTCCCGGCCTGATCGAAGGCGCCGCCGAAGGTGCCGGGCTGGGTCACCAGTTCCTGCGCCACCTGCAGCGCACGGGCCTCTTGCTGCACATTGTGGACATCGCCCCGTTCGACGAGAACGTCGATCCGGTGGCCGAGGCGCGTGCCATCGTCAACGAATTGAAGAAGTACGACGAAACGCTGTACGAGAAGCCGCGCTGGCTGGTGCTGAACAAGCTCGATGTGGTGCCGGATGAAGAGCGCGCCACGCGCATGAAGGACTTCGTCAAGCGCTACAAGTGGAAGGGGCCCGTGTTCCACATTTCGGCGCTGACTGGCGAGGGCTGCCGTGAGTTGATCTACGCGATCAAGGACCATCTGGCCGCGATCAAGGCCGAAGAGGCCGCCGCGCTGGCCGAGCCCGATATCCGTCTGGACGACCGCCTGCACAACGTGGCGCCCGATGCCGGCGCTGGCGATCAGGGTGATCAGGGCAACCAGGCCTGACGCCTTGCGGCGAGGGCTAGCCAGTACCGCAGAATAACCAGAACACCCCGGCACCCGGAGACAGGATCCTCGCCATGCAATCGGTCATCGCCCAGGCAAAACGCATTGTCGTCAAGGTAGGCTCGAGCCTGGTCACCAATGATGGGAAGGGGCTGGACCACGACGCCATCGCGCGCTGGGCAGCCCAGATCGCCAAGCTGCGCGGCGCCGGCAAGGAAGTGGTGCTGGTCAGTTCCGGCGCCATCGCCGAAGGCATGCAGCGCCTGGGCTGGGTGCGCCGGCCCAAGGAAATCCACGAATTGCAGGCCGCTGCCGCCGTCGGGCAGATGGGGCTGGCCCAGGTCTACGAAAGCCAGTTCGGGCGCTACGGCATCCGCACCGCGCAGGTGCTGCTGACCCACGCCGACCTGGCCGACCGGGAACGCTACCTGAACGCGCGCTCCACGCTGCTGACGCTGCTCTCGCTCGGCGTGGTGCCGATCATCAACGAGAACGATACGGTCGTGACCGACGAAATCAAGTTCGGCGACAACGACACGCTGGGCGCGCTCGTCACCAACCTGATCGAAGGCGACGCACTGGTCATCCTGACCGACCAGCGCGGGCTGTACACGGCCGATCCGCGCAAGGACCCGAACGCCAGGTTCGTGGACGAGGCGCTGGCCGGCACGCCGGAACTGGAAGCCATGGCGGGCGGTGCCGGGACGTCGATCGGGCGGGGCGGCATGCTGACCAAGATCCTGGCGGCCAAGCGCGCGGCGAAGTCCGGCGCCCACACCACCATCGCCTCGGGCCGTGAGGCCGACGTGCTGGGCCGGCTGGCCGAAGGCGAGGCCATCGGCACCCAGTTGCTGGCGCCGACCGGCCGCCTGACCGCGCGCAAGCAGTGGATGGCAGATCACTTGCAGCTGCGCGGCCGGGTGGTCATCGATAACGGTGCGGTGGAGAAGCTGACCAGCGGCGGCAAGTCGCTGCTGCCGATTGGCGTGGTGGAGGTGCAGGGCGAATTTGCGCGTGGCGAGGTGATCGCCTGCGTGAGCCCGGCTGGCCACGAGGTGGCGCGCGGCATCACCAACTATTCGAGCGCCGAGGCGCGGCTGATTGCCCGCAAGCCTTCGTCCGAGATCGAATCGGTGCTGGGCCACCTGAACGAGCCGGAGCTGATTCACCGGGACAACCTCGTACTCGTCTGATTTCTGACGACAAACCGAGGCAAGATGAAGCAAAACGGCGAGGCCCCAGGGCCTCGCCGTTTTGCATTCCAGCCTTGCCGAAGCGCCGGGTTAGCGGCGCGGCGCGTAGGCGCGCAGGTCCTTGATCATCTTCTCCGGGCTGCCGGCCACGGTGCGGCCTTCGCAGAAGAAGTCGGTGGCCAGCGCGGCCGGGTAGGCGTTGCGGGCGCGGGTTTCCATCCGATACCAGGTGTCGCGGTCGTCGGCCCGGTTCGGAATCCAGGCCGTGGCGCCCTGCGGCAGGGTGGCGTAGAGCTTGCGCTCGAACGCGTCGCAGCGCATGCCTTCGTAGTTCACATTGCGTCCGCCGCCGGGGCTGGTGATGACCACGGTGAAGCGCACCACCTTGTCCGGGCCCACGCTGATGGACTTGCTGTCCACTGCGAAGCGGAAATCCCCGCTGCCGTTGACCGAGAACGGAATCAGGTCCGCTTCCTGGGGCAGCGCCGGCAGGCCGGTGTCGGCCTCCTTGAATACCTTTTCCTCGAACGGGTTGACCCAGGTGGACTCTTCCTCGGGCAGGCCCTTGCTGGTGGTCTTGCAGCCGGCCAGCGCCAGGCAGGCGGCGGCGAGCAACAGACCGGCGCGCACGCGCCGGCCGGTGAAACTAGTCATCGGAACTCCGTTGGGTAGGTGCCGGGCTGGCCGGCGAAGCGGGCACGGCTTCCTGGATCGCCGTGGCGGCGGTCTCAGGCACGACGCCGGACACAGCCATTGGCTCTTCCGGGCGTGCGTCGTCCCCATGCCGGCCCTCGCCGCCATGGTGCCCGTTGTGGCCAGGATGGCCGTGATTCCCGTGGAAACCATGGTGACCATGGGTGCCATAGGGACTCAGCGGCGCGCGGCCACGATTCAGGAAGCGCGACAACTCGGTCAGCGCCATCTGGTAGACATCGCGCTTGAATTCGATGACCGCGTCCAGCGGCACCCAGTACTGGCTCCAGCGCCAGGCGTCGAATTCGGGATGGTCCGTGGCACGCAGGTGGATGTCGCAATCGCGGCAGACCATGCGCAACAGGAACCAGATCTGCTTCTGGCCCTTATAGTGGCCGCGGATTTCGCGGCGGATGAACTTGTCCGGCACCTCATAACGCAACCAGTCGCGCGTGCGACCGACGATCCTGACGTGCTCCGGAAGCAGGCCGACTTCTTCCTGCAGCTCGCGGTACATGGCCTGTTCCGGCGTTTCGCCGTACTTGATGCCGCCCTGCGGAAACTGCCAGGAGTGTTCGCCGATTCGCTTGCCCCAGAAAACCTCGTTGCGTGCGTTGATGAGGATGATGCCGACGTTCGGGCGAAAGCCTTCACGATCGAGCATGACTGCACCTCGAATCCTTTAGAATTACGTCGATTATAAAGGAAGCGCGCGGGTCGGCCTGACGCCGGGAATGCTGGTTTTCCCCGAGCGGGAAGGGCAGTTTCCGGCGCGTCCCGCCAAATGAAATGYCGCGCCTGGCCAGGCCGGCGCTGCCGGGCACTGCCCGACTCACGAGAAAGCAACGGATGAAAGCCTCGCAATTCTTCATTTCCACCCTCAAGGAAGCCCCCGCCGACGCGGAAATCGTGTCGCACAAACTCATGATGCGGGCTGGCATGATCAAAAAGGTCGGCGCCGGCATCTACAGCTACATGCCGGTGGGGCTGCGCGTGATCCGCAAGGTGGAGAACATCGTCCGCGAGGAAATGAACCGCGCCGGCGCCCTGGAACTGTCGATGCCCGTGATCCAGCCGGCCGAACTCTGGCAGGAGACCGGCCGCTGGGACAAGATGGGCCCCGAGCTGCTGCGCCTGAAAGACCGCCACGAGCGCGATTTCGTCATGCAGCCGACTTCCGAGGAAGTGGTTACGGACATCGCCCGCAGCGACATCCGCAGCTACAAGCAGCTCCCGGTGAACTTCTATCAGATTCAGACCAAGTTCCGCGACGAGCGCCGGCCCCGCTTCGGCATCATGCGTGGCCGCGAGTTCACCATGAAGGACGCCTATTCCTTCGACCGGGACCTGGACGGCCTGAAGGGCTCGTACCGCAACATGTACGACACCTACACGCGCATCTTCCAGCGTTTCGGCCTGGAATTCCGCGCTGTGGCGGCCGATAACGGCGCCATCGGCGGCTCGGGCTCGCACGAGTTCCACGTGATCGCCGATACCGGCGAGGACGCCATCGTCTACTGCCCCACCTCGGAATACGCCGCCAACATGGAAGCCGCCGAGGCGCTGCCGCTGGACGCCGCCCGTCCCGCGCCGGCCGAGGCCATGGCCAAGACCCACACCCCGGGCAAGGCCAAGTGCGAGCACGTCGCCGAATTCCTGAACATGCCGCTGGTGCGCACGGTGAAGTCGATCGTGCTGGCCAAGGACACCGACGCCGGCGCCGAGATCTGGCTGCTGCTGTTGCGTGGCGACCACGAACTGAACGAGGTCAAGGCGTCGAAGGTGCCGGGCCTGCTAGATTTCCGCTTCGCGACCGAGAACGAGATCGTCGACACCTTCGGTTCGCCCCCCGGCTACCTCGGCCCGATCGGCACGAAGAAGCCGGTGAAGCTGGTGGCGGACCGCACGGTGGCCAACATGGCCGATTTCTGCTGTGGCGCCAATGACCGCGACTACCACTACACCGGCGTGAACTGGGGCCGCGACCTGCCCGAGCCGATCGTGGCGGACCTGCGCAACGTGGTGGCCGGCGACGCCTCGCCGGACGGCAAGGGCACGCTGGAGATCTGCCGGGGCATCGAGGTGGGCCACGTGTTCATGCTCGGCACCCGGTATTCCGAGTCGATGAGCGCCACCTACCTCGACGAGAACGGCAAGACCCAGCCGATGCAGATGGGCTGCTACGGCATTGGCGTGACGCGGATTCTTGGCGCTGCCATCGAACAGAACTACGATGAGCGCGGCATCATCTGGCCGGCCGCCATCGCCCCGTTCGCGGTGGTGGTCTGCCCGGTCGGCTACGACCGCAACGAAGCTGTGCGCGCGGAAGCCGACCGCATCCATGCCGAGCTGCTGGCGGCCGGTGTCGATGTGATCCTGGACGACCGTGGCGAGCGCCCCGGCGTGATGTTTGCCGACTGGGAACTGATCGGCGTGCCGCACCGCGTGGTGGTGGGCGACCGTGGCCTGAAGGAAGGCAAGGTCGAATACCAGGGCCGCCGCGACGCCCAGGCCACCCCGGTGGCCGTGGCTGACGTGGTGGGCCATGTGCGCACCCAGCTGGCCAGCTGAAATCCGCTGTTGAAGTAAGGAAAAGGAAGCCGATGCACGCGTCACGCCTGTTCACCCCCCGCCGCTGGTCCGTGCTGGCCGGCGGCCTGCTGCTGGCCGTCGCGGCGGCCACGGCCCATGCGGGGGCGCAGAAGGAGGAGGCGCTGGCCGACTCCGTGCGCGGCGCGCTGGCGGCGGCCATTGCCGATGGCAGGCCCGTCCGCCCGGCGTTCGCCTCGGGCGGCGAGCGGCTCGGCTACCTGAAATGGCTGGGCGAGATGTCGCGCCGGCTCGAATCCCGGATTCCCGAGCCGCAGATCCGCGTGGAACTGATCGAGACGGTCTACTACGAGGCCAAGCGGGCCGGGCTGGAGCCGTCGCTGGTGCTCGGGCTGGTCCAGGTGGAAAGCGGCTTCCGGAAATATGCGATCAGCTCGGCCGATGCACGTGGGCTGATGCAGGTCATGCCGTTCTGGGTGCGTACCATCGGCGACAGCGACGTGCGCAAGCTGTTCCACCTCCAGAGCAACCTGCGCTACGGCTGCACCATCCTGCGCCACTACCTGGACCGCGAGAACGGCGACCTGTTCCTGGCGCTCGGCCGCTACAACGGCAGCCGGGGCCGGCCGGAGTACCCGAACGCCGTGCTGGGCGCGTGGAAGCGCTGGCAGTATTCGGAATCGACGGTGACGATCGCCGGCGACCCGGGCGCAGCCGCCGTGCCGCCGCCGGCCACCTCGCGCCGCCTGCCGCCGGAGTCCCCCGCGCGCAACCCGTTTTCGCCGCAGCGACTGGCCAATCCGTCATGACATTCGACTCCCGCACCGACGCTGCCGGGGCCGCCGGGCAGGGCTACCACGCCTCCTCGCCGGAACTGGAGCGCTGGCTGGCCCGCCATATCAAGCAGGGATTCAACGCCGATGCGCTGGTGCTGTCGATGCAGCGCGCCGGCTACGACGCGACCTTCGCCCGGGCCATGGTGGCCGATGCGCTGGGCCAGCCGCACCCGGCCACCACCGACGCCACCAAGGCGCCCGCCGCCCGGGTACGGCCGAAGTCCGACATGGTGGGCCCGGACCCCGCCGGCAACGCCATCCGCGACGCGGGCCGGGACATCCCGGTGCTGTTCCGCATCGAGGCGCCGCGCGTGATGCTGCTCCAGGGCCTGTTCAGCGAGGCCGAGTGCGACGCCCTGGTGGCGCTCTCGCGTGACCGCATGCAGCGCTCGTCCGTGGTCAATCCCGCCACGGGTGACGAGAACGTCCACGAGGCCCGTACCAGCACCGGCGCGATGTTCCAGGTCGGCGAGCACCCGCTGCTCGAAGTGCTGGAGGCACGCATCGCCGCCGTGACCGGCGTGCCGATGGAGCACGGCGAGGGCTTCCAGGTGCTCAACTACAAGCCTGGCGCCGAATACCAGCCGCACTACGACTATTTCAATCCGAAGAATCCGGGCGAGGCGCGCCAGATGGCCGTGGGCGGCCAGCGCGTGGCCACGCTGGTGATCTACCTGAACAGCACGCCGGCCGGCGGCGCCACCACCTTCCCGCGAATCGGGCTGGATGTGGCCCCGGTCAAGGGCAATGCTGTGTTTTTCAGCTACAAGCTGCCGGACGGCACGCTGGACGACCGCACGCTGCACGGCGGCATGCCGGTGGTGTCAGGGGAGAAGTGGATTGCCACCAAGTGGCTGCGCGAGCGGCCGTACCGGGTCGGAAGCTGAGTCCGACGGACGGCCGCGCGCCGTAAATCAGGCCAGTCCGGGAGTCAGACCAGCGCGCGGATGGCGCCGAGGTTGCGCCAGTAGCCCTTCACATCCATGCCGCAGCCGAAGACGTAGCGGTCTGGCACCTTGAAGCCGCAGAAGTCCGGGTGCATCGGCTTGGCCTTGAGCAGGGTCTTCTCGCACAGCACGGCGGCGTGGAATTCCTTGGCGCCCATGTCGAGAATGCGCTCGCGGATGGCCGCCATGGTCTCGCCTTCGTCGAGGATGTCGTCCAACACCAGCACCACCCGGTCCTTGACCGACTCGCGCGGCGCCACGCGCCATTGCATCTCGCCGCCCACCGTCTTGTTGTTGTAGCGCGACAGGTGGATGTAGTCGAATTCCAGCGGAAACTGCAGCTTCGGCAGCAGCATGCCGGTGAAGACCACCGCGCCGCCCATCACCGACAGCACGAGCGGGAAGGCATCGCCCATGCGCGCGGTGATGTCATCGGCCATGCGGTCCAGCGAATCCTGCACTTCCGCGGCGCTAACGATTTCCTCGGAGCTGGCCCAGAGTTCGCGGGCCTGGTCTGCGGTCATCATCATGTCTCTGTCCTTATATCTGTGGGTCTGGGCGATGCTTAGCGGTTGAACAGGCCCTTCATGCCGCCCTTCATCCCGCCCATCTGGCGCATCATCTTCATCATGCCGCCGCCCTTGAGCTTCTTCATCATGCCCTGCATCTGCTCGAACTGGTTCAGCAGGCGGTTCACTTCCTGCACCGGCACGCCGGCGCCGGCCGCGATGCGGCGCTTGCGGCTGGCCTTGATCAGCTCCGGCTTGGCGCGCTCGGCGGCGGTCATGCTGTTGATGATGCCCTCCATGCGGCGCACCGACTTCTCGGCCTGATCCATATTGGCGCCCTGCGCCTGCTGGGCGAACTGGGCCGGCAGCTTGTCCACCAGGCTGCCGATGCCGCCCATCTTCTTCATCTGGCCGATCTGCGCCTTGAAGTCCTCGAGATCGAACCCGCCGGTCTTCTTGATCTTCTTGGCGAGCTTCTCGGCGGCGTCCATGTCCACGCCGCGCTGGGCTTCCTCCACCAGTGCGAGGATGTCGCCCATGCCCAGAATGCGCTGGGCCATGCGGTCGGGGTAGAACGGCTCCAGGCCGTCGAGCTTCTCGCCCACCCCCACGAACTTGATCGGACGGCCCGTAATGTGACGTACAGACAACGCGGCACCGCCGCGTGCGTCGCCATCGAGCTTGGTCAGGACCACGCCGGTCAGCGGCAGCGCGTCGTTGAACGCCTTGGCGGTGTTCACGGCATCCTGGCCGAGCATGGCGTCGACCACGAACAGCGTTTCCACCGGTTTCAGCTCGGCGTGCAGCGCGGCGATTTCCGCCATCATCGCCTCGTCGATACCGAGCCGGCCGGCCGTATCGACGATCAGCACGTCGTGGTAGTGCTTGCGGGCCCAGTCCAGCGCCGCGCGGGCGATGTCCACGGGCTTCTGGTCCGGCTCGGACGGGAAGAAGTCGGCGCCAACCTGCTCGGACACCGTGCGCAGCTGGGCGATGGCGGCGGGGCGATACACGTCGCACGACACCGTCAGCACCTTCTTCTTCTTGTTCTCCTTAAGCCACTTGGCGAGCTTGCCGGAGGTGGTGGTCTTGCCCGCGCCCTGCAGGCCGGCCATCAGGATGATCGCTGGCGGCTGGACGTTCAGGTTCAGTTCGCCCGATTTCTGCTCGCCCGGCTTGGGGTCGACGGCTTCGTCGCCGCCGATGACCGCGGTCAGCTCGCGCTGGACCACGCCGACGAGGGCCTGGCCCGGGGTGAGGCTGCTGACGACTTCCTCGCCGAGCGCCTTTTCCTTGACGCGGGCGACGAACTCGCGCACCACGGGTAGCGCCACGTCGGCTTCGAGCATGGCAAGGCGCACTTCGCGCAGCATCTCGGCGGTGTTGGCCTCGGTCAGTCGGGCCTCGCCGCGCATGGTCTTGACGACCCGCGCCAGGCGTTGTGTGAGGTTATCCAGCATGGCAGTGGGGAGAGGTTCGGCTCGTGATTCGGCGTGGATGGGGCGCGCGCGTGGCGTTGTCGTGAGGCATCACGGACAAGGGCACGAGGGACAGGCCCTAGGGTAAACTGCGCAAATGGCCATTGTACTGTATGCCTTGACGGCACTTCTCTATTGCGGCCTGGCCTTTCACGGCTGGGCAACGCGCAACCCCCGGCTGGCGGCCGCTGGCGGGGGAGCTGTCGGTCATCCGGGCCATCCGGGCCCCGGCGGGCGCCCTGGCGCCGCCACGGCCGTGTTGATGGCGCCGCCCGGCGATGGCCGCGCGGACGGCCAGCCCGCATGGTGGCACGCCGTGGTGCTCGGCGCGCTGGTCAGCCACGGCATGCTGCTGCACGAAACCATCTTCCCGGCAGACCGCATGATGTTCGGCTTCGCCTTCGCGCTCTCCGCCATGCTGTGGCTGGGCGTGGGCATCTACTGGATCGAAAGCTTCTTCTTCTCGCTGGCCGGGCTCGGCCTGATCGTCTTTCCGGTGGCGATGCTGGCCGGCCTGATGCCGCTGGCCTTCCCGGGCGCGCAGATCCTCGGCTACGCCGCGCGGCCGCTGTTCAAGCTCCATTTCGTCATCGCCAACGTGGCCTATGGGCTGTTCACGCTGGCGGCGTTCCACGCCTTCCTGATGCTGCTGGCCGAGCGCCGGCTCCATGGCTTCAACCGGCCGACCAGCGCCGAAGCATCGTCCGGGCAATGGCTGGGCCGTTGGCTGGACCTGCTGCCGCCGCTGCTGACGCTGGAAAAGCTGCTGTTCCGGCTGATCGCGGCGGGCTTCGTGCTGCTGACGCTGACCATCCTGTCCGGCTTCCTGTTCTCCGAGCAGCTGTTCGCCCGGGCCTTCCGCGTGGACCACAAGACCGTGTTCGCGATCCTGTCCTGGGCGATGTTCGGCGGCATCCTGGTCGGCCGGCATTTCCGGGGCTGGCGCGGGCGCACCGCCCTGCGCTGGGTCATCGCCTCGTTCGGCATCCTGCTGCTGGCCTACGTGGGCAGCCGCTTCGTGATCGAAGTGGTGCTGCACCGCCTCTCCTGATCTAGTGATCTCCTGATCGTCATCGCCCCCATGGCAAGAATCTTCCTCCTGCTGGCCGTTGTGCTGGCGATCATCTGGTGGCTGCGCCAGCGCGCGGCCGCCCGCGACGCGCACGAGCAGCCGACCGCCCGCCCTGGCCCGGCGCAGCGCAAGACCGAAGGCGCGGCATCGTCCGAGCCGATGGTCCAGTGCGCCCAGTGCGGCGTGCACCTGCCGCGTGGCGAGGCCATCGGCTGGAACGGCCTGCACTACTGCCGGCGCAGTCATCTGCCCGATGGCTCGGAGATGTCCGGCCATGGCGACACCGACGCGCGCCCATGACCTCGCGCCGCTCGGCCTGGTCCCGCCTCAACGGCTGGCGCGTGCTGGTCGAGCTGTGGCGCCAACCCGAGCCGCCTGAATTCCACTGGCGCCTGCTGCGCTATTTCTGCTGGACCCGCGCGGCCGTGGCGCTGCTGCTGGTGGGCTACGTGTGGCTGCCGCTGGAACGCGCCGCGCCGGATCCTGGCGTGGCCGCCGGTGCCGCGGCCACCCTCGCCGCCAATCCGCGCATGGCCGCCGCGCTGCCGGTGGTGCTCCCCTACCTCTGCATCGCCATGGTCACGCTGGTGGGCACGCTGTGGCGCCGCCATTTCCATGTGCGCGTGCGCGTACAGGTGATGGTCGACCTGGCGCTGCTGGCCGGGATCTTCGCGGTGGTGGGCCGGCTGGGCAGCCACGCCGAAGGTCTCGCCATGATCTTCCTGCTGCCGGCGCTCGAGGCCGGGGCGTTGACCAGCCTGATGTTCGCGCTGTTCACGGCGGCGGTGTCGGCGCTGGTGGTAATGGGCCAGCCCTTCGTGCAGACGCTGCTGGTGCGCCAGGCCGATGCCAACCTGCTCGGTTCCGGCCTGTTCGGCCTGGTGTTCATGATCGCCGCGCTGGTGATGTACATGCTCGCCAACCGGCAGATCGCCCAGGAGCAGATTGCGCTGGCGCGCGAGCAGGAACTGCGCCTGCAGCAACTGGTGAACCGGCTCATGGTCAACGACATGCAGGACGGCGTGATGCTGGTGCGCGCCAACGGCGTGGTGGTGGCCGCCAACCCCGCGGCCGTGGTGCTGCTGGGCGTGCAGCCGCACGAGCGGATCCGGGAAGGGCAGGTGCGCGCCGGCGAGCGCGACAAGGTGCTGTTCGACCTGCGCCGCATCCCGCGCCTGCAGCCGCTGATGGAAATGCTGCGCGACTGGATCCAGACCAATGACGATGTGCCGCGCATCCTGCAGCTACTGCCGCTGCCGTCGCGCCCGTCGGCGCTGGGTGGGCCGATGCTGCATACCCGCCTGCGGCTGCGCTTCGTGCTGCCGGGGCTGGCCGGGCTGCGCTCCACGCTGGGCGGGGCGCTGACCGCGCCGAGCGCGCTCGATACCGTCGGCTGGAACGACATGTCGCCCGAAGGCGCGGCCCGGCTGCGTCTGGCCATCGCCCAGAACGAGGCCATGGCCTGGAGCCCCGAGGACGAGACGCTGCTGCGCAGCGAGATGCGCGACACGGTGCTGGTCCACATCGAAAGCTGGGAACGGATTGCCGAGCAGGTGCAGCAGGAGAAACTTGCCGGCATGGGCCGACTGGTGGCCAGCGTGGCGCACCAGATCCGCAACCCGCTCGCGGCCATCAGCCAGGCCAACGAGCTGCTGGCCGATTCCGGGGCGGGCGAGGGCAATATCGACGCCCGGCTGCTGCGCATCATCAGCGACAACGTGCGCCGGCTCGATCAGGTGGTGTCCGATGTGCTGCAACTCTCGCGCCGCCCCCGCACCGGCCACAGCGCGGTGGAGCTGGGCCAGGCGCTGCCCGAGATCGTGGAACGCTGGCGGCTGGAGATGCGCTCGCGCGGCGGCCCGCGCGCCGATATCAACGCCAATGCCATCCGCCTCGCCGTGGACCTGCAACGCCCGGTGATCTTCGATGCCGCGCAACTGCAGCAGGTGCTCGGCAACCTGCTCGATAACGCCTGGCGCTATTGCAGCCGGCTGCCGGGCGCCATCCGTCTGCTGGCCCATGCGCTGGATCAGCACCATGCCGAACTGATCGTCTGGAACGATGGCGCCGAGGTCACGCGCGAGCAGCAGCGCAGCCTGTTCGAGCCGTTCTTCACCAGCAACGCCCAGGGCACCGGGCTGGGCCTGTTCATGGCGCGCGAGCTGTGCGGCGCCAATGACGCCCAGGTGCGCTACGGCACCATCGCGCTGGAACCGTTGCTGGATCGCACAGGGCTGCTCGGGCCCGGCGCTCGCGATACACTGCCGGCCAAGGCGTTCGTGCTGACGATGCGGATCGAGACGCCCGACGTTGTAACGGCCGCCCAGGCCTGATCCGCCGCCCCCCGCAACCCAACCCCCACGCCATGTCCGCCAGACCGCCCGTTCCCGATCCGATTCTCGTCATCGACGATGAGGCCGACCTGCGCGAGCTGCTGGACATCTCGCTGCGCCGCATGGGGCACGACGTGGTGATGGCCGGCTCGCTGGCCGAGGCGCGGCTGCGACTGGCGGAGCGCCGCTACAGCCTGGTGCTGACCGATATGCGGCTCGGCGACGGGCTGGGCATCGACATCGTGCGGCAACTGTCGGCCTCGCCCGAGCGCACGCCGGTGGCCGTGATCACCGCCTACGGCAGCGCCGACAATGCCGTCGATGCCCTCAAGGCCGGGGCGTTCGACTATATCGCCAAGCCGGTGTCGCTCGACCAGCTACGCACCCTGATCCTGAACGCGCTGGGCCGCCAGCAGCGTGGCGCGGCGGAGGGCGGCGCGCGCAGCGCCGAGGCTGCCGAGACCGCTGAAGCCGCCGACCGCGCCGCCGGCCTGCTGCCGGGGCTGTCCCCGGCCATGCAGGACGTGCGCCGCTCGCTGTCGCGGCTGGCGCGCAGCATGGCGCCGGTGGTGATCAGTGGCGAATCGGGCAGCGGCAAGGAGCGCGCGGCGCGCGCCATCCACGCCGTGAGCGCGCGCGCCGCGCATCCGTTCGTGGCCGTGAACTGCGGGGCGATTCCCGAGACGCTGATGGAGTCGGAATTCTTCGGCTACGTGAAGGGCGCGTTCACGGGCGCCGACGCCGAGCGCGGCGGCTTCTTCCACGCCGCGCACGGCGGCACGCTGCTGCTGGACGAGGTGGCGGACCTGCCGCTGACCATGCAGGTAAAGCTGCTGCGCGCGTTGCAGGAGCGACGCGTGCGCAAGATCGGCGCCAGTCGGGAAGACACCGTGGACGTGCGCGTGATGTGCGCGAGCCACAAGGATCTGGCCGCGATGGTCGCCGCCGGATCGTTCCGCCAGGACTTGTACTACCGCCTGAACGTGCTGGAGCTGCGCATGCCGACGCTGCGCGAGCGGGGCGAGGACATTCCGGTGCTGGCGCAGGTCATCCTCGAACACCTGGCCGTGCGCTACGGCGATGCGCGCCCGCGCCGGCTGTCCGGCCCGGCGCTGGCGCGGCTGGCGGCGTACCGCTTCCCCGGCAACGTGCGGGAACTCGAAAACCTGCTGGAACGCGCTTACGCCTTCGCCGAATCGGACGAGATCGCGGTGGCGGACCTCGGGCCGCTCGAAGCCGGCGTGGATCGCGCCAGCCTGCTGCAAGGCGCGCCCGTGCCGGTGCCGGAGACCGCGCCGACCGGTTATGAGACCTGGGGCAGCCCGGCCTGGTCGGCGGCCAGCCTGACGGCGCCGGAGGCGGGGGGTGCCGTGGCCGAGGCGCCGCCGCCCCAGCCATCCATCGATCCGATGGTCGATGCGTTGCGCGACGTCACGTTCCCCATCGACCTGCCGGCCCGGCTCGAGGCCCTTGAGCGCGAATTGATCCTGCGCGCGCTGCGCCAGACCGGCTTTAATCGCACCACGGCCGCGCCGCTGCTGGGTTTGAATTTCCGCCAGCTGCGCTACCGCATCCAGCAACTCGAGATCCGCGACGAACGCGAAGGGCGCGATGGCCGGGAAGGGCGCGACGACAGCGAATCGATGGCGGAAGGCGAGGGCCGCGATGGCTGACGTGGCCGCAGACTGGCTGCCAGACGCCGACGGCTGGGTGCCGGCCGCGCGCCGCGTGCCATCGCCCAACTTCGACACCCGCCCCGAGGGCATGCCCGTCGACGTGGTGGTGCTGCACAACATCAGCCTGCCGCCGGGCCAGTTCGGCACGGGCGACATCGAGGCGTTCTTCCAGAACCGGCTCGACACCGCCCGCCACCCGTTCTTCGAAACGATCCGCGACGTCCGCGTCTCCGCCCACTTCCTGATCACCCGCGAGGGCGAGTTGGTGCAGTTTGTGGCGTGTACGCAACGTGCCTGGCATGCGGGCCAGTCAGCCTACTGCGGCCGCCAGCGCTGCAACGACTTCTCCATCGGCATCGAGATCGAAGGCGCCGACGACCAGCCCTTTACCCTGGGCCAATACGACACCGCCGCCCGCATCGTCGCCGCCCTGCGCACGACCTACCCGATCACCGGCATCGCCGGCCACAGCGACATCGCCCCCGGCCGCAAAACCGACCCCGGCCCGCACTTCGACTGGGACCGATTCGCCAGACTGGCCGATGTGACGCCAGCGCTGCTGCCTTATCGACGGGGTGGTTCCTGACCCGCCGCCCCCTTGTGCACGATGCCTCATATTCAGGCATTCGCCCGCGTGACAGCGATGTGAAATCCCCACACTTGGGCCGCCTATCGGCGACTCGCCACGATTAAAAAATTTTAGAAAATTTGTGCGGTGGCGCACGGGCCGCCGCCATCCCTTGGCGTAGCGCGGCTTGCGGGAATGTGGCGCCGCCGCACACCCCGTCCCCAGACCGGCATCTGACTTGTCAAGACTGGTCTTTCCGATTCGTTTCACTATACTTAGCCCAGTTTTTCGCAGTGACCACTATATCTAGTGGTACTACCGGGGAACCGGCCGAGGTGTGAAGCCTGCGCCGCAATGGATTGCGACGCAGGCGCCACAGTAGTGACGCGGCCGGCGGTATCGCAAGAGTCCCTAGCAGAATGAACGCCTGTGCAGTTTGGTTCTCGCCCCGGCAAGGCCGGTGTCGAGTGTCTTCTGAAGCGCATTTTGCTAGGGACTTTGTCACTTCATTACAAGGGTTAAAACAGGAGTTACCTCATGCAAACGGCCCAGAACGAACAACAAAACACGGGATCGGCGGGCGTTGTCGGCGCCGCCGGAACGTCGCAGCAGACCCCCGCCGCTGCCGGCGCCAACTATCAGGACTACAAGCTCATCCGCCGCAATGGGGCCGTGGTGGCGTTCGAGCCGAACAAGATTGCCGTCGCCGTGACCAAGGCCTTCCTGGCCGTGAACGGCGGCCAGGGCGCTGCCTCCGCGCGCGTGCGCGAGATCGTGGAACAGGTCACCCAGAACGTGGTGCGCGCGCTGCTGCGCAGCCGGCCGAACGGCGGCACCTTCCATATCGAGGACGTGCAGGACCACGTGGAACTGGCGCTGATGCGCTCGGGCGAGCATGAAGTGGCCCGTGCCTACGTGCTGTATCGCGAGAAGCGCACCCAGGAGCGCGCGCAGGCCAATGCGCAGACCGTGGCGCGTGTGCAACAGGGCGTGGCCTTCAACGTGAACGACAACGGCGTGAGCCGCGTGCTGGATCTGGCCGCGCTGCACGAGTTGATCGACACCGCCTGCAGCGGCCTGGGCAACGGCGTGAGCGCCGAGCCGATCCTCAAGGAAACGCTCAAGAACCTGTACGACGGCGTGCCGCTGAGCCAGGTGTACGACTCCGCCATCCTGGCCGCGCGTACCCTGATCGAGAAGGACCCGGACTACAGCCAGGTCACCGCCCGCATCCTGCTGCACACGATCCGCAAGGAAATCCTCGGCGGCGAAGTGACGCAGGCCGAGATGGGCTCGCGCTACGCCGAGTACTTCCCGAAGTTCATCGCCCGCGGCATTCAGGCCGAACTGCTGGACGAAAAGCTGGCCACGTATGACCTGGCCCGCCTGGGCGCGGCGCTGGACGCCTCGCGCGACTTCCAGTTCAACTACCTCGGCCTGCAGACGCTGTACGACCGCTACTTCCTGCACGTGGAAGAGCAGCGCATCGAAATGCCGCAGGCCTTCTTCATGCGCGTGGCCATGGGCCTGGCGCTGGAAGAGCGCGACCGCGAAGCCCGCGCCATCGAGTTCTACCAGCTGCTGTCGTCGTTCGACTTCATGTCGTCCACGCCCACGCTGTTCAACTCGGGCACGCGCCGCTCGCAGCTCTCGTCGTGCTACCTGACCACGGTGTCGGACGACCTGGAAGGCATCTACGAAGCCCTCAAGGAAAACGCGCTGCTGTCGAAGTTCGCCGGCGGCCTGGGCAACGACTGGACCAACGTGCGCGCGCTGGGCTCCCACATCAAGGGCACCAACGGCAAGAGCCAGGGCGTGGTGCCGTTCCTGAAGGTGGTGAACGACACGGCCGTGGCCGTGAACCAGGGCGGCAAGCGCAAGGGCGCCGTCTGCGCCTACCTGGAGACGTGGCACCTGGACATCGARGAATTCCTCGAGCTGCGCAAGAACACCGGCGACGACCGCCGCCGCACCCACGACATGAACACGGCCAACTGGATTCCGGACCTGTTCATGAAGCGCGTGATGGAAAACGCCGAATGGACGCTGTTCTCGCCCGCCACCTGCCCGGACCTGCATGACAAGGTCGGCAAGGCGTTCGAGCAGGCCTACGTCGCCTATGAAGCCAAGGCTGCCAGCGGCGAACTGAAGCTGTTCAAGAAGGTGCCGGCCATCCAGCTCTGGCGCAAGATGCTGGGCATGCTGTTCGAGACCGGCCATCCGTGGATCACGTTCAAGGATCCGTGCAACATCCGTAGCCCGCAGCAGCACGTGGGCGTGGTGCACAGCTCCAACCTGTGCACGGAAATCACGCTGAACACGAACGAGAGCGAAATCGCCGTGTGCAACCTGGGTTCGGTGAACCTGGTGGCCCACCTGAAGCAGGAGGCCGACGGCACCCACGTGCTCGACCACGCCAAGCTCCAGAAGACCATCCGCACCGCGATGCGCATGCTCGACAACGTSATCGACATCAACTACTACGCGGTGGACAAGGCGCGCAATTCGAACCTGCGCCACCGCCCGGTGGGCATGGGCATCATGGGCTTCCAGGACTGCCTGCACGTGCTGCGCACGCCGTACTCCAGCGACGCCGCCGTGAAGTTCGCCGATACGTCGATGGAAGCGGTCTGCTACTACGCCTACGAGGCATCGAACGAGCTGGCGCAGGAACGTGGCCGCTACAGCACCTACGAGGGTTCGCTGTGGGACCGTGGCATCCTGCCGCAGGACTCGCTCAAGCTGCTGGCCGACGAGCGCGGCGGCTACCTGGAAGTGGACATGTCCTCGTCGATGGACTGGGACAGCCTGCGCGCCAGCATCAAGCAGCACGGCATGCGTAACTCGAACTGCATCGCGATCGCCCCGACCGCGACCATTTCGAACATCATCGGCGTGTCGGCCTGCATCGAGCCGACCTTCCAGAACCTGTACGTGAAGTCGAACCTCTCGGGCGAGTTCACGGTGGTCAACGACTACCTGGTGCGCGACCTCAAGGCACGCGGCCTGTGGGACGAAGTGATGGTGGCGGACCTGAAGTACTTCGATGGTTCGCTGGCCCGCATCGACCGCATTCCGCAAGACCTGCGCGACATCTACGCCACGGCCTTCGAGGTGGAGCCGAGCTGGCTGGTGGAGGCCGCGAGCCGCCGCCAGAAGTGGATCGACCAGGCCCAGTCGCTGAACATCTACATGGCTGGCGCGTCGGGCAAGAAGCTGGACGATACCTACAAGCAAGCCTGGCTGCGTGGCCTGAAGACCACGTACTACCTGCGCACGATGGCGGCCACGCACGTGGAGAAGTCCACGGTGTCGCGCGGCTCGCTGAACGCGGTGTCGTCGGGCAGCGACGGTGGCGTGTCGGCGTTGGAAGCCGCCGCCGCCTCGGCCCCGGCCATGCCGGAAGCCGAAGGCGCGGTCTGCACCATGCGCCCGGGCGACGCCGGCTTCGACGAGTGCGAAGCCTGCCAGTAAGCAAGACGTAACAAGCCCCCCAACGGTTTGCACCCCTCGCCCGCTTGCGGGAGAGGGGCCGGGGGAGAGGGCCGGCGCCCCCATGACGCGGGCGCCAGTGCTGGCCACCGCCAGCCATCTACGAATAACGGAGAAATAACATGCTGAGCTGGGACGACGACGTTCAAGCCAAGCCGCAGGCTGCCCCGCAGCCCGCGCTGCAACCTGCCACCCTGGCCGCCGCTGACGAGCAGGGCGCACTGCCGCCGGCCGCCACGCAGCCGGGCATCCTGGGCAACAACCCGAACGCCGCCGCCGTGCAGAGCGAGCGCCGCGTGAACGCCGCCGACAAGCGCGTGATCAACGGCTCCACCGACGTGAACCAGCTCGTGCCGTTCAAGTACAAGTGGGCGTGGGAGAAGTACCTGGCCGGCTGCGCCAACCACTGGATGCCGCAGGAAATCAACATGTCGCGCGACATCGCCCTGTGGAAGGACCCCAATGGTCTGACCGAGGACGAGCGCCGCGTCATCAAGCGCAACCTGGGCTTCTTCGTCACGGCCGACTCGCTGGCCGCGAACAACATCGTGCTGGGCACCTACCGCCAGATCACGGCGCCGGAATGCCGCCAGTACCTGCTGCGCCAGGCCTTCGAGGAGGCCATCCACACGCACGCCTACCAGTACATCGTGGAGTCGCTGGGCCTGAACGAGGCCGAGATCTTCAACGCGTACCACGAGGTGAAGTCGATCCGCGACAAGGACGAGTTCCTGATCCCGTTCATCGACACGCTGACCGATCCGTCGTTCAAGACCGGCACGCCCGAGAACGACCAGAAGCTGCTCAAGAGCCTGATCGTGTTCGCCTGCATCATGGAAGGCCTGTTCTTCTACGTGGGCTTCACGCAGATCCTGGCGATGGGCCGCCAGAACAAGATGACCGGTGCCGCCGAGCAGTACCAGTACATCCTGCGCGACGAGTCGCTGCACTGCAATTTCGGCATCGACCTGATCAACCAGATCAAGCTCGAGAACCCGCACCTGTGGACGGCCGACTTCAAGGCCGAGATCGCGGAGCTGTTCAAGCAGGCCGTGGACCTGGAATACAAGTACGCCGAAGACACCATGCCGCGTGGCGTGCTGGGCCTGAACGCGCCGATGTTCAAGTCCTACCTGCGCTTCATCTGCAACCGCCGCTGCCAGCAGATCGGCCTGGAGCAGCTGTTCCCGAACGAGGAAAACCCGTTCCCGTGGATGAGCGAGATGATCGACCTGAAGAAGGAGCGCAACTTCTTCGAGACGCGCGTGATCGAGTACCAGACCGGCGGGGCGCTGTCCTGGGATTGAAGTGATGGTGCGCTGACATCCCGGCGAGACAAACAGGCAGGCGACGCGATTGAGCGTCGCCTGTTTTGTTTTGTGGCCACCCGCCGCATTTTTCAGAATCGGCTCACATACCCGGGCCGGAATGCTCCCTACCATCGTCGACAGAGAGGTTCGCTTTCCCTGTCCGATGGACGTTCCAACTAGGAGTTTTCCGATGCAAGCCGTGGTTCTGCACCACCTGGGCGATATTCCGCGCTTCGAGTCCTTCCCCGACCCCGACACCACGTACTGCGAGCGGCTGGTGGGGGTGAGCGCCGCCGCCATCCATGCGATCGACCGGCAGGCCGCCGCCGGGATGCACGCCAGCAGCCCGCTCACGCTGCCGGTGGTGTGCGGGGTGGATGGCGTCGGTCATACGGCCGGCGGCGAGCGCGTCTATTTCAGCGCCACGCGGCGGCCGTTCGGCGCGATGGCCGAGTTCGCGCCGGCGGACTGGGTCGTGCCGCTGCCGGACGGCCTGCCGGGCGAGTTCGCGGCGGCGCTGGTGCGGCCGGCGCTGATGGCGTGGCTGCCGCTGGCGCACCGCGCCGAACTGGAGCCCGGCGAGACGGTGATGGTGCTTGGCGCCACCACGGCGGCCGGGCGCATGGCGGTTCAGGCGGCGCGGCTGCTCGGCGCCAGGCGGGTCATCGCCGCCGGGCACCGCCAGGAGGCGCTGGCCACCCTGGAGGTGGATGCGATGATCGACCTGCGCCTGTCACGCAACGCGCTCGAACACACGTTCTCGGCCTATGCGGAGGAGGGGATCGACGTGATCCTGGACTACATCTGGGGGGAGCCGGTGGAGCTGTTGGCGGCCGCGCTGGCCCGCTCGGACCACGTCGTGCCGTCTCCCGACGACCGCGGCGTGCGGCTGGTCTCGGTGGCCGAGCGGCCCGGGGGCGACATCGTGCTGCCCGCCCAGTCGCTGCGCGAGTCGCGGCTCCGGCTGATGGGCTACGGGCCGTCCAGCTACCCGCCGCTGGACTATGTGCAGGCGTACGTGGAGGACATCCTCATGTACGCGCTGGATGGCGACCTGCGCCTCGACGTGGAGACCCTGCCGATGGCCGAGGTGGCCGAGGCATGGGAGCGGGCGGGGCGGCAGGACCGGCGCATCGTGCTCACGCTGGACGAGCGCGAGGCATGAGGGCCAGCGCCGCCGCCCGGGGCGGGCGGGGGCCTTCCGGTCCTTCCGGGCCGTCAGGCGGCCTTGCGGACCTCGGGCTGGCTGGCGGCGCTGCCGTCGGCCTTGCGCTCGCCGCCGAGCGCGTCGGTCAGGTCGCGCAGCAGGCCGGCCAGTTCGCCCGCCATCAGCGCGAAATCGGCGTCGAAGCGCTCGGCTTCGTCATGCAGCGTGCCGTCGGCCTGTTCCTTGATCACGTCCAGCGGCGCCACGCGCTTGACCGCCAGGTTCTCGGTCAGCACGAAGGACACGCGGTCGTTCCAGGTCATGGCCAGCCGCGTGCAGCGCTTGCCGGCGGCGATATGGCGGCGCAGGTCCTCGGGGTCGAGCGGATGGCGCACGTAACGCACCGTGGCCTTGGATTCGGCGCTCGATTGCAGCTCGATTTCCTGGTCGACGGTGAACCCGGCGGGCGCGGTGTCAGTGGACAGCCATTCGGTCATGGCCGCCACCGGCGACTGGTTCACGTGCAGGCCCGCCACCGGCAGCGGATCGATGGCTTTGAACAGCATGCCGCGCACTTCATCGGCCTTGGCCGTGGCGGCGGCGTCGATGGCCAGCCAGCCGTTCACGGGATCGATCCAGACGCGGGTGTCGCGGCGGATGCTGAAGGCGCGCGGCAGCAGTTCCTCGGTGATCTGTTCCTTCAGTTCCTTGATCTGCTTGCGGCCCGGCTTGAAGCCCTGCTGCTCTTCCAGCTCGGTGGCGCGCGCCTTGGTCACCTGATTGACCACGGTGGCCGGCAGCAGCTTCTTTTCGGTACGGAGCACCAGCAGCATCTGCTTGTTGACGCAGTGCACAAGCTGGCCGTTGTCGCGCGGAGATGCCCAGCCCTGGGTTTGCGGTTCCAGGCTGGTGCCGGGGAAGAAGGCGTGTTTCGCCAGGCTGGCCTCTACGTCTTCGGCGCTGAGGGTCCACGGGGCGGTGAAGCGATGAATCTGGAGATTCTTAAACCACATGAGTATTCGGCCACGAGAACGGAAAGGGTCGAATTCTATCTGGTTGAGCGGGCGGTGCCGAGAAATGGCGGGAAATGGGGCGGGAAATGGGGCGGGAAATGGGGCGGGAAATGGGGCGGCAAGAAAAAGGCGCGCACGGCGCGGAGGTCACGCTCTCCGCGTCAGTGCGCGCCATGCCGCCGGGCCAAGCCGGCGGTGCCGGTGCGGATCGCAATGCGAATGCAAAGCGATCTCAAATATCGAGCTTCGAGATCTTGGTGCCTTCGAGGCTCAGGCCGGCCATCAGACCCGCGTTGGTCATGGCGAAGCCGACAATCGGATGCTGGGCCGTATTGGTGTCCAGCTGCCCGTTGGCGCCGATGGTGGCCAGTGCCACGGTGGCGTCGGCGCCGACCTGCCATCCATTGCTGCGCACGAACTTGTCGTACGAATCCTGCGTCAGGAACATCAGCACGAACGCCTTGGATTGCGCGCCGATCTGCCAGCCGATGGACCCCGAGATGGCGCGGTAGTAGCCGCGATTGGCGCCGCCGGAGCGCAGCACCCCATCGCCATACTCGCCGCCCACCACGAAGCCTGCCGACAGCAGTTTCGGGAAAACCAGGATGCCGCGTGCCTTGTTGCCAAGGTCCTGCGACCCCTTGACCGTGGAATACAGCCGATTCAGCGTGTCCGTGGCGCCGGCGTCAATCTCGCGCCGTTTGGCGGTCTTGTCGCCCGAATCGCCCGGGCCCGTGGTAGTACAGCCGGCGAGCGAAAGCGCGCCAAGGGACAGACCGGAAACCGTGACAAGACCGGCACCGCCAGCGGACAGGAAGGTTCGACGTTTCATTATTTCCTCCAGGAGGGTGGTGTGTTGCAACCGCCTCTAAAGCATAGGCGTCAAGCGCACATTGTTAAATGCGATTTTGTCTGACACTGGGCAGGAGAGACTCTGACACGCGGGCTGACATACTTTCTTGCAAATGCGCCAGCGCACTTTAGGAACCGCCCGCCCGTGCGGACGGTCTGTCGACCATGAAAAAGACATTCGCCCCCCTCTCTCCCTTGATTTCCTTCGGCGCGATCGTGCCCGTGGTGCTGCTGGCGGCGTGCGCGTCCCCGGCCTCCGTGGAGACCCCGAGCCAGAAGCAAGAAGTCGCCACGCTGAACTCAGGCTGGCAGGCCGAGCGCGCCAAGTACATGGAATGCGTGCAGGACAAGGCCGACGACGGCGCGAAGGGCAAGGGCACCTCGAAGGATGTGGCCGCCGGCGCCCTCGACGCCTGCAAGGCGCAGCTCGGCGTGATGCACGACGCCTTCCAGTCCTATCTCTCGGCCCAGATGAGTTCGGCGCACGGCCAGACCAGCGCCCGGCAGGCGGCTGACCGCGTGACCACCGACACCCGCGAGAAGGCGCGCACCTACCTGACGCGCTACGTGGAGGTGGAGCGCTACAAGTCCGGCCAGCGCTGATCGCCGGGTCGGACGCTCCCATCCCCTATATATATATAGTCAGAGCATCGCCAGCGGCTCGGCCCGGCGTGGCGGCGGAAACAGCTTGTCGAGTTCGGCAAGCTGTTCTGCTCTCAGGGGGTGCTCCAGCGCGCCGAGGTTCTCGCGCAGGCGGTCGCGGCTGCCGGTCTTGGGAATGGCGATGATGTCGTCCGAGGCCAGCAGCCAGGCCAGCGCCGCCTGGGCCGGCGTCATGCCGTGCGCCTTGGCAAAGCGCTGGAGCCCTGCATGGCGCAGCAGCCGGGCCTGCTCGATCGGGGAATAGGCCATGACCGGCACGCCGCGTGCACGCTGCCATGGCAACAAATCGAATTCGATGCCGCGCCGGCTCAGGTTGTAGAGCAGCTGGTTCGCCGCCACCTCGTCGCCGCCCGGCACCTCCCACAGCTCTTCCATATCGGACAGGTCCAGGTTGCTGACGCCGAAATGTCGGATCTTGCCGGCCTCGCGCAGCGCCAGGAACGCCGCCATGGTCTCCTCGAGCGGCACGCCGCCGCGCCAGTGCAGCAGGTAGAGGTCGAGCCGGTCGGTACCCAGCCGGCGCAGGCTGCGCTCGCACGCGGCCACCACGCCCTCGTGGCTGGCGTTGTGCGGGTAGACCTTGCTGACGAGGAACACCTCGTCGCGCCGGCCCGCGATGGCCTCGCCGATCAGCGATTCGGACAACCCCTCGCCATACATTTCAGCGGTGTCGATCAGCCGCAGCCCGAGGTCCAGCCCGAGCCGCAGCGTGGCGATTTCCTCGGCCCGCGTGTTGCGGTGATCGCCGATATTCCAGGTACCCATGCCCAGCGCGGGCACGCGCTCGCCGCCGGGCAGCGTGACGGTCTTCATCGATTGGCTCCGGTGTCATGAGGCGGCGTGCCGGCCACGCCGCGCTCCATCACACTAGTTAACATTGCCGGCCGGCACAAGGTGGCCGGCGCGGCGGAGCCACTCAACCGTGCTGGTGCCGGTATTCCTGGCTCAGTCCGCCATAGCCGTAGGCGGCCGCGCGGGCGTCGATGACGTGGATATACGACACCTTGTTCACATCGCCAATCACCTCGGAGAGCGCGGCGAACGTCTCCTTCAGGTACAGCGCCTTCTCGGCCTTGGTGTTGGTTTCGTCGGTCACGCTGATGTCGAGCTGGAAGGCGTTGCGGCCGTCGCTGCGGTCGGACAGCGCCTTGCCGCCGATGATCCATTGCTCGCGCGGCAGGTAGCCCACCGTGACGGCGATGACGTTCTCTTCCTTGCGCAGGATGCGCTGGGTCAGCTCGGCCACGGTGGCTGCGGCGCGGCGGGTCAGTTCGGCGTCGGGCTGGCCGGAGATCTGGAGGTTGATGTGGGGCATGGCTGGCTCCTTGTTCTGGATGGTGCGAACCGGAAATCGGTGTCGTGGAAACTATCGTAGTGGTCGCCGTTACATCGGAAAAGCAGGAATATGCGATACCATCCATCGGTAGCACCGAATCGTAAAAATGCGAGATAGTGGGGTGTGACCAGGGACGGGAGCAGGCGCCATGCGGGGATTCGAGACCGATCAGTTGAAGACTTTCGTGACGGTGRCCGACAGCGGCAGCCTGTCTGCGGCGGCGCCGCGCCTGTTCCTGTCGCAGTCGTCGGTCAGCGAGCAGTTGCGCAAGCTGGAGGAGCGCGCCGGCGTGCCGCTGCTCACGCGCGGCAAGAAGGGCGCGGCGGTCACGCCGGCCGGTGCGCGGCTGTTGGAATACGCGCGCCGCATCCTCTCGCTGAACGACATGGCGATGCAGGAACTGCGCGGCCGCACGCTCGACGGCGAACTGCGGCTTGCCGTGACCGATTACTTCCGGCCGGGCGAGATTGCCGGCATGCTGCGCCGTCTGCGAGACCGCTATCCGTATCTGAAACTGCACGTCACGGTGATGAAGAGCGCCGCGATCGAGGCCGCCGCTGACTTGGACACCTTCGACATCGGCCTCAGCATGCGGCTGATCCGCGCAACGCGCGCCGAACGGTCAGAGCGCGGCGATCGTGCCGGCACGCTGCTGCGGCGTGAAGGGCTGGCCTGGGTGGCCGCGCCGGAGATCGCGGAGTCGCCGCAGCCCACGCTGCCGCTGGTACTACTGCCCGACACCTGCTCGATGCACCAGTTCGTGGTGCAACTGCTCATGCGCCGGAAGCGCGCGTTCGACATCGCCCACTCGGCGTCCGGCGTGGCAGGGCTGCACCTGGCGCTGGCGGCGGGGCTTGGCGTGTCCTGCCTCAATGCGTCGGCCATCGGGCCGGGCGTGACGCCGCTCGATACCGCCGCCGTCTCGCGCTGGCGCCTGCCGGCACTGCCCGATGCCGAGTTCTACCTGCTGCCCGCCCGGCGCGGCGAGAGCGAATTCATCGGCGAAGCGCGCCTCGCGCTGAGCGAGCAGCTCGGCTGACGGCTGTTATCGTTCGACGTAAATGCGCCGCAAGCGGCGCAAATATGTCTGACTTTGCATATTCTTCGCGTGATGCGTTGACCTCGCGTCCCCCAGCAAATGATAATGCGTCGCATTTTCGTAAAAATATTACAACGCATTACAGGGAAATATGAGTCAAAAGCCACATGCGGTGCGGACTGCCGTCCTCGCACTGTTCGCTGCCCACGCCTTGCCTGCCGGCATCGCCCACGCACAGTCGGAAACCCCCGCGCCCGCGCCGCAGGAGCTGCCTGCGGTCACCGTCAAGGCGGACGTCAGCCGGGAGCTTGGCGCCGGCTACAACCCGCCCAACGCGGTCAGCGCCACGCGTACCGAGGCGCCGCTGCGCGACATTCCGCAGACCGTCAACGTGGTCACCAGCGAGGTCATGCAGGACCAGCATGCCAACTCGATGCAGGACGTCCTCAAGAACGTGCCGGGCGTGAGCTTTTCCACCGGCGACGGCCAGCGTGACCAAGTGTCGATCCGTGGCTTCTCGGCCATCGCCGACCAGTTCGTGGACGGCATCCGTGACGACGCGCTGTACTTCCGCGACCTCTCCAACGTCGACCGCGTGGAAGTCATCAAGGGCCCGGCCGCCGTGCTGTATGGCCGGGGCTCGTCCGGCGGCCTGATCAACCGCGTGACCAAGAAGCCGGGCATCGACGTGGCCGACTTCAGCTTCAGCTACGGCTCGTGGGCCGACAAGCGGGCCGAAGTCGACGTCGGCAAGGTGTTCGGCAACGGCGCCGCGGCGTTCCGCCTGACCGGCGCGCTGGAGGATGCCGACAGCTACCGCTCGCAGCAATTCCTGCGCCGCTCGGCGATCGCGCCGTCGCTGGAGCTGCGCCTCGCGCCCCAGACCACGGTGTTGCTGCAGGCCGATTACCTCGAGGACAAGCGCGTTACCGACTTCGGCATTCCGGCGTACCGGGGCCGTCCGGTGAACGTGCGGCCCTCCACCTACTACGGCGCGGCCAACGCGCGCGATGTGGATACCTCGGAGTCGCGCGTGTACTCGGGCACGGCCACGATCAACCATCGCTTCAATGAGAACTGGTCGATCCGCAACGCCACGCGCTACTACCATTACTCGCTCGACCGTAACAACACGCTGTCCGGCACGGTCAACGAGGTGGCCCAGACCGTGTCGTTCAATCGTTCCAATGTGTATCGCGAAGAACACGGCTGGTTCAACCAGACCGACCTGACGCAGAAGTCCACACTCTTCGGGATGCAGCACGAACTGCTCTACGGGGTGGAAGTCGGCCAGCAGAACAAGGACCTGGTCAACTACTCGCGCAACAACGTGGCCACGGTGAACCTGTTCAACCCGGTGCTGCCCGTGCTGCCGCTGCTGGTGGGCGGCACGCCATCGGCCAACAACCTCGGCATCTTCAAGACGCTCGGCCTGTACACGCAGGACATGATGACGCTGACCGAGCACTGGAAGGCGCTGGTGGGCGTGCGCTACGACCGCTTCGAGCAGGAGACCATCGAGCGCCGGCCGGGCCAGCCCAACCTGGCGCGCACCGACAACAACTGGAGCCCGCGCGCGGGGCTGGTGTGGCAGCCGTCGAAGGTGCAGTCCTACTACCTGTCGTGGAGCAAGTCGTTCCAGCCGTCGGGCGAGAACTTCTCGTTGGCCGCCAACAACGCCGAACTGGCACCGGAGACCACCAACAATACCGAGTTGGGCGCCAAGTACGACTTCCTGGACGGCAAGGCCAGCACCACGGTGTCGGTGTTCCGGCTCGAGCGCAGCAATATCAAGGTGGCGAATGCCACCGGCACGGCCCTGATGCCGATTGGCGAGCAGCGCACCGACGGCGTGGAGCTGAGCGGCGCCGCCGAGCTGGGGCAGGGCTGGAAGGTGCTGGCCGGCTATGCCTACCTGGATGCCACGGTGACGAAGTCGACCGCCGCGCTGGAAGGCAAGCGCGCCACGCTGACGCCGCGCCACTCGGGCAACCTATGGCTGACCAAGTCGCTCGGACATGGCTTTGGCGTGGGTGGCGGCCTGAACCTCGTCGGCGCGCGCATGGCCGATCCGGCCAACACGGTCACGCTGCCCGGCTATGTCACGGCCGACATGATGGCCTGGTACCGCCGGGGCCCGTTCGAGGCCCAGCTCAATGTCTACAACCTCTTCAACCAGGGCTACATCGTCTCCGCGCACGGTTCGAGTCCGAACCTGAACATGCCCGGCGCGCCGCGTAGCGTGGTGGCCACGCTGCGGTACCGGATGTAAGCGGTGCCGGCCTCGCTGGCATAGCAGAAAAACGAAAACGGCCCGTCGATGCGGGCCGTTATCTCGTCACAGCGTCGTCACAGCGTTGTAATCGTTACTCGGCGGTCATGTGCGCGTTCTTCGCCAGGCGACCGAGCCGCTCGCGCTCGGCATGGATGAACGCGACGAAGCTCTCCACCGAGCCGCCCGCCGGCTCGATGCCGTTTGGCAGCAGCCGCTCGCGGATCTCCGGCGTCTGCATGCCGGCGGTCAGCTCCGCATTCAGCCGCTTGATGATCGCCGGATCCGTGCCCTTCGGCGCGAAGATGCCGGCCCAATGGCCGATCCGCACCTCGGGCAGGCCCTGCTCGGCCGTGGTGGGGATGTTGGGTGCGGCAGCCATGCGCTTGTCCCAGGTTGCGCCCAGCGCCTTGAGCTTGCCGGCCTTGATCTGTGGCAATACCACCACGCTGGCCTCCGAAGTCGCCGCCACCTGGCCGCCGATCACCGCCGTGATGCTCTCCGAGCCGCTCTTGTACGGCACCACGGTCAGCTGCGCGCCCTTCTCCTTGAGCATCTCCTCGACGAAGTGGGGCGTGCTGCCGCTGCCGGCGGTGGCGAACGGCGCGCCACCCTGCTTCTTCGAGTACTCGATCAGATCCTTGAGGTTGTTCACCGGCAGCGACGGCGACGCGACGATGACCGACGGGCTGACCGCGATCAGCCCAACCGGCACGAGGTCATCGGGCGCATACGGCATCTTCGTGCGAATCAGGCTGTTGGTGACCGTGCCCACGGCGCCCACCAGGAAGGTGTAGCCGTCCGGCTTGCTCTTGGCGACGTAGTCCGCGCCGACCACGCCGCCGGCGCCCGGCCGGTTCTCGATCACCACGGGCTGGCCGATCCGCTTGCTCACCGCCTCGGCCCCCGCGCGAGCGACGAGGTCGTTGGCGCCGCCTGCCGTGAACGGCACGACGAACTTGATCACGTGGTTGGGCCAGGCGTCGGCGGCATGGGCTGGGGCGGTGCAGCACAGCGCGGCGGTGGCGAGGGCGAGGGCCATCGCCCCGCCATGGATGGGGATACGCATGCTTGTCTCCGGTATCTGTTGTGGTGTGTACCGACGTCGATGGTACCGAATGCGGCTGTCAATTGCCTGACGGCGGATCAGCGCAGCGGGGAGGGCGGCCGGCGCCCGGGGCGGGCGGCGGCGCTATTCATGCTGTGCACAGTGTGACGGCAAGGAGGGAGAGGAGGGCGAGGACGGCGTACGGGAACCGATGACCGGTCAATGATCGCGTTCCCAGGTCTGGGTGCGGCCGATCAGGCTGATGCCGATGAAGCCGCGCACGTTGAGCTTCTTACCGTCGTCCGCCAGCGCCATCTTGCACTTGTAAAGCTTGCCGGTCTCGGGGTCGAGGATCTCGCCGCCGGTGTACTCGTTGTCGCCCGTCTTGCGCAGGCCCGTCAGCAGCGTCATGCCGATGACCGGCTGGTCCTTGCGGGCGTCGGTGCACTTGTCGCAGACCTTGGGTTTGCTCTCGGCGGTCTCCACCAGGCTCTTCACGAGGCGCCCGCTGTAGACGCCGTCCTTCTCGGTGATCTCGATCACGCCGCGCGGCTTGCCGGTGGCGTCGTCGATGGTCTTCCACGTGCCGGCCGGCGTGGCCTGCGCGAGCGCCACGGCGCTGGCGGCGAAGGCGGCCGCGAACACGGTGGCGCGCAGCAGCGTGCGTGGGAGGGAAATGCGCATGAGGGTCTCCTGGTTCAGTGTGTCGGGATGGTGCGAAGGTGTCGCGACGCCAATCTACTGGCGCGCGCGCCGCACCGCAATCACCACTGCGCGTTTGCGTACGCACCAGCGGTGCGCCGCCGTCCCCCGCAATCGACCGCCGTACGGGGGTTTGCGGGATTATGCCGTGCAGCATGCGACGCCGCGCGGCGGGGCCGAAGCATTCCTCTAAGGGGAACTCCGGGGTCGTCCGGGCGCCTGCGGACGCTCGGCCGGTACCTCATCGACACCCCATCGGCACGCTGTGTTCTCTGACCACGCAGCGCTGTGTCGCACGCACGCGGTGCGACGCTGCATCGGGTGTGTCGCGGGTGGTGTCGCGCGCTGTCGAAGCGATGCCGGCGCGTGTCGATGACGTGTCGAAGCGTGTCCAAACATCGTCATCGCATCGCGCACGGTGACAAACCGTTGCGTTGACGCATCACTCTTTCGTCGTACTCGCGCAACTGTCGGATCGACGCACGGCGGTGTCGGCGCATGTCCGACGCGATGACATCGAACCCTCGCGCATCGATGCGCGTGAAGCGTGCCGAGCGAGTGCCGGAGCGTCGCCGTGCGAGGCCATCGCGGCGTGCGCGTGCGTGGCCAGCATGCCGTGGCGAGGCACCGTGCGCATTACATGCCATCGCCGTGAAAGCCAACATCCATGCGGCTTTCCGGTGGATCGCGCGGCGCGCCGCCGTGCGTGTTGACGGCGCGTTCGGCAGCCTTCGACAGTGTGCGATCGAGGGCGGCGAGGTGTCACGCGAGGCTGTGCGACGCAGTGYGCGACGCCATCGAATCGACGCGCATCGACCTCGCGGAGGAACTTCGGAAGGCGTGTGGAAGTCGAGATGAACAAGCGTGTCGATGATGCTGTCATCGCGATGCGTGAGCGAAGTAGATCGACTCGCTCGCGCACGCAAGTTTTTTTGCACTTTTTTCTTAACATCATCGAACAAACGAATTATGATTCGCCTTGACAAGAGTCTCAGTTCATTGCATCGACGTATCGCAGCGACAAGCAACAAGCAGAAGCAACGATGATGGCGATGACTCGATGCAGTGAATGCGGGTAGCCGAGGAGCACCAGAACTTTGACGCAGACCAAGCCGAACCGGCTTCTCAAAACGCGTGCAGTCTCCTGTAGCCCAGTGACGGGATGGGCGAGCTACCCCCGAATGATTGCCGTCTGCCGTGCGCGAGGCCATGCCCGCACCGCAGGCCTGCTGACCGATATCTCCTCTTTCCTGGTCGTGCGCCGACGTAACGGGCGGCGCGGGCCAATCGAATATTCCAGGGCGCGGCATGCCCCGGACACCCGCCTGCAGGCTGGCTTTGCCGCCCGCGGGGGTCCGTTGCGCTGCCGCTTGAACGCCGCGTGTCGCGGCATCCCTGTCACCGAATTCATTAGCGTGCGACCGAAGCTGTGCCGTGCGCCGATGAATCGCTCGCTCGACTGGAGTCACGCGGTATCGCGCTTCGGGTCGGTCGGGTCGCCATCCTAGGTCATTCGATATTTCACGCTAGTGAAGGAGTTATCCATGGCAACTGCTGCAAAGAAAAAGCCGGCGGCTAAGAAAGCCGCCAAGCCGGCCGCCAAGAAGGCCGTCGTGAAGAAGGTCGCCGCCAAGAAGGCTGCTCCGGCCGCCAAGAAGGCTGCTGCCAAGAAGGTTGCAACGAAGAAGGTTGCTGCCAAGAAGGTAGCCGCCAAGAAGGCACCGGCAAAGAAGGCCGCTGTGAAGAAGGTAGCCGCCAAGAAGGTTGCAACGAAGAAGGTTGCAGCCAAGAAGGTAGTCGCCAAGAAGGCAGCCCCGGCCAAGAAGGCCGCGGTCAAGAAGGTAGCCGCCAAGAAGGCCCCGGCCAAGAAGGCCGTTGCCGCCAAGAAGCCGGCCGCCAAGAAGGCTGTAGCCAAGAAGGCCGCTCCGGCCAAGAAGGCTGCACCGGCCAAGAAGGCTGCTGCTGCGAAGAAGCCGGCTGCTGCGAAGAAGCCTGCTGCTGCCAAGAAGCCTGCTGCTGCCAAGAAGCCGGCTGCTGCGAAGAAGCCGGCTGCCAAGAAGGCTGCTGCGAAGAAGCCGGCTGCCAAGAAGGCGCCTGCTGCCAAGCCTGCCGCGGCTCCTGCCGTTGCACCCGCTGCTGCTGCAAAGACCGCGCTGAACCCGGCTGCGGCCTGGCCGTTCCCGACGGGTACCCGTCCGTAATCGCTTCGCCTCGTGCGAACGATCACAACTGGGAAGCGCCAGGGCACGCATCGCGTGCCGCACTGACCGGATACCTCGTATCCGGTCCGCAAGACAGCTGTCTTGCCGACCCGCCGATGGCATTCGCCCGGCGGGTTTTTTATCGCCCAAAGAAAAACGCCGCGGCCCGGAGGCGCGCGGCGTTGGGGTCGGGCACGGTGTGCCCGGTCCGGGTGCGTGGTGCGATCAGTGGGTCACGCGCGTCACGCCGCCCGAGGACAGCAGGCGCACGCGCTCGCCGGGTCGGAACGCCTCGTCGGCTTCCTGGGTGATGGCGCGCATCTCGCCGTTGTCGAGCTTCACCGTGATCTCCAGGCCGCGACGCTGCTGGATCTTGTTCTCCGCCGCGCTGCCGGCCAGGCCGCCGATCACTGCGCCCAGCAGGCCCGCCGCAATCGCGCCGTTGCCGCCGCCGATGGTGCTGCCCGCCGCGATGCCGCCGATGGCGCCACCGGCCAGCGTGCCCGCGCCGGTCTGCCCGCCCTGGATCAGCACCTCGCGTACGCCCTCCACCACGCCGTAGCGCACGGTCTGCTCACGCTGGGCCTGGCCCGAGGTGTAGACGCTGTTGGAGTTCGACCAGCTGGCGCAGCCCGAGACCAGGCTTGCCGCCACCAGGACGGCCACGCCGCCGGTGCGGACGATGTTCGGCACGATGTTTCTCATGATTGACTTCCTTCCCGTAAAGACCCGCGCTCCGCGATGTCGGCGGATGCCGGCCGGGCGCCGCCGCCTTGTGGGCACGGCGCCGGGCAGCGTCCGGGTTACGCGTAGCGGTAACCGAATGCGGACTGGAACCGGTTGCCAATGTCCTCGCGCGAGAGCCAGTGGTTCTGCGGCCCCTGGCGGGCGATCTTGAGCGCGCCCATGAGCGAGGCGAGGCGGCCGGTGGTTTCCCAGTCCAACCCGTTTTCGATGCCGTAGAGCAGGCCGCCGCGGAAGGCGTCGCCGCAACCGGTGGGGTCGACGACCTGTTCGGCGGGCACGGCCGGAATGGCGTACTGCTGGCCATCGGCAAAGATGCTGGCGCCGCGCTCGCCGTGCGTCACGATGAACGCGCGAACCTTGGCGGCAACCTCGGCGCTGGTCCAGGCCGTGCGGGACAGCAGGACCTGCGCTTCGTAGTCATTGACCGTCACGTAGCTGGCGAGTTCAATGAACTGGCGCAGGTCTTCGCCGTTGAACAGCGGCATGGCCTGACCCAGATCAAAGATGAACGGAATGCCGGCTTCGGCGAACTGCTGCGCGTGGTGCAGCATGCCCTCGCGGCTGTCCGGCGCCACGATGCCCAGGGCGGGCTGGCGGCCGGCCGTCAGCGCATCCTGCACGCTGTTCAGCTGCGACTGGCTCATCGCGCCCGGGTGGAAGGCGGTGATCTGGTTGTTGTCGAGATCGGTCGTGATCATCGCCTGCGCGGTGAAGGTGCCCGGCAGCGTGCGGATGTGATCCGTGACGATGTCGAGTTTGCGCAGGTAGTCCAGGTACGGGCCGGCGTCCTCGCCCACGGTGCCCATCACCACTGGCTCGCCGCCGAGCATCTTGAGCGTGTAGGCGATGTTGCCGGCGCAGCCGCCAAACTCTCGCCGCATGCCCGGCACCAGGAACGACACGTTCAGCATGTGGATCTGGTCGGGCAGGATGTGTTCGCGGAAGCGCCCGTCGAACGTCATGATGGTGTCGTAGGCAACGGAGCCACAGATCAAGCTGGCCATTCTTCCTCGCAATCGAATACGGATGATACGGTTGAAAAAGACGCCGCCCGTGCGGAGACGGGCGGCGTTCGTACTTGTCAGATACCGGTGATGCCGAAGGCCTCCGGCAGCTTACTTCAACGCGGCCAGGGCGGCGTCGTAGTTCGGTTCTTGCTTGATCTCGGGCACGAGTTCGCTGTACTTCACAGCGTTGTTTTCGTCGAGCACGACCACGGCGCGTGCGGCCACGCCGGCCAGCGGGCCGGTCTTGATGTCCACGCCATAGGCGTTCTTGAACTCGGCGCCACGCATGGTCGAGAGCGGCACCACGTTGGCCAGGCCTTCGGCCGTGCAGAAGCGGCCCATGGCGAACGGCAGGTCGGCCGAGATGGTCAGCACCACGGTGTTGTCCAGCGTGCTGGCAGCTTCATTGAACTTGCGGGCGGATGCCTGGCACACCGGCGTATCCAGGCTCGGCACGATGTTCAGCACCTTGCGCTTGCCGGCGAAGTCGGCCAGCTTCACATCCTTCAGGTCCTTGCCCACGAGGGAAAAGTCGGGGGCCTTGTCGCCTGCCTGGGGAAACTTGCCGCCAACTTCGATGGCGTTGCCGCCGAGGGTCACATTGCTCATGGTCACTCCTGTACTGGGATGGGATGTTCGTCCGCGCTGCCCGGTGCGAACCGGCGGCGCGGCGGGGCGCTGGATATCAGGGGTAGAAGATCAGCACGCGGTAGTTGGCCGCCGTCTGGTCTGTCCGGAATCGTACCCGAACCGGCAGCTCGCTGCCCGCGCGCAGGCCCAGCGTTGCGAAGGCACGCTGCGCGGGCTCGAGGTATTCGGTCGGTTGCAGCACGCGGCGCAGCAGCAACTGGTCTTGCAGGTCGGTCATCACCAGTTCGATCGCGGGCAGCGCGGTAGTGGCGCGGCCCTGGTTACGCATGGTGACGGCGAGCTGGTAAACATCGGTCGCCTCGTCCTGTTTCTGAAGCTGGGAGCTGTCGATGCGCAGCGCTTCGAGGTCGCGCCAGGGCGGCACCTCGCAGCCAAGTGGCGCACAGGCGGCCTCGAGCAGCGGACGCAGCACCGGCACGCGGCCGGCCAGCTGGCTGCGGCCGAGGTAGGCGCCCTGCAGCAGCGCGCCGATGGCCAGCAGCACCACGGCGATGCGCACCCAGACGCGCTTGCTGACAGGCACGACCACCTTGGCGCGTGCCGGGCGCGCGCGTTCGCGGTCACGCGCGTGGCGCAGGAAATCGGGGGCGAAGACCGGGCCCGGCGATACCTCGCGGCGGATCCAGTGGCGCGTGGTGGATTCGCGTGCGATGGCATCGGGCGTGCCCTCGCGCGACGTATCGAGCGCATTGGGGCTGGCCGACGCGACATCGTCCTCCCCTTCACGCGCGAATTCCTCGGCCGGCGCCACGGTGGGATCGGCGGCACGCAGGTATTCGCTCGCGCTGCGTACCGGCTCGGTATGCGGGAAGGGGTTGGTCGGCGGCAGCGACTCGGCCGCCTCCGGCGTGGGGCTGGGGGATGGACTCGAGGACGGCACCGGCGGCCACGCGGCCCTGGCGCTGTACGCGCCGGACGGCGGCGGGCTGGCCGACGCCGGGGCGAATGCCGCAGCGGGGTCGAGTGACGAGTGCGCCGGCACGGCCGGGGCGGGTGCCGCCGGGGCAGGGGGAGGTTCGCCAAAGGCCGAATGATCGAGGGTCGGCCAGGGTGCCGACGGCGCGACAGGCGCGGGCGCTGCGGCTTCCTCTATGGGCTCGGGCTCGGGTTCGGGTTCCGGCTCGGGCGCAACTTCCGCCACGGGCGCCGGTTCCGGTTCTGGCACAACCACCGGTTCCGGCTCGACTTCGTTCTCATGTTCCGGCGCCAGACCCAGTTCCACTTCCGGCTGCGGCGCCGGTGGCGCCTCGGGTGCTGGCTCTTGCCGTACCGGCGGCTGCTCGGCCTCCGGCATCATCATGGTCGGCGAATCGAGCGCCGGCACGTCATAGCCGGGATCGAAGCCCGGATCGAACGGCGTTTCCTGCGCATGGGCACGCGCGTTGGCCTGGGCCTGCTCGGCATGGGCCAGCGCAGCGGCCACGCTCGGGCCGGCAGTCGTTGACACCGTCGTCGGCACCGGCGCAGGCGTCGGCGCGGCAGCCGAGGCGGCCGGTACCGGCACTTCAATCAGGTGTTCGCGCGCGTCGAAGACGGTATCGCACTGTCCGCAACGGACCAGGCCCTGGCGCAGGCGCAACTGGTCCGCCACAAGCCGGAACGCGGTGCGGCAGGCCGGACAACGCGTGACAAGCTTGGCGGCAGCCATGGTGTCGAATCAGGAAGGGTTGGCGGAGGAGCTGGCGGCGTCGGCGCGGGTGCCGTGCAGGCAGACCCAGCCTTCCTCGCTGCGCCAGACCGACATGGCCAGCCAGGGCGCATAGGCGGCGGCCACTTCGTCCGCCTGCCGTTCCAGCACGCCCGAGAGGATCAGCCGGCCGCCCGGGCGCACGCGCGCACTGAGCATGGCCGCCATCAGCTTGAGCGGATTGGAGAGGATATTGGCCACCACGAGGTCGTAGGTGGCGTCTGATACGGAATCCGGCAGCGCGAAAGTGGCCGCCACCTGGTTGCGTTCCGCGTTGTAGCGCGACGCCTCCACGGCATTCGGATCGATGTCGATGCCGAGCGTATCGCCCGCACCGAGTTTCTTGGCGACGATGGCCAGGATGCCCGAGCCGCAGCCGTAATCGAGCACGGTCTCGCCGGCCCGCACGTTCTGCTCGAGCCACTGCATGCACAGCCGCGTGGTCGGATGGCTGCCCGTGCCGAAGGCCAGGCCGGGGTCCAGCTCCAGCACCACGGCGTCCGGCTCCGGGGCGTCGTGCCACGACGGCACCACCCAGAGCCGTTCGCCGATGCGGATCGGCGCGAACTGCGACTGGGTCAGGCGCACCCAGTCCTGGTCTTCCACCGCGCGCAACGCGAAGTCCGGCACCGGATCGACATTCAGCGCGTTGGCGGCCGCAGCCACCACGAGCGCCGGGTCGGTCTCGTCATCGAACAGGGCCACCACGCGCGAGCGGTTCCAGGCCAGCCGCGTCGGCTCGAGCCCGGGCTCGCCGAACAGTGGCTGCTCATCGGGCGTGTCGGCATCGGCGTCTTCCACCGAGACCGACAGCGCGCCGAGGTCGAACAATGCGTCGGACCAGGCCTCGGCCTGCTCCTGCGCAATTTCGATCACACATTCCTGGAAAGCCACGTGATTCCTTGCTGCGACGATGCCGGCCGAGGCGGGGCCTCAGGCCTTCTCGCCCTTGGCCACGGCCTTCTGGGCCAGGCGGTGTTCAAGATAATGGATGCTGGTGCCGCCTTCGACGAAGTTGGCATCGAGCATCAGTTCGCGGTGCAGCGGCACATTGGTCAGGATGCCGTCCACCACCATCTCCGACAGCGCGATGCGCATGCGGGCGATGGCCTGGTCACGCGTGGCGCCGTACGTGATGATCTTGCCGATCATCGAATCGTAGTTAGGCGGCACGAAGTAGCCATCATACGCGTGCGAGTCCACCCGCACGCCGGGGCCGCCCGGCATGTGCCAGGCGGTGATGCGGCCCGGCGACGGCGTGAACTTGAACGGGTCCTCGGCGTTGATCCGGCACTCGAGGGCGTGGCCCTGGATCTGCACGTCCTTCTGGCGGAAGCGCAGCTTCTCGCCGTAGGCGATGCGGATCTGTTCCTGCACGATGTCGATGCCCGTGATCATCTCGGTGACCGGGTGCTCCACCTGCACGCGCGTGTTCATCTCGATGAAGTAGAACTCGTTGTTCTCGTACAGGAACTCGAACGTGCCGGCGCCCCGGTAGCCGATCTTCTTGCAGGCCTCGGCGCAGCGGTCGCCGATGCGCTCGATCAGGCGGCGCGGGATGTGCGGGGCCGGTGCTTCCTCGATCACCTTCTGGTGGCGGCGCTGCATCGAGCAGTCACGCTCGCCCAGCCAGATGGCTTGCCGGTGCTGGTCTGCCAGGATCTGGATTTCCACGTGGCGCGGATTCTCCAGGAACTTCTCCATGTAGACCTCGGGGTTGCCGAAGGCGCGGCCGGCTTCCTCGCGCGTCATGTTGACGGCGTTGATCAGCGCGGCCTCGGTGTGCACCACGCGCATGCCACGGCCACCACCGCCGCCAGCGGCCTTGATGATGACCGGATAGCCCACGCGGCGCGCGGTGGCCAGGATTTCCTTGGGGTCGTCGGGCAGGGCGCCTTCGGAGCCCGGCACGCACGGCACGCCGGACTTGATCATGGACTGCTTGGCGGACACCTTGTCGCCCATCAGGCGAATGCTGTCCGAGGTCGGGCCGATGAAGACGAAGCCGGACTTCTCCACGCGCTCGGCGAAGTCGGCGTTCTCCGACAGGAAGCCGTAGCCCGGGTGGATGGCCTGGGCGTCGGTGACCTCGGCGGCCGAGATGATGGCCGGCATGTTCAGGTACGACAGCGGGGACGGCGCCGGGCCGATACAGACGGCCTCGTCGGCCAGCTTGACGTACTTGGCTTCCTTGTCGGCTTCCGAGTACACCACCACGGTCTTGATACCCAGCTCGCGGCAGGCGCGCTGGATGCGAAGGGCGATTTCGCCCCGGTTCGCGATCAGAATTTTTTCAAACATGGTCTCTCTCTGCGAGAACGGGTGCCGGCCCGGCAAGTCGGGCCCCGGCGCGGGGCCGGTGTTGCAAAGCAGGGCGCCACGCGGCGGCCTGAAGCGTGCCAAGCATGGGGGAGCAGGGGCGATGCAGGCCCGCCCCGATCCCCGTGCCGGGGCCGATTGGGCGCGGGCGACGGGGGCGCGGCGGGCAGGCTCGCATCAGCCGATCACGAACAGCGGTTGGCCGTATTCGACGGCCTGGCCGTTCTCGACTAGGATTTCCTTGATCACGCCGGCCTTGTCGCACTCGATTTCGTTGAGCAGCTTCATGGCCTCGATGATGCAGACGGTCTGGCCTTCCTTGACGGTGTCGCCCACGTTCACGAACGGGGCGGCGCCCGGCGACGGTGCGCGGTAGAACGTGCCGACCATCGGCGAGGTGACGACGTGGCCCGACGGAACCTGGGCGGCTTCCGGTGCGGCGGCCGGCGCCATCGGGGCGACGGGGGCAGCGCCCGGCAGGGCCTGCATCTGGGGCATGGCCATCGGGGCGGCGATCACCTGGGGCGGCGCCTTGACGATGCGTACCTTGCCGTCACCTTCGGTGACTTCCAGTTCCGAGATGCCGGATTCGGCCACCAGGTCGATCAGCGTCTTCAGCTTGCGCAGGTCCATCTTCTTATCCTCCAGAATCGGGTTGTCCGGTCTCCTCCCGAGGGAAGGAAACGGCGGCGGTGAGTCATTGATTGGTCTGCCGCGCTGGCCGCGAGGCAGGGTCCGGGCATTCCTGATGCTGTGCCGACGCGCGGGCAGCCTTCAATCGCCCGGGGCCGCGGCCGTCTGCCCCAGCACGTATTCCAGCGCCAGCAGGTAACCCTGCCAGCCCAGGCCGCAGATCACGCCCACGGCCTGATCCGAGAAATACGAGTGATGACGGAACGGTTCGCGGCGATGCACGTTCGACAGATGTATCTCCACGAACGGGATCGCCACGGCGGCCAGGGCATCGCGCAGGGCTACGCTGGTGTGCGTATAGGCTGCCGGGTTGATGAGGATGAAGTCCACCCCCTCGCCGCGTGCTGCCTGGATACGATCCACCAGCGCCCCTTCATGGTTGGACTGGAACGTATCAAGATCCAGGCCAGCCGTGGCGGCGCGTTTTGCCAGCGCATCGTTGATGTCGGCGAGCGTCGTGTGCCCGTACGTCTGCGGTTCGCGCGTGCCCAGCATATTGAGGTTCGGTCCATGCAGGACCAGCACCTTCCGGTAGCGCGCGGCGCCGTTTTCGGCGGGAGTTGAAGACACGGTAGCTCGACCAGATCAACGAAATTGCGCGGAGATTACCGTAGCTTAGAGGGATTTGTCTAGCACGCGATACAAGGCCACGTGGCGTGGTCGGCGCATTTCAGAGTCTTCTCACGGATTTTGGTGTCCGCGCGCTCAGAATGGGGTGGTAGTCACGCCATTGAGCGGAGATCCCGGGCAGTTGGGCCGTGTTTCGGCCCAGAAGCCCGATTTCACGCGCCGGGCAGCACCTTGCGCAATTCCTCGGCGTGCACGCGGCCCATCTTGCGGTATTTCACCGAGCCGTCGGGGTTGATGACCACGGTATAGGGCAGGCCACCCTGCGCGTTGCCGAAACTGCGCGACAGCTCGGTGCCTGCGAACCCGGCCACGGCCAGTGGATAGGCCACCGGCACCTTCTTGAGGAACTGCTGGATATTGCTGGCCGAATCGATGCCGATGCCGACGAATTCGACGTTGCGCTGGGCATATTCGCCATGCAAGGCCGTCAACTCGGGCATTTCTTCCACGCACGGGCCGCACCAGGGCGCCCAGAAGTTCACCACCAGGGTCTTGCCGCGCAGCTTGGTCAGATCCAGTTCCACCCCGGCGGGGTCCGRCATCTTGGTCTGGAAGAAGGTCTCGACGGCCTGGTCGGCCACCGGCTTGGGAGATAACACGAAATGACCGACGATGGCGCCGCCAGCGGCGGCCACGATGGCAACGACGAGCCACAGGCCCAGGCGGGAGCGGCGGATGGGGGTGGAGCCGGGTGCGGAGGCGGTCATCTGGGGGCGCTATCTATATAGAGAGGGTTCGGAGGATCAGGGCGCGGGCGGTTCGGCCGGCTCGGGGGTGCTCAGGGCGCGCACGGCGGCCAGGTCGGCACGCGCGACGCGCCCGCTGGCATCCGCCCGCACGGCGCCGCGTTCATCGATGGCATCGTACAGCGCAATATGAATGCCGACCGGCGCGCCAAGTTCCGCGCGGACCTCGCCGGCCAGCGCGCGGCATTCGCGCGCCGCCGGCCATTGGCCGCGCCACAGGAAGCTCAGCGTCTCCACGTCGCCCCGGCCGGCGAAGTGCCGGCTTTCGCTGGTGTCGAAGTCCACGCCGGCGTTGAGCAGGTGCAGCGCGACGTCCTTGGGACTGTCGCAGAAGCATTGCAGATAGACATCGGAATGCTCGGTGGCCGTGCCGTTGAGCACCGCGCCGACCAGATAAGGCCGGAAACTGGCCAGGTCTTCCATCGCCAGCACGGCCAGCCGGCGCAGCAGCGCAAGGATGCGCGGCTGGCTCTCGGCATGGAACAGTGCCTGGTACGCGCGGACTTCTTCCTCGATCATGTCGTTATCAGGCAGCCATTCGCCGGCAACGCGCATGTCGCCGAGGAGCTGCTTGGCGGCCTTGCGCTTGGCGGTGGCGTAGTCGGCGCCGTCCTCGGCGATCATGCGGGCCGCGGCCTGGGCGATTTCCTCGCGTACGCGGGTCGGGTCGGGGATGTTGCGTCTGGACATGCCGCGATGATACGCCGCTTGCCTGGTCGTGGTGCCGGGCTTGGTGCCGCGGCCGGGTGTCGCAGTCCGGGCGGAGGGCTCGGGTACAATCGACCGCTATCCCGCCCGGCGCCCCGGGCGCACGCCATTTCCCCCGACGCATCCCATGCATATTCACATCCTCGGYATCTGCGGYACWTTCATGGGCGGCCTTGCSGTMCTSGCCMRGCAGGCGGGCCACCGCGTGACCGGCTGCGACGCCAACGTCTACCCGCCCATGAGCACCCAGCTGGAAGCCCAGGGCATCGACCTGATCGAAGGCTTCGACCCGTCCCAGCTCTCGCTGGAGCCGGACCTGTTCGTGATCGGCAACGTGGTGTCGCGCGGCAATCCGCTGATGGAAGCCATCCTCGATCGCAATCTGCCGTACGTCTCCGGCCCGCAATGGCTGGGCGAGCACGTGCTCAACGGCAAATGGGTGCTGGCGGTGGCCGGTACGCATGGCAAGACGACCACCACGTCGATGCTGTCCTGGATCCTTGAGGACGCTGGCTACAACCCGGGCTTCCTGGTCGGCGGCGTGCCACAAAACTTCGGTATCTCCGCGCGACTGACACCATCGGACTTCTTCGTCATCGAAGCCGACGAATACGACACAGCCTTCTTCGACAAGCGCAGCAAGTTCGTCCACTATCGCCCGCGCACGGCCATCCTGAACAACCTCGAGTTCGATCACGCCGACATCTTCCCGGATCTTGCCGCCATCGAGACGCAATTCCATCACTTGGTGCGCACCGTGCCGGGTCAGGGCCGCATCCTCGTGAACGGCGTGGAGCCGGCGCTGGCGCGCGTGCTGGAGCGCGGCTGCTGGAGCGAGGTCGAGCAGTTCGGCGTGGGCGACTGGAAAGAGAGCGATGCGCAGGCGCCGGCCCCGGCGGGCAAGGATGCCTTCGATGTCTGGTTCGGCGATGCGGTGCAGGGCACGGTCGTCTGGGACCTGCAAGGCACCCACAACCGCATGAACGCGATTGCTGCCATCGCCGCCGCCCGCCATGTGGGCGTGACGCCGGCGCAGGCCATCGAGTCGCTGGGTCGCTTCGCCAACGTCAAGCGCCGCATGGAAGTGCGCGGCGTGGCCAACGGCATCACGGTCTATGACGACTTCGCGCACCATCCCACGGCCATCCAGACCACGCTCGACGGCCTGCGCCGCCGGGTGGGCAACGCCCGCATCCTGGCTGTGCTGGAGCCGCGCTCCAATACGATGAAGCTCGGCGTCATGGCCGCGCAACTGCCGGCCAGCCTGGAAGGCGCCGATCGGGTGTTCGGCTACGGTGCGCCGGCGGGCAAGGACGCGCTGGGCTGGAACCTCGGTGAGGCGCTGGCACCACTTGGCGACAAGGCCGCCGCCTATCAGGACCTCGGCGAGCTGGTCGCGGCCGTCACGGCAGCCGCCCGCCCCGGCGACCATGTGCTCGTGATGAGCAATGGCGGCTTCGGCGGCGTGCATCAGAAGCTGCTCGACGCGCTCGCCGCCTGATCAAGAATCGACAAGGGTCCGACGATGCTGCTGTATCTGCACGGCTTCCGCTCCTCGCCGCAATCGTTCAAGTCGCGGCTTGTGCAAGAGCGGATGCGCGCCTGGGGCGTGGAGAAATATTTCGCCTGCCCCACGCTCAATGTCTCGCCGGCCCAGGCCATCGCCCAGGCCGAGGCCGCCATCCGGGGCGCCCGCGCCGGGGGCGAGACGGACATCGCCATCATCGGTTCGTCGCTGGGCGGCTTCTATGCGCGCTGGCTGGCCGAGCGCCATGGCTGCCGTGCGGTGCTGCTCAATCCGGCGATCCATCCGTGGACCGACCTGGAGAAGTACCTGGGCGAGCAGCCGCTGTATCACGGCGGCGGATCGGTCGTGGTGGAGCGTAGCCACCTTCAGGAATTGCTCGATCTGCGTGTCGAAAAGATCACAAAACCAGCGCGCTATTACCTGCTGGCGGCGACTGGCGACGAGGTGCTCGACTACCGCGAGATGGTCGAAGCCTGCCCGGGTGCCCACATCCGCATCATCGAAGGCAGCGACCACGGCATCAGCGAGTTCGAAGACTACGTGGACGACGTGCTCGCTTTCTGCGGCTACGGCCCCGGCGGCAAGCTGCCCGCCTCCCGCCCGGACCCGGCATGAGCGATTCGCTGTACCGGACGCCGCGCACCGGCGCGTGGCGGGCGCATTTGCCGTTCGATGCCGACATCCCCTTCAACCTGCGCCGCTGGGTGATTGGCGAGGGCTCGCTGACCGCCCGGCTGATGGCCGCCTCCGCGCAGTTCCGCGTCAAGCGGCTCGCCCAGTCGCTCCAACGGCCGTTTGCCGATGAATGGCGGACCATCGGCCTGATCCGGCCCGTGCCGGCCATCACGCGCGAAGTGCTGCTTATCTGCGACGATGTGCCGGCCATCTTCGCCCATACCATCGTCGATCCGCACCACGCGCCGCGCGACTGGCCGTTCCTGCGCGGCTTAGGTGAGCGCCCGCTCGGTGGGGCGCTGTTTATCGATCCGCGCGTGCGGCGCGAGCCGTTCCAGTTTGCGCGGCTGCGTCCGGAGCATCCGCTGCGGCAGGCCCTGGCCCGCGTGGTGCCGGCCATGCAGGATGTGCCGATGCTGCCCGCGCGGCGCTCGGTGTTCCGGCGCGGCGGCGGCACCATGCTGGTGACCGAGGTCTTCCTGCCAGACCTGCTGCGCCGGCCTGCGCCGGCGGCGGTGCGGTATCATCCGGAGTCCGACCGGCCACATCTGCCGGACCCATTGCCATATGGCGGCCCACGGCGCCCATCCATCACGGGCGGTCCGTCGACTCTGCCCGGGAACCCGCTCCCACGCTCACGCGGTGACGGCGCCCGGCATTTCTGAAAGTACCGATCCATGCAGTTGCTGTTTGAAGAAGGCGGCGAAATTCGCGCCGGCACCGTGCTCGCCCAGCAGGGCGAGGCCTACCAGGTGGAATTGCCAGCAGGCAAACGCACCAAGGTGAAGGCGCGCGACGTGCTGCTGCAGTTTGCCCAGCCGTCGGCAATCGAAATGGTGCGGCAGACCGGCGACCTGACCGCCGACATCGACCTCGACTTCCTCTGGGAATGCGCGCCGGCCGAGGAATTCGGCTTTGCCGAGCTGGCCGCCGAATACTACGGCGCCGATGCCGGCCCGGTGCAGCAGGCCGCGCTGGCCATGGCGCTGCATGGCAACCCGGTCTATTTCCGCCGCAAGGGCCGTGGCCGCTACCTGCGCGCCCCGGAAGACCAGCTGCAGGCCGCGCTGGCCGCCGTCGAACGCAAGAAGCAGCAGGCGCTGGTGCAGGCCGGCTATGAAGACCAGCTCAAGGCGCGGACGCTGCCGGACGCGTTCCGGGGCAAGGTGCTGCAACTGCTGTTCAAGCCGGACAAGAACAGCCTCGAATTCAAGGCGATGGACGCCGCCTGCACGGCGCTCGGCATGACGCCGATGCGGCTGATGGTGGCCGTGGGCGGCGTGTCCAGCCCGCGCGCGCTGCACGAGGCCAAGTTCCTCTCCGAATGCTTCCCGAAGGGCACCGGCTTCCCGGACGTGGACGTGCCGGAGCCGGGCGGCGACCTGCCGCTGGCCGACGTGCAGGCGTTCTCGATCGACGATGTGACGACGACCGAGATCGACGACGCGCTGTCCGTCACCGAACTCGACGGCGGCAAGCTGCGCGTGGGTATCCACATTGCTGCGCCGGCGCTGGGCATCAAGCGTGGCGATGCGCTCGACGCCATCGCGCGGCATCGTCTGTCCACGGTGTACTTCCCGGGCGACAAGATCACCATGCTGCCGGACCCCATCGTGGAGCGCTACACGCTCCAGGAAGGGCGCACCTGCCCGGCGCTGTCGCTCTATGTGACGGTGGACCCGAACACACCGGACGGCATCGCCATCACCGCCAGCGAAACCCGCGCCGAGCGGGTGCCGATTGCCGCCAACCTGCGCCACAACCTGCTCGAGGACGTGGTGACCGAGGCCGCGCTGGCCAACGGCACCGGCGACTACCCGTTCCGGTCCGCGCTGACGCACCTGTTCCACCTGGCCAACCACCTGCATGACGAGCGCCAGCGCGCGCGCCTCGCCAGCGGGCTGCGGCCGGAGTCGCACAACCGGGCTGACTACAACTTCTATATCGATCAACTCGAAGGCGGCGCCGAGCGCGTGCGCATCGAGCAGCGCCGCCGGGGCTCCCCGCTGGACAAGATCGTGGCCGAGCTGATGATCCTGGCCAACAGCACGTGGGGCAAGCTGCTGGCCGACCACGGCGTGCCGGGCATCTATCGCACCCAGAAGGCGTGGGGCATGCACCGTACGCGGATGCAGACCTACCCGGCGGCGCACGAGGGGTTGGGCGTGGCGCAGTACGCGTGGAGCACCTCGCCGCTGCGCCGCTACGTCGATCTGGTGAACCAGTGGCAGATCCTGGCGGTGGCGCAGCATGGCGTCACGGCCAAGCTGGTGGCGCCGTTCAAGCCCAAGGATGCCGACCTGCTGGCCGCTGTGGCGGACTTCGAAGGCACCTATGCGGCCTATGCCGAGCACCAGTCGACGATGGAACGCTACTGGTGCCTGCGCTGGCTGGCCCAGGAAGGCCGCGAGAAGCTGATGGCGACCGTGCTCAAGGAAGGCGCGGTGCGCTTTACCGAGATTCCGCTGGTCACGCGCGTGGCGGAACTGGCGCAGGCGGCCCGGGGCACCCAGGTGCTGCTCGAGATTGCCTCGACGGACGAGATTTCGCTGGAAGTGTCGTGCCGCGTGCTTGAGGTCTTCGCCGGGGAAGGCGAAGTCCCCGAGGAAGAGCTGGAGAGCGACGAGGAGGCGGCGGAAGTGTCGGCCGAGGCCGCTGCCGAGGCGGCGGCCGAAGATGCGGCGGAAGCGGCTGCCGAGGGTGGCTCGGAAGGGGCGCCGGAAGGCCAGGAAACCCCGGCCGGGGAGGGCGCCGAGCCCGCTTCGGACGACGAGGCGTCGGCGCCACGCGACACCGGGGCCGGCCCGACGGCCTGACCCCTTCGGAAAAGCAATCCGCTCCCTTACAATCGAAGTCTGATCCGGCCAACCCCGCCTGCGGTGGGGTGGCCGCCCTTCGTATTCACTGTCTGCATTTTCCGGACGCTCCCGCCCACCGCCATCGTGAACGCCGTTCTTGTTGCTCCCCGCCATCCCCTGCAGTGGTGGCATTCCAGCGGCACGCTGGCCAAGGCGCTGGCCGTGTCGGTGGCCATTCACGCGCTGATCCTGATGGTGCGGATTGCCGCGCCCGAAGTCTTCGAGATCAAGCGGTCCGATCCGCAGCTCGACGTGGTGCTGGTCAACTCCAAGTCCGCCGAACGCCCCCGCAACCCGACCGTGCTGGCCCAGGCCAACCTGGACGGCGGCGGCGACCACGACGCCCAGCGTGCCACCACGCCGCTGCCGGCGCAGACCGAGTCCAAGGATGGCGACCTGATGCGGCTGACGCAGCGCCGCATCGAGCAACTGGAAGAAGACCAGCGCCGGCTGATGACGCAATCGCGCGAAGCCGCGCCGAGCGTGCGCAGCCAGCCCGTGAAGCCGGGCGAACAGCAGCAGCCGGCCCCCACGCGTGGCCAGGACGACCGCACCGCCGTGACCGAGATGGCACGGCTGGAGGCCGAGATCGGCCGGAACCTGGAGCAGTACGCCAAGCGGCCCAAGCGCATGCAGCTGACCGCGACCAGCGCGCAGGGCGTGGACTACGCCCAGTATTACGACCGCCTGCGCCGCAAGATCGAGACGCGCGGCACGAGCGACTTCCCCCAGCGCAATGGCAAGCCGCTGTACGGCCAGCTGATCCTGGTGATCAACGTCAACCGGCTCGGCAAGCTCGGCTATAACCGCGACGGCTACAACGTCGAGTCCATCGACGTGGCCAAGAGTTCGGGCGACCCCGCGCTGGACCGCCAGGCCGTGGCCATCGTGCGCGCCGCCGCGCCGTTCGGCGCCTTTACCCCGGAAATGCAACAGCGCCAGGACATCCTGGAAGTCATTTCCACGTTCAAGTTCACGCGGAGCGGGCTCGACGTCCGCCTGCAACCCCGTTGATGACCACAGACCTGACTTCCCAGCCGAACCCGCCCGTGCAGCAAGACCGCTACGTGGTGGTGGGCAACCCCGTTTCGCACAGCCGCTCGCCGGCCATCCACGCCGCCTTCGCGCGCCAGACCGGCGAAGCCGTGCAGTACGACCGCCTCGAAGCACCGCTCGGCGCCTTTGCCGACACGGTGCGCCGCTTCCTGGCCGAAGGTGGCCACGGCTTCAACGTGACCACCCCGTTCAAGCTGGAAGCGTACGACTTGGCCGACCGCCTGACCCCGCGCGCCGAAGCCGCGGGCGCGGTCAATACGATGTGGATCGAGGACGGCCTGATCCATGGCGATAACACCGACGGCGTGGGCCTGGTCCGCGACATCCAGGACAACCTGGACGTGCTGCTGGAAGACAAGCGCATCCTGCTGCTCGGCGCCGGTGGCGCGGCCATGGGAGCGATGCTGCCGCTGATCGAGTGCCGTCCGGCGCGGATCGTGGTGGCCAATCGCACCGCTTCCAAGGCGAGCGATATGCTCGAGGAATTCGTCGAAGCGGCCGACCAGTACAACGTGGAACTGTGGGGCGGTGGGCTGGACGCGCTGTCCGCCCTGAGCGAGGAAGAGCGCTGCGACGTGGTGATCAACGCCTCGTCGAGCAGCCTCCAGGGCGAAGTGCCGCCCGTGCCTGACTACCTGCTGGGCGAGGGCGTGCTGGCCTACGACATGATGTACGGCGCCCGTCCGACCGTGTTCCTGGCCTACGCCGCCCAATGGGGCGCGCGCACCAGCGACGGCCTGGGCATGCTCGTGGAGCAGGCCGCCGAGGCGTTCTACAACTGGCGCGGCGTGCGGCCCAACACTGTCCCCGTTCTCGCGGAATTGCGAGCCGGGCTCCAGGCCGAAGCCGCCCGCTGAGGCCACCCGGCTTGGCGCGCCAGCGGACTTCCTCCCGATCGCCGGCGCGTGCCGGCAGCGCGGCCAATCCGCTGCGCTGGCTCGGCTATCTCGCCGGCTGCCTGGTGGCGGGCGTGCTGGCGATGCAGCTCTACTTCTTCCTCCAGATTGCTGCGTGGCAGGTCGTGAACCCATCGTCCACGACCTTCATGCGCGCCGAGCGCTGGCGGCTCTGCGGCGCCAATGTCTGGAGTTGCGGGGTCGAGCGCGAGTGGGTGCGCTACGACGACATCTCGCGGCACCTGAAGCGCGCGGTCATCGCCAGCGAGGACGCGGATTTCGTCAATCATCCCGGCTACGACCTCGACGCGATGCTGACCGCCTGGGAGCGCAACAAGCAGCGCGGGCGCATCGTGCGCGGCGGGTCGACCATCACGCAGCAGCTCGCCAAGAACCTGTTCCTGGCGCCCGAGCAGCACTACCTGCGCAAGGGCCAGGAGCTGGCCATCACGTGGATGCTCGAGTTCTGGCTCGACAAGCAGCGGATCTTTGAGATTTACCTGAATTCGGTGGAGTGGGGCGAGGGCGTCTTCGGTGCCGAGGCCGCCGCCCAGCACTACTTCCACACCTCGGCCGCCAAGCTAGGCGTCGGGCAGGCCGCGCGGCTCGCGGCGGCGCTGCCGGCGCCGAAATGCTTCGACAAGAAGACATATTGCGCCAACGTGCACGTCAACTTCCGCGTCAAGGCGTCGATCATCGCGCGCCGCATGGGCGCGGCCACGCTGCCGGACTAGCGCTTCCGGCAACGGGCGCTGGCGCTGGCACTGACTTCAGCTCAGCCAGCCCTTGCGGCGGAAGTAGATCAGCGGAATCGCCGCCGACACGGCCATCAGCGCGATGGCCCACGGGTAGCCCGCGGCCCAGTCCAGTTCCGGCATCAGCTTGAAGTTCATCCCGTAGATGCTCGCGATCAACGTCGGCGGCATCAGCGCTACCGACACCACCGAGAACAGCTTGATGATCTTGTTCTGGTTGATGTTGATGAAACCGACCGTCGCATCCATCAGGAAGTTGATCTTGTCGAACAGGAACGCGGTGTGGTTTTCGATGGAGTCGATGTCGCGCAGGATCTGGCGGGCCTCGTCCTGCTGCTCGGCGGACAGCAGCTGGCTGCGCATCAGGAACGACACCGCGCGGCGCGTATCCATGACGTTGCGGCGAATGCGGCCGTTCAAGTCTTCCTCGCGGGCGATGGTTTCCAGCACGTCGGCGGCGGCGGCATCGGTCACGTTCTCGGCCAGCACCCGGCGGCTGGCTTCCTCCAGCCGCTCGTAGATCTCCTCGATGGAGTCGGCGGAGTACTCGGCGTCGGTGGCGTACAGGTCCATCAGCACGTCCTTGGCATTGCGCACCGAACCCGGCCGCATGCGCGCGCGCAGGCGCACCAGCCGGAACACCGGCAGATCCTCGTCGTGGATGGAGAACAGCACGTCGCGCGTGAGCACGAAGGCCACGCGCACGTTGCGCGACGCCTCGTCCTCGGCCAGCAGGAAATCGGTGCGGATGTGGATGTTCTCGTCCTCGCCCTCGAAATACCGGGCGGACGCTTCCAGGTCACCGAGGTCCTCGAGTTCCGGCAGGACGACGTTATAGGCTTCCTTGATCCATGCCAGCTCCTCGTCGTCGGGGCTGACGACGTCGATCCAGATGGGCTTGTGCTGCAGCAGCTCATTGCGCTCGTCGACCTGCTCCTGGGCAAGCCGGCCTTTCTGCAGGACGAACAGGTTGATCATCCCTGGGTTCCTTGTTACTGATGGCGCGGTTGTCGATGCATCGAAGACAGGCGCAGGCAAGGCAAGCCAGCCGGGTGACCATGGCGCGGCCACGGGCAAGCGTGATCGCGCTGCGGACGGCCGCAACAAAGCGGCGCGCGGGCAAGGCGATGGCGTTTGCCTGGGTTTGGCTGGCTGGCCGGGAGAGGGAAGATCCGAAGCGCGACACGGCAGTCAGGGCGACGGCCGCAGGGGGAAACGGAAAGACACTCACCCGCAGGTGTCTGCGGGCAAGGACGTCGATAAGCAAGGGCAGGGCCCCGCGGATCGTCGTTACGCAGCCCGCAGTGACATGGCATCCGACGATGTCGCGGTACGACCGCGGCAACTCGAACACCCGATGCTACTGCCCACGTACTTTCTCCGGGATTCTGATGGCCGCGAGTGTAATCCAACGCAGGGGGGCTTGTTAAGCGAAATCTCATCCCGCGCGCCACCCGTTGCGCGCCGCGAACGCCGCCCTACGTTTGGCTTACAGGCGGCGGCGCAGCAGCGGGGCCAGCATCACCGAAGACAGCGCAGCGAACATCAGCACGATGGCCGCGTAGTCCTGCCAGTGCGGCGTCTCGCCGAGCAGCCACATGCCCGAGAAGACCCCCACCACGGGGATGAACATGATCGACAGGCTGGACACCACCGGCGGCAGGCTGCGCGCCAGCGCGAACCAGACCAGGTGGCAGTAGGCGAAGACCACCACGGCGTTATAGGCGATGGCGCCCCATTCCACGGCCGTGGGCATGCGCCAGCCCGACTCCAGCAGCAGCGTGCCGAGGCCCAGGAAGGGCAGGGTGATGGCCAGCATCCAGAACGTGAGCGCGCCGATGGGAATATCCACCTGGGTCCGCTTCATCAACTGGGTGCCGAGGCCCCAGCCGGCCGCCGCCACCAGCATCAGCAAGGTGCCGGCCGGGCTGCCGGTGAGCGCGGCGATCTCTCCCGAGAGCAGCAGCACCGTGCCGGCCAGCGCGCAGGCAATGCCGATCCAGGCGGACAGGGCGATGCGGTCCCGGAACAGCACCAGCCCCCAGACCACGGCCCAGATCGGCATGGTGTAGCCGAGGATGGCCGCGCGGCCCGAGGACAGCATCTTGACCGCGCAGATCGCGAACAGGTGCCAGATCACCATGTTCGGGATGGCTAGCTTGATCACCATCGGCCAGCTGGCGCGCGGTACGTGGAGGGATTCCCCGCGCAGCTTCAGCGCCAGTCCCAGCGCCACCAGCCCGCCGGCCATGCAGAGCAGCCGGAAGCCCATGGCCGGGAAATGGGCGACGCCCACCTTCATGATGGGCCAGTTGATGCCCCAGGCGAGCGTGAGGATGACGAGCAGGACGATGCCGCGGCGATCGAGGGTCATGGGAGGCGAGACGGGATTTGGCGACGTAGCGAGGTCGCTCTTATTAAGCGGGAGCGCAAAACCCGAAAACGATAGCACGCAACGGGTAAAATTGCGCCAACGCCATATATCGTGCGCCGCACCGCGCTGCCGGCGCCCCGCGACAACCGGCCGGCGCGCCGCCGCGTTATCCTTGGATAACGTCCGGCCCCCGGGCCTTACCCAACATCGAGCATCCCATGACTTTCACCGAGCAGCTGTCCGCCGCATGGCAGCGTAACGATTCCCTGCTGTGCGTCGGCCTCGATCCGGACCCGGCCAAGCTGCCGCTGTCCCTGACCAGCACGGGCGGCGCGATTTTCTCGTTCTGCCGGGAGATCGTCGACGCCACGGCCGACCTGGTCTGCGCCTTCAAGCCGCAGATCGCCTATTTCCATTCGCAGCGCGCCGAGGACCAGCTCGAGCAACTGATCGAGTACATCCACGATGCCCACCCGGGGATTCCGGTGATCCTGGATGCCAAGCGCGGTGACATCGGCTCCACGGCCGAGCACTACGCCGTGGAGGCGTTCGAGCGCTACCGCGCCGATGCGGTCACGGTCAGCCCGTACATGGGGTTCGATTCGATGTCGCCGTACCTGGCGCATCCGGGGCGGGGGGTGATCGTGCTGTGCCGGACCTCCAACCCGGGCGGCTCGGACGTGCAGTTCCTGCAGGTCGACGGCAAGCCGCTCTACCAGGTGGTGGCCGAGGCCGCGCGCGAGCGCTGGAATACTAACGGGCAGATGGGACTGGTGGTCGGCGCCACGTTCCCGAATGAAATCGCCAAGGTGCGCCAGATCGTGGGTGACATGCCGCTGCTGATTCCGGGCATCGGCGCGCAGGGCGGGGACATCGAAGCCACGGTGAAGGCCGGCCGCACCGCCGACGGCACCGGCATGATGATCAATTCCTCGCGCGCCATCCTGTACGCGAGCCGTGACAAGGATTTCGCCACGGCCGCCCGGAATGTGGCGTTGCAGACGCGCGAGACCATCAACCGCTATCGTCACGGTTAAGCGACGATCAGCGTGATAGCCGCCGGAGCGGGCAGCTTACTGCTCGTTTCGGATCAATTCGAAGAGGCCGCGCATGGCATGCTCCGCGGCCTGGCGGCGGATCTGGGCGCGATCGCCCTTGAACCGCTGCGTCTGCGTCAGCGTGGTAACGCGGTTGCTCCAGCCGAAACAGACCATGCCGACGGGCTTTTCCGGCGTGCCGCCGCCCGGGCCGGCCACGCCGGTAATCGCCAGCGACACCTGCGCGCGGCTGTTCAGCAGCGCGCCCTCGGCCATGGCATGGGCCACTTCCTCGCTGACCGCGCCATGATCGCGGATCAGCTTCGCCGGCACCCCCAGCATCGTGGACTTGGCTTCGTTCGAATACGTGACGAAGCCGCGCTCGAACCAGCCCGACGACCCGGCCACATCGGTGATCGCGGCGGCGACGAGGCCGCCGGTGCACGATTCCGCCGTGGCAAGCATCAGCGAATGTTCCGCAAGGACGGATCCGGCCTGGATGGCAAGCTGGTCAAGCAGGCGACTGACGGACATATCGACGAATCCTTATTTGACGATGCGATGCCCGCTCAGAACGAGCGCCAGAGCGCGAACACGAGCAGGGTGTAGAAGGCCGCGAAGATGTCGTCGAACATCACGCCAAACGCGCCGAGCAGGCCGGGGCCCTTGAGCGTGCGGTCGTAGTAGGCGATGGGTGCGGGTTTGGCGATGTCGAACAGGCGGAACCACAGGAACGCCGCGAACTGGCCCCAGAAGCCGGTGGGGGTGACGAACAGCAGCACCAGCCAGAACGCCACGATCTCGTCCCAGACCATACTGCCATGGTCATACACGCCCATATCGCGCGCGGTACGCCGGCACGCCCAGATGCCGACGAGGAAACCGCCGGCGATGATCCAGAGCCACGTGGACGGCTCGATCCACATCGAGATCACAACGAACGACAGCCAGCCGTACAGCGTGCCGACCGTGCCCGGGCTGACCGGCGACAGCCCCGAGCCAAAGCCGAGTGCGATGGCGCGTGCGGGATGGCCGAGCATGAAGCGCGCGGTGGGGCGCGTGACGCGCGCGGTTTGTCCCGCTTCCAGCGTGACGGGGGGAACAGGGTCGCGCGGCGCGGCCCCGGGAGGATAGGCGGACATCAGGAGTTGGCTCGTCTGTCTTGCTTTTGTCATATGGCGCGCGGCGGTGGCTCCCGCCGAGCGCATGGCGGCATCATGACATGGCTCGTGCGCGAAGTGTCAGGAAGCGAAGTGGTCGAACGCGGTGCCGCTGAAGGCGTAGGGGTTGCCGTCACCATCCACCAGGCGCAGGCCCGGCTCCGGTGTGATGCTGCCGGCACGCGTCAGCGGCAGGCCGAGTTGCCGGGAGATGCCGGCGATGGCTTCGCGCGCGCCGACGGGCGCCGTGAAGCACAGTTCGTAGTCATCGCCGCCGGCCAGTACGCATTCGCGCTGGCGCGCCAGCGGCTGGGCGCCGAGCACTTCGGAGCGAGGCAGCGCATCCACGTCGATGATCGCGCCCAGCGCCGACCGGGTGAGGATATGGCCGAGGTCGCCGATCAGCCCGTCCGAGATATCGAGCGCGGCATGGGCGATGCCACGCAGCGCCATGCCCAGCGCCACGCGCGGGGTAGGGGTGTCCATGCGCGGCCGGATGATCGTGAAATCCGGCTCGGGCAGCAGCCATTCGCCCCGGCAGTCGCCCAGCGCCAGGCGGGCGTCGCCGAGGGTGCCGGAGATCCAGATATCGTCGCCGGGCCGCGCGGCGTCGCGGCGCAGCGCCTGACGGCCGGGCACATCGCCGAACACGGTAATCGACAGCGTAAGCGGTCCCTTGGTCGTATCGCCGCCGATCAGCTCGCAGCCGTGGGCATCGGCCAGCGCCAGCATGCCGGCGGCCAGTTCGGCCAGCCAGGCGGGATCCGCCTCGGGCAAGGCCAGCGCGAGCGTGAAGGCGCGAGGTTCGGCGCCCATCGCGGCAAGATCGGAGAGGTTGACCGCCAATGCCTTGTGGCCGAGCGCACGCGGGGGCACATCGGGGAAGAAATGGCGGCCGCTGACCAGCATGTCGGTGCTAATGGCCAGTTGATGGCCCGGACGGCCCTCGATCAGCGCGCAATCGTCGCCTACGCCCAACGCGGCCTTGTGGACCGGGCGGGTGAAGAACTGGCGGATCAGGTCGAATTCGGAAAGCGGGGCGCTGGCGGGGTCCGGCATGGGGGATGGGCGTTTGGCGAAAAAAGCCGTGGGAGATTACCGGTGGTCAAGCCCTTCGGCATGCGGCATATTGTACCGAAACGCAAAGCTGCCCCGCGCAAAACGCTTATTGTGAAATAATATTTCACAATATAAAATGCGCAGTTCAAAAAGCAGAGACAGCGGGTACGTGGAGCCGGCCCGCTCGGTTTTCCGCGAATTTCAGTGCGGCTCCACCGATCGGAAGATGCGCAGATGACCAGTCCTCAGCAGTCCCCGTCCCAAGACGATCTGAAACAACAGCAGCGTGAGGCGCTGCGCAAGGCCGCGCTCGAGTATCACGAGTTTCCGACCCCGGGCAAGATCTCCGTCACCCCGACCAAGCCGCTCTCGAACCAGCGCGACCTGGCCCTGGCCTATTCGCCAGGTGTTGCCGCCGCTTGCGAGGAGATCGTTGCCGATCCGGCCAATTCCTTCCGCTACACCGCGCGTGGCAACCTCGTTGCCGTGATCACCAACGGCACGGCCGTGCTGGGCCTGGGCGACATCGGCGCTGCAGCCTCGAAGCCGGTCATGGAAGGCAAGGCCGGCCTGTTCAAGAAATTCGCCGGTATCGATGTGTTTGACATCGAGATCGACGAAAAAGACCCGCAGAAGCTGGTCGATATCATCGCCTCGCTCGAGCCGACCTTCGGCGGCATCAACCTTGAGGACATCAAGGCGCCGGAATGCTTCTACGTGGAGCGCACGCTGCGTGAGCGGATGAAGATTCCCGTCTTCCACGACGACCAGCACGGCACCGCCATCGTGGTGGGCGCGGCGGTCATCAACGGCCTGAAGGTGGTGGGCAAGGACATCTCCGAGGTCAAGCTGGTCGCCTCGGGCGCCGGCGCGGCCGCGCTGGCCTGCCTGGACCTGCTGGTGGACCTGGGCCTGCCCATCGAAAACATCTGGGTGACCGATCTTGTCGGCGTGGTCTACGAAGGCCGTACCGAGCTGATGGACCCGGAAAAGGCGCGTTTCTCGCAGAAGACCGACAAGCGCAAGCTGGCCGAAGTCATCGATGGCGCCGACATCTTCCTGGGCCTGTCCGCTGCCGGCGTGCTGAAGCAGGACATGGTCCAGCGCATGGCCGACAAGCCGCTGGTGCTGGCACTCGCCAATCCGAATCCGGAAATCATGCCGGAGCTGGTCAAGGAAGTGCGTCCGGACGCCGTGATCGCCACGGGCCGTACCGACTACCCGAACCAGGTCAACAACGTCCTCTGCTTCCCGTTCATCTTCCGCGGCGCGCTCGATTGCGGCGCCACGACGATCACGCGTGAAATGGAAGTGGCCGCCGCGCACGCCGTGGCCGAACTGGCGCGCCAGGAACAGAGCGACATCGTGGCGACGGCCTACGGCATCCAGGACCTGTCCTTCGGTCCGGAATACCTGATCCCGAAGCCGTTCGATCCGCGCCTGATCGTCAAGATCGCCCCGGCCGTGGCCGAGGCCGCCGCCAAGTCCGGCGTGGCCGCGCGTCCGATCGAGGACATGGACGCCTACCGCCTCCAGCTCCAGCAGTTCGTGTACCACTCGGGCACGCTGATGAAGCCGATCTACGCGGCAGCGCGCAAGGTCGAGATGGAGAAGAAGCGCATCGTCTTCGCCGAGGGCGAGGAAGAGCGCGTGCTGCGCGCAGTGCAGGTCATCGTCGACGAAAAGCTGGCCAACCCGATCCTGATCGGTCGTCCGGCCGTGCTGACGCACCGCATCGAGCGCTTCGGCCTGCGCCTGCGCATGGGCGTGGACTTCACCGTGGTCAACCCCGAGCACGACGAGCGTTTCCGGGATTATTCGGAAAGCTACTACAAGATGATGGCGCGCGAGGGCATCACCCAGCAGTACGCCAAGCTGGAGATGCGCCGCCGTACGACGCTGATCGGCGCCATGCTGGTCAAGAAGGGCGAGGCCGATGGCATGATCTGCGGCACGGTCAGCACCACGGCCGCGCACCTGCGCTACATCGACCAGGTGCTGGGCGGCACGAACAAGGTCTACGCGGCCATGAACGGGCTGGTCCTGCCGGGCCGCCAGATCTTCCTGGTGGACACCCACGTCAATATCGACCCGACCGCCGAGGAACTGGCCGAGATCACGATGATGGCGGCGGAAGAACTCAAGCGCTTCGGCATCGAGCCGAAGGTGGGCCTGCTGTCGCATTCGAACTTCGGTACGTCCGAGGCGCCTTCGGCACGCAAGATGCGCGATACGCTCGCCATCCTGCGCGAACGCGCACCGGAACTCGAGGTGGATGGCGAGATGCACGGCGACAGCGCGCTCGACCAGAAGCTGCGTGATTCGCTGGTGCCGGACGGCGCGCTGGTGGGCGAGGCCAACCTGCTGGTGTGCCCGAATATCGACGCAGCCAACATCTCGTACAACCTGCTCAAGGTGGCGGCGGGCAATAACGTGGCCATCGGCCCGATCCTGCTCGGCGTGAAGGAGCCGGTGCACATCCTGACGCCGTCGGCCACGGTGCGGCGTATCGTCAACATGACCTCGCTGGTCGTGGTGGATGCGGCGGCCAAGCGCTGAAGTCGGGTATTTGCCACGCGGTATCAGGAAAGCCGGGTTCGCCCGGCTTTTTTCATGCAGCCGTTCGGGGCATCGTATGCAAGGTTAGTATGCGCCCACATCCAAATAACATATTGAAACAATTGAAGATTTCCGGCGCGGCGGCGCGCAGGGATTGATTATTGGTGGACATGCGCGTAACCTTACGCCTTTGAATGCAGGCGCTCGTCCCGGGCGCGCCGGTGCCCGCGAGCAGGTTTCGCGCGCCGGAATGACCGTCCAACCAATATTTCGATAACGTGGGATCCAGGATTTCCCCGAACCAGACGCAGCGGCAGTCACTTTGGCAGTCCCTGAGCCTGGCACGACGCCTGGGCCATGTGTTGGCGGGCGCGGCGCTGTCGGTGGCCATCGCCACCGGTGCGCAGGTTGCGGTGGCACGGCAGGCGACGCAGGATCTGGGCGCCAGCATCGACGGCATGGCGGGAACCATCGCCACGCAGCAGTTGCCCAACGATGCGCGCCAGACGCTGGAGCGCATCGAGTCCGGCGGGCCGTTTCCGTTCGACAAGGATGGTTCGCGGTTCGGTAATTACGAACGCATCCTGCCGCAGCAGCCGCGCGGGTATTACCGCGAATACACCGTCAAGAACAGCAACACCAAAAGCCGGAATCGGGGAGCCAGGCGGATCGTTTGTGGTGGGGATCAGCGCGCCGCCAACGACTGCTATTACACGGAAGACCACTACAACAGTTTCAAACGGATAACCAAATGATGACTGACATTTTCGGATTGGGCGACGCCCTTGCCGCCCGCGAGGAGCGCGGCGCCGGAGATGGCTGGCAACGGGCCCACCATCAGGCCCAGAACCTTTATGACAACGTGCTCATGATGCCCCGACAGGAGCTCACGCACAGACTTCCGCCCGCATGCGCGCCCGCCATGGTGACCTGGGCCGACGACGGCACCAGCGAGGGAGCCATGAACCTGTTCAAGACGGTGCGTCCGAACATCGTCCAGTCGATTCGCGCGTTCCGCGTGCCTGAGCTGGCCCACGCGGCCGCCGCGCTGAACCAGCATTTCCTSTAYGCCAAYTGCGCSSATTGCGCGAGCAAGGCGGAGATCCTKGARASRATYGCCACGGAATTCACCTTCCCGAAGCATTTCGGCAAGAATTTCGATGCGCTGTCTGATTGCCTGACGGACATGATCCACAAGGCCGGCCCGCAGCCGGGCTTCGTGATCGTGCTGGAAGGACTGCCGATTGCGCAGAAATTCGACAAGGAAGGGCGTGAGGTGCTGCTCGACGTCTTCCGCGACGCGGCCGAGTTCTGGGCCGAGCGCAAGGTCCAGTTCCGGGTGTTCTACTCATTCGCCTGAAGCCGCCTGCTGAATAAGAAATGCCCGCTGTTGTGAACTGACCCCCAGAAGTTGGACGGTTGATGGCTAGGCCGGAAAGGGCTGAGTCCTGTATTGCACGGGACTCAGCCCTTTTAGTTTGAGCTTGATGCGGTCATGATTGTAGTAGTGAATGTATTGGCGCAGTCCATCCTGCAG
>NZ_JBFTJE010000022.1:0-101933 GCF_056395265.1 Cupriavidus sp. 10L43_2
CAGTATTTCCGCTTTCCGCCATTGGCCGAGCAAATCAAGGCGGCCGCCGCAAAGCAGATAGCCTGGGGCCGCGACCCGGGCGAGCATGGCCCCATCCACCTGTTTGTCGTCACCAATGCGAGCGACGAGGGCATCGGCCCCGGCACGGTGAACACCTACCGGATGCTGGAGGCCCTGGGCCGCGCCGACACCATCCCCGGTGTGGCGAAACTCGAACGGCAGGACAAGCGGCGCGAGGCCTTGCAAAAGGAATATGACGAGGCGGTCGCGGCGGAGAAGCAGGCCCGTGGAGCCATGCAGGGCGCCGAGGAAATGCGCCGATACGTGGACAGCGAAGTCACCGCGAAGAAGCTGGCCGAGGCCATCGAGAACCTGAGGCGGGCACGAGAGCGACAGGCAGAACTGGTCGATCAGATGAAAGCCCCGCAGGAGGCCATCGTCCCGTCAGAAATCCCCGGCCTGAAAGTCCACATCTGCACGCTGGTCGCGCCGGATTCCCCACCCGGAAAATGGGAGCACGTGTATGTGCACTCGAAGCTGATGATTATTGACGATGTGTTCATGACGCTGGGCTCGGCGAATATCAATACCCGCAGCATGGCGGCGGATAGTGAATTGAATATCTGCCATGAGCATACGGGGGTGACGGGGCCGCTACGGAAGCGGTTGTGGGGGATACATACCGGTGGAAAAGGGGCGCAGGAAGATGTTAGGGAGGCGTTTATGAAATGGGACGGCATCGTCAGAATGAACGCCGAAAGGAGAAGAAACGGCGAGACCCCCAGTACCTCTCTGGTGGGTTTCCATCGCGATGATCCCACGCGAACCTATTTGGATTAGCGAATGCGAATACTCCTCAACTTAGTGTTGGCCACATTTGCCTTGACCGCATGTTCAAAGGAAAACCCGATGAGAACCGTTCCAGACCTTTCGCAGATCCGTGCCAACCTGGAGTTCTCTTGCGTGCATGAGGCCGCGCAGCTTCCGGCGTTGAATCCCGAGGCCGATACGCTGTTTCGATACGCAAGGTATCTGGAAAAGAAAAAAGGGCCGAAGGAATATGACGAGGTGGCGCGCTACTATCGGATCGCAGCTGCCCACGGTCACTACAAAGCCAATAACAACTTGCAGCAGTTGGTGTCACACGGATTGGCGTCTTCACCTCTCGCACAAAAGGAGAGTGTCGACCTGGCCGCGCAGTTGGTCGAAGCGGGCGTGCCGTCAGGGTACTACGACATCGGCTATTACTTGAACCTGGGCTACGGTCTCAAGCGGGACAAAGAAATGGCGCTGCGGTACTTTCGCAAAGCGGCCGACCTTGGTAATGCGAATGCTCAGACGTATGTGGCAGAGCTTCTCGCGCCGTTAGATAAAGCTCCAGATATCGCGCGGAAAATGCAGCGGTGCGCAGCCGAGCAGGGTCACGGTGAGGCGGCGGGAAGTCTGGGAATTCATCTGCAGAATAAGGGAGTCTACGCCGACGCAATTCAAACGTACCAGATGGGCGTTCGCGCGGGCAATGCGCTTTCAGCATCCTTTCTTGAGGAAGGATTTCGGGGGCCGCCAGAATCGGATATGTACTATTTAGGCGCCGCACCGGATATCGAGCGGTCTGAGCGCTATAAATTGATCGGCAAATTCCTAGATCGTTACGACGGCCAAAACCCCAAGCTCCCCGACATCGACACAATCGTCCCCCTGCCCCCGGCCAAGCTTCCGCCCTGGGACGGCACCTTCCAGTGGCAGAAGGAACAGGAAGCCGCCGAACCACCGCCAAAGCCGTCGGATGAACTCATCCTCCGCCTGTGCAAGGCCAAGAACCTCGACCCCGCCACGGGCCTGGCCATTCCGCCCCCGCCCAAGGCGGCATTGGGCACGCAGGCGAACACCGGCACACCGTGCCCCGAATCCGGAACATGGCGCGCCACCCGGTTCAGCTTTCTACAGGACGCCACCGGGCATTTCCGTAAAGGCGAGACGATGCCCGCGCTCTACGTCCCCAACCGGCGCATCTTCGACTGGCTCGACGATTTTCTGGGCTTGCGCTATCAGGACGTGGCCGTCACCTGGAAACTGGTGGTCCACGACAAGGAAACCTGACCGACCGGCGCCCCTTGATGACCCAAAGCCGTATTGGCACAAACAAAGACCATCGAAACAAATGGAAGTCACCGGTGGCCTCATTGATCGAATCTTATCGAGACGATCCAAAGCGCTCCGATCCGGACTGAAATGCGAACCTTTCCCTTGTTTTTTGCCATGGCGTTTACGACGATCGCATGTTCAATGGAGACCCCTATGCGAACCGTCCCGGATTTGGCCAGTGTCCGCGCGAATCTTGCTTTCGAATGTACGTATGAAGCAGCAAGTCTTCCTCCGCTCAATCCGGAGGCCGATGTATTGTTTCGGTATGCTCGGCATCTGGAAAGGCTTAGCGGCCCAAAGGATTTCGATGAGGTGGCTCTCTACTATCGAGTAGCAGCTGCCCATGGACACTACAAGGCAAACAATAACCTGCAGCAACTGATTTCACACGGTTTGGCTTCCTCGCCGCTCGCGCAAAAGGAAAGCGTCGACCTGGCTGCGCAGTTAATCGAGGAGGGGGTGCCGTCCGGGTATTACGACATTGGGTATTACTTGAACCTCGGCTATGGCCTCAAGCAAGATAAGGAAATGGCGCTACGGTACATCCGCAAGGCAGCCGACCTTGGCAACGCCAACGCACAAGTCTACGTTGCGGAGTTGCTTGCAGGCTGGGACAAGGCTCCTGCAATAGCGAGAAGCATGCGCCAGTGCGCCACCGATCAGGGACATGGCGAGGCGGCAAACGCGCTGGGAACCAACTTGCAGGGCGACCAACTGTATGCGGAAGCGGTAAAAGCATTTCAGAAGGGCGTAGCCGCCGGAAATTCGATAGCCGCCCTAGTGCTGGAGTACGGCTTCAAGCCGGTTCTCCCAGAGGATATGGACTATCTTGCCTTACCTCCCGACCCCGAACGCTCCCGCCGTTATGAGCAAATCGGCAAATTCCTAGACCGCTACGACGGCCAAAACCCCAAGCTCCCCGACATCGACAAAATCGTCCCCCTGCCCCCGGCCAAGCTTCCGCCCTGGGACGGCACCTTCCAGTGGCAGAAGGAACAGGAAGCCGCCGAACCACCGCCAAAGCCGTCGGATGAACTGATCCTCCGCCTGTGCAAGGCCAAGAACCTCGACCCCGCCACGGGCCTGGCCATTCCGCCCCCGCCCAAGGCCGCATTGGGCACGCAGGCGAAACCACCCTATATAACCCAAAGTCGTCCAATTCCTACACCGATATCAGCCCTAGCCCGCCTTGGTTGTGCCGCTTGCTGTTCTACCCTGAATCTACAAGGCAACGCTGAGGCAAGGCTTGGGCTGCGCCTCCGGAACAACAATAGGGAAACAAGGAGCACGCCATGGGTATCGGCACCATTCTTCTCATTATTCTGATTCTGCTGCTCGTCGGCGCGCTTCCGGCGTGGCCGTATAGCACGGGCTGGGGTTATTGGCCCAGCGGCGGGCTGGGTCTTATCGTTCTCATCGTGGTCCTGCTGGTGGTATTGGGCCGAATATAAGGAGTGATTGTCATGCCAGCGAAATCGAAGGCACAGCAAATGGCCGCCGGTGCGGCGCTCTCCGCCAAGCGTGGAGACACCAAGGCTGGCGCGCTGAAAGGCGCGTCCAAGTCGATGTACAAGTCCATGAGCGAAAAGGAACTGGACAAGATGGCCAGCACCAAGCAAAAGGGCAAGCCGACGCACAAGGCCAAGAGCTGATCGCTGCCGCATCTCGCAGCCGCGTCTCGCGGAACCTCGTGCCCCTGCCGGATCCTATCCGCAGGGGCACGAGGCATTTCAGGGGGGTTACTTCTTGCGCGGCACGCAGGGGCCAATCCATCCCGGGAGCCTGCGCGCCTTGCTGCTGCGCGCCAGCGGAATGGCGAGCGTCATCGCGCGGGCGAAGCCGGCGATGCTATGCATGTCTTCTTCCACATGGCGCCGCAAGAAGCCCGCCCAGCTGAAATCGCCGTAGGCATTGCCCGGTTTCTGGTAGGCACCGGCGTTGCGCGTGAAGGCGGCCAGGCTGCGGTACGGGTCGTCGCGCATCCCCATCACCGTGGCGGGCAGCGCATCGACGTCCAGATGCTTGCCGTGCTCATCCACCGGATGAACATGCCCGAGCGCGCGCATCTTCTTCCAGAACGCGCTGGGCGACAGGTCGCTGAGATCGGCGTCGATGCAGACCGGTGCCGTGCGCCAGCCCAGTTCCAGCCACGCGCGCGCCCAATGGTGATGATCGGCGATATACAGCGCCCCACCCGGCCCGGCGATGGTCCGGATGCAGTGTTCGCGGAGGAACTTGCGCATCGCGGCCGGCTCGCGCGGCTGGGCGCTGACGTCCATCTTCTCGTGGACCTGATAGAAGCCCAGCGTCAGCTGCGTGGGGCGCAGGGTGTCCAGGTCCGCCGTGTCGGTCTTGGCCATGGCGGGCGCCTCAGCTATGGCTCGATACCTGCCGATCGACGTAATGCTCCAGTTCGCTGCCCGGATCTTCGTTGCCCGTGCTATCCACGGCGACGGCCTCCTCGGCCACCGGCCCGGCGTGCGCGGGCCGGGCCTCGCCATTGGACTGTCCGGACTGGCCGGACTGGCCGGACTGCCGGGAGGCGGCCGGCGCGGGCCAGCACTCGCCTTCCTGCGTGTCCACCAGCTTGGGCTGTCGCTTCGGATCGAAGTCGGCCCACTGGCCGCCTTCCCAGGTGCCGCTCGCCCGCTCGATGTCGCAGGCGCCGCCTTCGCGCAGCACATCGGCCACTTCCTCGCGGCGGTCGCCCTTGGCGCGGGCGGCCAGCAGCACGCCCGGCGGGCGGGCGCCGCCCGGGTTGACGGACATGATCGACACATCCCAGACCGAGAACCCGCGCGCGTACAGCTTCTGGGCGATCTCCTCGGCGTCCGGGATGGACGCGAACCGGCCGGCTACGATGGATGACATGATGGGCTCCCTTGCGATACGTCGCGATTTATCGATCGATGCGGGCGCGGTCAGCCGTTGACCACTTCCCCGCCATTGATATGCAGAATCTGGCCGGTGATGTAGCTCGCGGCGTCAGACGCCAGGAACACATAGCCGGCCGCCACCTCGAAAGGCTGGCCGGGCCGCCCCATTGGCGTCTTCTTGCCGAACTTGGCCACTTCTTCCTCAGTGAACGTGGACGGAATCAGCGGCGTCCAGATCGGCCCCGGCGCCACGCCGTTGACGCGGATGCCACGCTTGACGATCTGTAGCGCCAGCGAGCGCGTGAACGACACGATGGCCCCCTTCGTCGCCGAATAATCGAGCAGATGGCCGCTACCGCGATAGGCCGTCACCGAGGTCGTATTCAGGATCGACGCGCCCTTCTGCAGGTGCGGCAGCGCGGCGCGCGTGACGTGGAACATGGCGAAGACATTGGTGCGGAAGGTGGCTTCGAGCTGGCTGGTGTCGATGTCTTCGAGCGAATCCTGCGGATGCTGCTCGGCGGCGTTGTTGACCAGGATGTCGAGCCGGCCGAACTGCTTGATGGTCTGGGCCACCACGGCGTCGGCATGGCTGACCTCGGCCAGATCCCCGGCGATGACCAGCGCCCGGCGGCCAGCCTGCTCGATCAGGCTGGCGGTTTCCTTCGCGTCGCCGTGCTCGTCCAGATAGGCGATGGCCACGTCGGCGCCCTCGCGCGCGTAGGCCACGGCGATGGCGCGGCCGATGCCACTGTCGCCGCCGGTCACCAGCGCCACTTTGCCTTCCAGGCGCCCGCTGCCCACGTAGTCGTCGGCGCCGCTATCCGGGCGCGGTTCCATCTCGCTTTCCAGGCCTGGCTGATGTTCCTGGTGCTGGGGCGGTACCTGCTTGGGTGTAGCCATGGCAATACCTGTGAGAAGGGGATCGGAATTGGATATAGGCAAGGTCTGCGCAAATTCCATGCCGCGCGCCGTGGCCCGCCCGCAAGGGAAGATTAGGCGGCTGGCGCCCTCGCCGCGCGTAACGGTTACAACGTGTGGCAAGGATTGCACCCGGCGCCGCGCGCGACTCGCATCGCGCACATCGCGCGGGTACGGCCCCGACCAGCCTCCGCGCGGCATGGAACTTGCGGCTTGGCGAACACCGAACCGCAAGGAGCGCGACATGTTCAATTTCCGAGGAGACCGCGGTGCCAGCCGCACGGGCCGCGCCAAGCCCGAGCCGGCCAGCCCGACCCATGAGGACTGGGGACAGGAATGGGGCGAAGACTGGCGCGGCGATACGACCTACGGCGGCGCTGGCTACTACGGCGACAGCCGCAGCGGCGGACAGTCGTTCAACAGTGCACAACGCGTGTATCCGGGCGATCCCGGCTATCGCGAACATCCCACGCGGCCGCAAACGCTCTCCGGCACCGGGGTCGGCAGCCGCCGCCCGGTGGGGCCAAAGAACTACGAACGGCCCGACGAGCGGGTGCTGGGCGATGTGTGCGACCGCCTCGCCCACCATCCCGACGTAGACGTCTCCGATGTGACCGTCGATGTCGACAAGGGGCTGGTCAAGCTCGGCGGCACGGTCGGAGACCGGCGCCAGAAATACATCGTCGAGGAGATCGCCGATGCCGTGTACGGCGTGAAGGACGTGGAAAACCAGATCCGCGTGCGCCGGCCGGGCGAGGGAGCCGACTCCGCCCAGCGCGACAGCATCGGTAGCTGGGCATCCGGCTCGGAAACCGGCGAAGCCACCACCTCCCCCGAACGCACGCTGAACAAGAGCTGAGGCCACCCCCATGGCAAAACCGCTGCGCGCAGGCGCAAAGCTGATGGTGCCGATGGATCATCTGCGGCCCACGCAGATCACCATCGGCGGCTACCACGTCGCGCAGAAGATTCATGTCACGCGGCGCCTGTCGCACGCCGATCTGCCCGGCTTTCTCGACAAACACCGCGTTCACGTGGTGCTCGGCCCGGAGCACACGCTCTACGTGGTGGATCACCACCACTGGGTGCGTGCCTGGCATGAGATGGGCATGGAGATGGTGCCGGCGCACGTGCGGGAAGACCTGAGCCACCTGTCCCAGCGCAAGTTCTGGGCGTACATGGTCGAGAACCACATGGTCCACCCGTACGACGAGCAGGGCCGGCGCCAGCCCATCAAGGCGCTGCCGCCGGACATCCATGCCATGCGGGACGATCCGTATCGGAGCCTGGAGGCGTTCGTGCAGCTGGCCGGCGGCTATCGCAAGGTCAAGGCCGCCTATCCGGATTTCCGCTGGGCCGACTTCTTCCGCCAGCACATCGAAGGGCCGTTCGACACCCATCACGGCTTTGCCACCGCGCTGGCGCGCGCGGTGCAACTGGCGCTGAGCACCAAGGCGCGCGGGCTGCCCGGCTATATCGGGCCATGCCGCAAGCGCGCTGCGTCGAAGAAGAAAAAGACCTAGTCAGGCGCCGCGATCGAGCGGCGCATCAGGACGCGGCGTCTTGGCGGGCTGCGGGGCATCGCGGCGATCGGGGCCATCGCCCCGGCGTGCCATGTCGCGCGCCTGCGTCAGCACGCAGCACAGCAGGTAGTACGCCCGCTTGAACTCGTTGGCCGCTTCGCGCGGGCAGCCGTTACCGGCCTGCCGGAAGCCCGCGTCGAGCCGGGCCTCGATGCCGCTTTCCCATTCCGCTTCCGTGAACAGATGGCGTGCACGGTTGCGCCAGAGCGCCATCGTCGACATCTGCCGACTAGCCAGCGTGGAGGGCTCCCAGCGCCCCTCGCCATTGCCGAGGTCCAGGCGCATCTCGCACAACGCCTGCATCAGCACGCGCGCCTGCCGGAGATCCCGCCCGCGTAGCGGCCGGACCGTGCCACCGCGCCCCTTGCAGGGAACCGTGGCCAGCCGTGGCATCGGCACTTCTTGATGGTTGTGGTTGTTGAGGGCTGCAACGATGGACTCCGTTTGCGGGAAGTCCTGATGCACCGTTTCCTGCTGGCTGCCGTCGATACTCAGGCAACTGAAAACTGCGTTTTCCACCTTGGCCTCTTGCTAGACTCGCTACGCTGTTGTTATTCATTGGTAGGCGTAGCGATGCAATTGCCGTGCCGGACAACGCGGGCTCACCTCATGCTGCTTTGCGAGGCGTCGCCACCGGCGCACAGGTGCTCTCCAGCAGCGCCAGCAGGCGCGCTTCGTCGGCACGCAGGCGCACGCCGGCACGCGGGACCGGCAAGGCTTGCAAGGTGTCATCCATGAAGGCCGCGAGCACATCCGGGTGTACGTAGCATTTTCGACAGACGGCCATGGTGTTGCGCAGCCGCTGCGCCACTTCGCGGATGACCTCGGTCACGGCCTTCTTGCGCGCGGTCTCGCTGTCGGCCGTGGTCTTGCGCAGCAGCGCCAGCGCGTGAACGCTGCCGGCCCAGGTGCGGAAGTCCTTGGCCGTGAAATCGCCGCCGGTCACCTCCTGCAGGTAAGCGTTGACATCGACCGAGCCGATCTCGCGGATCTCGCCGTCCGGGTCCTTGTACTTGAACAGCCGCTGCCCAGGCAGCTCCGTGCAGTTGCGGACGATGCGGGCCAGGCGGGCATCGTTGACGGACACGTCGTGGGTCACGCCGCTCTTGCCGGTGAACTGGAAGCGCAGGCGGCTGCCGCGCACGGCCACATGGCGCCGGTGCAGCGTGGTCAGCCCATAGGTGCGATTCTGGCGCGCGTAACGCGGCGTGCCGACGCGCACGAGGGTGGCATCCAGCAACGTGACCACGGCGGCAAGGATCTTCTCGCGCGGCATGCCGTTGCGCGCCAGATCACGGGCCAGCCGCCCGCGCAGGCGCGGCAGCGCATGCCCGAAGGCCATCAGGCGGGTGTACTTGTCGGTGTCGCGCAGCGCGGCCCAGTCCGGGTGATAGAGGTATTGCTTCCGGCCCCGCGCATCGCGGCCCGTGGCCTGGAGATGGCCGGTGGGGTCGGCGCAGATCCAGACCGACTCGTAGGCTGGCGGAATCGCCAGCGCCTGGATGCGCGCGAGCGTGGCCTTGTCCTCGATGCGCTTGCCCTTGGCATCGGCATAGTAGAAGCCCGTGCCCGCGCGGCGCCGGGCGATGCCGGCTTCGCCGTCGTCGGCGTGCCGCAGCCCCACGGCACGCAACGCGGCGTCGGCGGCTTGCTCGGCGGTCGCTGCGGGCGAAGGGGTGACGGACGCGGGGCTCATGTGGCTCCGCCAACGCACAAACAATGCCAGCCAGTGGCGACCGCACTTTATGCGGGTTTTGCAAGAATTTCCGGTGCGACTGGCAGAAACAACACGGCCTGCAATCGCTACAAAGCGACTCGCACGCGCTGCCCCGCGCTACTTGCGTGCCTTCGGCGCCGACGCCGCGATCACCTGCGGGTCGTTCTCGTCGTCGGCATCGCCAGCCGCCACGGCCGTCTCGTTGTCGTCCTCATCGGGCGCCAGGCCGGCATCGGCACGCGGCGGGGGCGGCTTTTGACGCGACACCGTGTATTCGGGGGATTCGGTTGCCGTTGCCTTCTTCACGGTGGACGGTGTGCTTGGCCGGGGCGGCGCCACCGCCGGGCCGGTACGCGCTTCGGTCACCATCTCGCGCAGCCATCCCACCAGCAACTTGCCATAGGCGCGCTGGCAGTCTTCTGTCGACAGACCGTGGTCGGCGCCTTTCAGCACGCGGTACGTGATCGACCAGGCCTCGCAGCAGGCGTCCACGTAGCTGAGCACCGCCGCGTGGGGCACAATGCTGTCATGCTGCGATTCCACAACCAGCACATCGCCCTTGAAATTGGTACAGGCGCGCAGGGCCCGGTTGGTATCGGGGGCTACCACCTTGCGCCGGTACGCCACGAGATCCTGGTCGTGGTGGAGCTGCCGCTTGGGCGACTCCCATCCGCTATCCATGTAGAGCGCCGGCGCGCGCAGGGCCAGCCAGCGCACCGGGCGCAGCTCGCACAGCACGGCGGCCAGGTAGCCGCCGTAACTGCTGCCCACCACGGCGATGGCGTTGCGGTCCACCTCGGGGTGCCGCACCAGCACGTCATAGGCAGCCAGGACATCGGCCAGGTTGCGCATGCGGCTTACGGTTTCGTATTGCGCGGCGGTACCGGCATGACCGGTCAGGTCGAAGGTCATGCAGACGCAGCCCAGGCCGGCCACCTCGCGCGCACGCGCCAGGTACTGCTGCTGGCTGCCGCCCCAGCCGTGCACGAACAGCACGCCGGGGAGCTTGGTGGCCGGCGTGATCAGCGTGCCGGCGATGGTACCGCCATCGGTATGGACCTGTAACGATTCCTCATGTGTGGCCATCAGAACTGGACTCCAGAATTGCGTACTTCGTCAACGGGCCGACGTTGCGGTCTTCTCCCTGGTAATAGACGTCCGCGCCGGGCGGCACGGGTACGTCGCTGCCATAGATCTCGCGCGTGCTGGCGGTGGCCCGCACGCATTGGGGATCGGCCTGGAAGGCCGCCAGCGCGGCCAGTTCGGCCCCGGTGGCGCCGCCCACGCGCCATGACTGTTCGAGCACGCCGAGCCGCTGCCGGCCGTTGTCGGTGCCCATCGCCACATCGTAGTTGCAGCGGGACACCATCGTGCCCGGAAAACACTCCACCGCCGCGGCGTGATAGGCCAGCGCGGCCTGCACGGCCTCGCGCAGGTGCGCCTCGATCGGATGCGCGCACAGGTCCTCCAGCGAGCCGCGCACCACGCGCAGCGTGGACCCGCCGTAGACCAGCTTGCCGGCGTGATTGCGGGTGAGGCCCTGGGTACCGCAGTAGCTCGCGCGCAGGTTGCCCACCTCCAGCTGACCGACGCTGAACGTCGTCACGTCCTCGAGGTTGCGTTCGAGCACCAAGCCTTCGCACTCGATCCGCCGGGCGTCCAGCGCTTCCAGCGCGGCGTCCAGTTCGGCCGCGTTCGCCACCACCTGCTGGCCGAGTCCGCCGATGCCGCACGGCTCCTTCACACGGACCTTGCCCTCGCCCAGCATGGCCTGCCCGGCGCGCCGGGCATCCTCCACCGAGAACGCGGTGTAGCCGGGCAGGACGCAGGGCTCGATGCGCGCGCCGAAGTCATGGCTCCAGCCCTCCGGCGCCCTTGCATCGGGAGAAATCAGCCCGTGGGAGATCGCCTTGGTGCCGACGAAATCGTGCGGCACCACGCCGCCGAGCAGGTCATGCAGGCTGTCGATGCCGAGCTGGCGGGCGCTGTCGATGCCAGTCAGTGTGTCGGCCGGCACGAAGTAGAGACGGTCCGCCGCAGCGCCGTGGGTCACGGCGTCGTAGCTGCCCGCGTAGCGGAAACCCGCGAGGGCCGCCACGCGCTCGGCGATGTTCCGCAGCGTGACGCCCGGATGACTCGCCGGGTCGTCGCAATCGGCGCGCCCGTAGACAACCACGCGCACCTCGCGTGGCTGGGCCAGCGGCGCCGGCTCGTTGGATGCCGTCGTAACTGCGGGATTCGGAGTTGCCGGGGTGGCCAAAATGGTCTCCTCAGGGAACAGACGTGCCCGGAACGCACCGGGCATGCGCCGCCAAGCCGAGCCAGATCCATGCCAGCTAGGTGGCGGGCTCGGCATCGGCCGGGGCGGCATCCGCTTGACGCCGCGCGTGGCGCGCGCGCCGTTTCGCGGCATGGTTCTCGTTGGCATCGTCCAGGGAGTGGCTGCACTTCACCCCGCCCTCCTTGTCCGCCAGTTCCGCCAGATGGCGATAGAACAGCACAAGCTGGCGCAACTCGTCCTCGTCGAGTTCCTCGATCGAGATCAGATGGTTGCTCGCCGGCTTGCTCGATGCCAGCAGCTCATTCAGCTTCAGGTGCACGGCCATCGAGTCCTTGTTCTGACTCTGCTGGATCAGGAACACCATCAGGAAGGTGACGATGGTGGTGCCGGTGTTGATGATCAGCTGCCACGTCTCCGAGTAACCGAAGATCGGGCCGGTCATGGCCCAGACCACCACCACCAGCACGGCCAGCACGAAGGCTGCCGGGGAACCCGCGTGGCGCGTGGCAGCGCCGGCGAAGTGATCGAACAGATGCATCATCCGGCGCTGTTTCATGAAAGGCTCCTGCGGAACGCACGACTGTCTACATTGTAGAGAGCGGACCGCCGCCTGATCAGCCGGCGGTGTCCTACAAGGCTGTCGGCGCGTTGTGACGCGTCGTTTTTACAAGACGGCGCCGCCTTGGGCGGCGCCTGCGCTGTGGCGCCGCAGGCATGCCGATTGCGTCGCACGGTCATGCAGGACTCTTGTTACCAGCGAAAGGAAGCGCCATGCAGACGGAAACCCAGGACACCGCCCGGACCAGTCCAGACGAAGACGACGAATTGCTGCGCGAACGCGTGGGCACATGCATCGCCGAAGCGTGCGGCGGTGACATGCCCGATGGCGTGGCCGTGCACGTGGTGGACCGGCGCGTCACGCTGACGGGCCGCGTGGAGGACATCGACCTGTCGCAACGGCTGGAAAAGGCCGCCGCCACGCCGCCGGGGATTCTCGGTGTGTCGAACCAGCTCACCACGCGGGTGCCGCCGCCCCCGGAGCCGGCCGGCCAGCCGCAGGCCAGTGGCATGCGCGCGGACCCGTCGAGCAAACCCTCGGGGCAGGTGAACCACAAGGTCTGAACCCTTCCCTCCCTCAAACGAAAAAACCGGCGCCCCAGGGCGCCGGTTTTCATCGGTACGGGCCTCAAGCCCACGGATCGTAGCGATCCTTCTCCCAGTACGGTGAAATGCCGTAGTACTCGTGGATCGTGGTAGCCCACTGCGAGTTCGCCATGGTCGGCCAGTGCTCCTTGTCGAAGCCCGGCGCGGCCTTGATGCGCTCGCGCTCCACACCCAGCACGAAACACTTGCGCCGCGTGTCCAGCGTCAGCGCAGACCACGGCAGCGCGTGCAGCTTCTCGCCGATGCCGAGGAAGCCGCCCATCGCCAGCACCGCATAGGCGATGCGGCCGCCGAGCACGTCGAGCATGATGTGGTCGATGGTGCCGATCTCCTCGCCCGAAGGGTCCACTACCTTGTTGCCTTCGAGGGTGTCGGACGCCATCACGAACGGTCCCGGCCCGGCGCTGTGCTGTTCCGCCCCGCCGATGATGGCCGCGCCCTTCGTTCCGGGGCCGCCGGGCGGGATGCCGGGCGGCTCTGGCGTGTTATCGATGCGTTGCATGGCTGCTCCTTTTTGTGAAAGGGTGAAAGGCATGGTGATGGAAAAAACCGCGCGGCGCTTACTGCCGCTGCCGCGCGCGCGCTGAATCTTCCCCGGTCAACTGTCCTGCCGGCACGGGCGGTGCCAGCGGATCGAAATCTTCCCAGCGGCCATCGCGCCACTGGCCTTCGGCGCGCTCGACGTCTTCCGCGCCGCCCTGCCGCAACTCGTTGGCCACCAGCGCGGTGTTGTCGGGCGACACATGCGCGGCCAGCAGCACGCCGGCATGCCGCATGCGGACCTCGCCGGTGCGCGGATCGCGCTGGCCGGTGCGGGTCATCGACAACGCGCCCATCAACGACCCGCCATAGGCGCCCACGCCCGTGGCAATCGCCAGGATCAACACGAACACCCACGGCTGCGGCGGCGTGGCGAACCACGCGCGCACGGCGGCGGCCAGGCAGATCCCCACGGCCGCACCCAGCGCCGCGCCAATCATCAGGCCCCGCCCGGCGCCCTTGCCGGTCTGCCGGGCGGCCGGATCCACCGCCTGGTCGCCCCCGATCGGGAACGTGGCGTGCTGGCCGGCCGGGTTCACATAGAACAGGCTGAGATCCTGCTCGCTCAGCCCCTTGGCCCGCAAACGGGCCGCGGCGGTCTCTGCGTGGTCAAACGTATCGAATCGTCCTGCGATGATCGTAGACATAGGGATGCTCCGTTCAAAGCGTTGATGCGGTACAGGCGTGCCGGGGCGCACGAAGAATCACAAGCGGCCATCCAAAGGGAGGGCCGCCTGGCGTCCGAATTACTTCTTGCCCGACTTGGCCGTGCTCTTGTCCTTGTGGGCGGATTTGCCAGACTTGCCCGCCTTATCGGCCGCCTTGTCGCTGGCTCCCTTCCTTTCGGCAGCGGCCTTGCCGCTGGCGGCCTGATGCTCGCTGCCCTTCTTCAGGGTCCAATCCACATCGTCGCGCTTGGTGGTGGTTTTCTTCTCGGCATGCATCGCCGCGCTCGGCGAAATCGGGTCGCTGGCCGGGAAGGTCATGTCGAGCGAGTCGTCCACGGCGGCCTGATAGGTCTTCTTTTTCGGCTTGTCCTTCTCGTGCTTGCCATCCGCCTTCTCGGCGCCAGTGATTGCAGGCGCGGCGGGATGATTGGCAGAGGTCGGGAAGGGGCTTTGCGATCCCTTGGAAGCGTGGGCTTTGTGCATGGCATCTCTCCTGTTGGGTATCGAGTTCGGGTCCCCTCATGGCGGGGCTCCACGGATAACCATGCAAACGGTGGGCCAGCGGCCCATGGGCCATCCACGCCGCTTTGACGGGCGGCCGACGGTGCAGATTGTGCTGGATGCGGTAAAAAATGCCGGAAGGCGGGGCGGGCGCGGAGATCAGGCGGCCGGTTGGCGGGGGATGCGCACGGCGATGCAGACGCTGACATTGTCGGCGTCGCAGTTGTCATTCTCGGCGGTCAGCTGGGCGCCCTGCAGTTCCACCATGCGCCGCGTGAGCAGCAGCGCGGTGCTCTGCCGGGGCGAGTGGGCGCCGGCCTCGGCCACGCTGCGCCCGAAGAAGTCGGTCAGCACGGCCAGCCGGGAGGCCCCGCGCGAGCGGTCCAGCGGCGGGCTTTCGGAGATGCGGAATTTCACGTACTCGGCCTCGGCCACCAGGTGCACGCGCACCGATCCGCCGGTCGGCGCGCGCCAGATGCAATGGATCAGCAGATGGCGCAGCAGCGGCGCCAGCCGCAGCGCATCGCCCTGCACGCAGAAGTCCTGTCCGCCGGGGCTCTGGCATTCGATCGAGCCCAGCGTCACGCCGCGCGCTTCGGCCGCCGCCCGCTTGTCGCCCATGGCTTCCTCGGCGGCGTCGCGCAGGTCGGTGGTTTCCCACTCCGGCTTGCGCTCGTCGGCCAGCAGGCGCACGGCCTCCTCCATTTCCTCGATCAGTGCCAGCTGTTGATGCATGCCGGAGCGGATGCCGTCGAGCGCGCGCTGCGCCGGGGGGGCGGGGGTATCGATCGAACGGTCCAGCACGTAGCCCCAGCTCTGGATCGCGTTGAGTGACGAGCGCAGGTCATGGGACGCCTGCTCGATCAGCGCGGCCACCTCGCCAATGCTGCGCACGGCCGGGAACGCGAGGTCCCCGGCGGCGGCGCCGTCGTGCGCGGGTTTTGGGGTGGGGCTGGGTGCGTCGGCCATGGCCATTTTCAGGTCTGCTCAGTCAGCGTGTGAATCGAAAGGGAGCCGCCAATCACGGTCCTCATGCAAGAACCATGCGCCGACAAGTCCGGCGCCGTGGATTCCCTGTCACGCAGCCTGCACTCGCCCGCCCTCACGAGGCGGCGGGCGGGCTGGAGTCGCCATTGCGCGACGCGCGCAGCCATTCGGGCAGCTCGCCCTTGGCCGCATAGTCTTCCAGCCGGTTGTATAAAGTCTTCAAACTGATGCCCAGAATCTCCGCCGCGTGCTTCTTCACGCCCGAGCACTGCTCCAGCGTGGCGAAGATCAGTTGGCGGTCCGCCTCGGCCAGGGACATGCCCACCGGCACCGAGACAACGGCCGTACCCGTCGAGGGCGCCGCCGCCACTTGGAGCGGAATCTGTACCTCGGTAATCACATCCTGGTCGGCCATGATGTAGGCGCGCTGCACGAAGTTGCGCAGCTCGCGCACGTTGCCAGGCCAGGCGTGCATGCGCAGGCTCTCCAGCACGCTGGCGGCAAAGCGCCGTTGCGTGCCCTGCTCGCCGTTCAGCTGTTCCAACATGGTGTTGGCGATCTGCACCACGTCGTCGCCGCGCGCGCGCAGCGGCGGCAGTTCGATCGGGAACACGTTCAGCCGGTGGTACAGGTCGGCGCGCAGCTTGCCCTCCGCCACGGCTTCCTCGGGGTTGCGGTTGGTGGCGGCCAGCACGCGCACATCGGCATGCTGTTCGCGGTTGGTGCCCACGCGCATGAAGGTGCCGGTCTCGAGCACGCGCAGCAGCTTGACCTGCAACTCCAGCGGCATCTCGGTGATTTCGTCGAGAAACAGCGTGCCGCCGTCGGCGCGTTCGAAATAGCCCTTGTGCTGGCGGTCGGCGCCGGTGAAGCTGCCGCGCTCGTGGCCGAACATCTCGGTTTCGATCAGCGTGGGCGAGATCRCCCCGCAGTTCACGGCCAGGAAGGGCTGGCGCCGGCGCGGGGATAGTTCGTGCACGGTCTGCGCGGCCAGCTCCTTGCCGGTGCCGCTTTCGCCAATCAGCAGCACGGTGGCCTCGGTCGGGCCGACCTTGCTGAGCTGGTCATAGACCGCCTGCATGGCTTCGGAACTGCCCAGCAGCCGGCCGAAGCGGCCATAGCGGCGCAACTCGCCGCGCAGCGAATGGATCTCCGCTTTCAGCTCGCCGGTGGTGGCAATACGCTTGAGGACGGTCTGGAGCCGCGTGACGTTGATCGGCTTGACGAGGTAGTCGGTGGCGCCCAGGCGCAGCGCCTCCACGGCGCTCTCCACGCTGGCGTAGCCGGTGGTCAGGATGACTTCCACGCCGGACGAGCCGACTTCCTCGAACAGCTCCATGCCGCTGCCATCGGGCAGGCGCAGGTCGGCCAGCACCGCGTCGGGCATGCGCCAGCCTATCTGGAGGCGCGCCTCGCGCAGGTTGCCGGCGGTGGCGGAGGAAAACCCCTCGATCGCGACAATTTCTGCCAGCGCCGCGCAGGCGTTTTCGTCGTCGTCTACGATCAGGATGTGTGGCATAGGCTGCGCTGGCGTCCGTTGGCGCGGGATTCCTGTCGGAAATCGGTCCGGAGTCTGATTCTCATGAGCCCGTTGGCCTTTCGGTTCGGTGGATGCAGGGTGCTGCGGCGCTTCAGATACTACTGAGATTACGCGGCGGCAAACCGCCTGGCAAAAGTCTCGCCGTGCAACGGGCGGCACAGGGGCAACACAGGCGGCAAGATACGCTGAAGTCTAGCTACAGGCGCTTGGCCGATATGCCAGTGTCCGTCTGACACAGGTGTCGGACCTTTCCGCGACGGCGGCATGGGATGTAGCCACCCGCAGCGCGACCGGATAGCATTAAAACATCATTGACCAATCCGACGCCGTCGGCACCCTTCCCCCACTTTCCTGGGATGGCGGGCGCAGGCGGCCACACTGCCACCCGTGTCCACCACCGCGACGCTTCCATCCGCACGTTCCTCGGCGCCCCCGCCGCGCGCGCCGGGCCGCCGTGCCGCGCCCGGGCAGGTCTCCCTGCTCTGGGAGAGTACCGCGCCAGCCATGCAGCGGCTGATCGCCCAGCTCAACCGGGTGGCGGGGACGGACGTGACGATGCTGGCGGTGGGCGAGAGCGGCAGCGGCAAGGAAGTGGTGGCGCGCGCCGTGCACGAGCGCAGCAGCCGCGCCGGCGGCCCGTTCGTGGCGGTCAACTGCGGCGCCATCGCCCCCACGCTGATTGAATCCGAGCTGTTCGGCCACGAGAAAGGCGGCTTCACGGGCGCGCTGGAGCAGAAGGCCGGCTACTTCGAGCAGGCCCAGGGCGGCACGCTGTTCCTGGACGAAGTCACCGAAATGCCGGTGGAGATGCAGATCAAGCTGCTGCGCGTGCTGGAAAGCCGTAACTTCCACCGCGTGGGCGGCGACACCCTGCTGGTGAGCGACGTCCGCATCCTGGCCGCCACCAACCGCGACCCCATGGAGGCCGTCCGGGACGGCCAGTTGCGCGAAGACCTGCTGTACCGGCTGGCCGTCTTCCCGCTCCATATTCCGCCGCTGCGCGAACGCACCGAGGACATCGTCCCGCTGGCGCGCCATTTCCTGGCCGAATTCAACGCCATGGAACAGACCGAGAAAGCATTTTCGGCCAGCACGCTCGAACGGCTGGTGCGCTATGACTGGCCCGGCAATGTGCGCGAACTGAAGAATTCCGTATATCGCGCCTATATTCTGGCCGATAAACTCGTGGAAATTGGCAATCCCAATCTCGCCAGCCAGCCGATGCGGCCGACGACTGTCGATGGCGTGGTCAGCGTACGGGTGGGGACGACACTGGCCGATACCCAGCGGGAGATTATCCTGGCCACGCTGTCGCGCTTCGACGGCGACAAGCGGCAGGCCGCCAAGGCGCTTGGCATCAGCCTGAAGACGCTCTACAACCGGCTGGATGTCTATCGCGCCGGATAATGGCGCGCCGCCTCCGCTGAAAATCGTCCCCGCCCCTTGGCGGGGATTTTTTTGCCGATTTATTCCGCACCGGCGTGCCGATTATCGCCCCCATTTATCGATAGCCTTCCGCCTCGTCGGATTTCACGAAAGCCGTATTCCTTACTTTACATCCGCCGGGCACCGTGTATTTCTTACATATGCGACCCGGACGCGCGGCCGGACCGCATCGGCCCCTGCCCTTGCTGCACCGCAGTTCCCGGCCCGCGCGCTCCCGGACCCCGCCGCGTTGGCACAGCCTTCGCGTGCCCGGTCAGAATCGGCGCGCAGCGGCGCCACGGCCAAGGACCTGTGACGTGCGAATCTGCCAACTGAACCTGACCGATTCCCGAGCGGTGGACCCGGAAGCGCTCGCGCGCACCGCCACACTCGGTTTCAACCATGTATTGCTGGCCGGCTGGGCCATTCCCCATATCCGCCCCGACATCCTGGCAGCGACCTTTGCGGCGTGCCGGTCACATGGGTTGCTTCCCTTGCTCGATCTCGCCCTCGACCGCTTTCCGGCCGAGGCGGCAGGCATGCACGATGGCTGGGTCGACCATGCCCGCCCCGGCGGCAGCCCGGATGCCACGGACAGCCACCTGCCCGGCGTGCGGCTGCGCTGGTACGACGAGGGGCTCGCCCCCGCGCTGGTGGCCTGGTGGAGCGCCCAGATCCGCGAAGCAATCGATGCCGGCGCCGCCGGCTTCTGTTGCCGCGCCCCGTCGCGCGTGCCGGGCCGGCACTGGGCGGAGATCATCGAGACCGCCGGGCGGAGCAGTACTGACAGTACTGAGAACGGCGGCGAAGATCCCGTGTTCCTGGCCTTCACCCCCGGTACCAACCCGCAACAACTGGCCGACCTTGCCACCGCGCCGTTCGACGGCGCGTTCTGCTCGCTCCCGTGGTGGGACTACCGCAGCGCGTGGCTGACCGAGGAGATGGCGCGCCTGCGCGACTTCGGCCGCGTGCTGGCCGCGCCCTCGCTGGCGCCCGACGGCACCGACGTGCTGGCCGCCCGCCGCGCGCTGTGGACCGCCGCCGCCATCGGCGACGGGCTGATGGTGCCGGCCGGCTTCGAGACCGGCGCCCATGGCAGCGCGCCCCTTGATACCGCCCCCGAGGCGCAGTCCGATGGCCATCCCGATGACATCGTCGATGCCCCCTACGACCTCACCCACGAGCTGATCCAGTGCAACGCCTGGCTGGCCGCGCGTGACCCGGCGCCGGCCGTCGCGGTCCGGCAGGTGAGCGGCCCGGACGCGCCGCTCACCGTGCTGGCCCGCCTGCCGCGCCACCTCGCCAATGGTTCGAACGGCGCCACCGGCCCCGCTGCGCTGCTCGTGGTGCTGAACCCCTGCCCGATCGAGCCCGCCTCGTTCGGCGCGGACCGCGTGCTGAGCGCGCTGCCGCAGGCCGCCGCCACGTTGCAATCGGCCGATGGCGGCCCCGGCGGCACGCTGGACGCCGCCCACCAGCTCGACCCCAGCGCGACGATCACGCTGGCACCGGCCGATATCCGCCTGTATGAAGCGCTGCCGGTCAGCGCGCAGCCCCGCGCGCGCCGCAATGGCAGCGGCAATGGCAATGGCAATCACCGCAAAGCCATCGACCGCGATCTGGCCACCGCCATGCAGGCGCCGCGCGTGGCCATCGAGAACCTGGCGCCCTCCGCCGACCACGGCCGCTTCGCCGTGCGCCGCACGGTGGGCGAGCGCGTGGAGGTCACCGCCGATATCTGGATGGACGGCCACGACAAGCTCGCCGCCGCCGTGCTGTGGCGCGCGCCGGGCGAGCAGGTCTGGCGTGCCTCGCCGATGACCCCCGTCATCAACGACCGCTGGCGCGGCAGCTTCCCGATCGTGGCGCTGGGCCGCCACGAGTTCACGGTGGAAGCATGGCGCGATACCTTCGCGAGCTGGCTCGACGAGATCGGCAAGAAACGCAAGGCCGGCGTGGACGTGACGCTGGAGATCGAGGAAGGCGCCCGGCTGGTGGCCGCCACGCTGGACACCCCCGAAGGCAGCGCCATCCCCGATGCCGGCGCCCTGCTGGCCGAACTGAAGGCCGCCGCCGGCGACGACGCCCTGCGGCTCGAAATCCTGCTCTCCCCGCGCACCGAAACCGCCATGCACGCCGCCATGGACACCCCCGGCGGGCGCCCGTTCGTCAGCCGCTACCCCACGGCGATGCCGGTGGAGGCAGACCGCCTCGCCGCCCGCTTCGCGAGCTGGTACGAGCTGTTCCCGCGCTCGGAAAGCGGCGATGAAAATCGCCACGGCAACTTCGACGATGTGATCCGCCGGCTGCCGGCCATCCGTGCGATGGGCTTCGACGTGCTCTACTTTCCGCCGATCCACCCCATCGGCCAGGCGCACCGCAAGGGCCGCAACAACAGCCTCAAGGCCGAGCCGGGCGATGTGGGCAGCCCGTACGCCATCGGCAGTACCGAAGGCGGCCACGATGCCCTCCACCCGCAACTCGGCACGTTCGAGGACTTCCAGCGCCTGCGCCGCGCCGCCGCCGACCACGGCCTGGAACTGGCGCTCGACTTCGCCATCCAGTGCTCGCCGGACCACCCGTGGCTGCGCGAGCACCCCGAGTGGTTCTCGCACCGTCCGGACGGCTCGCTGCGCTACGCCGAGAATCCGCCCAAGAAGTACGAGGACATCGTCAATGTCGATTTCTACGCGGCCCCGCCCGGCGGCGAGCATCTCTGGCAGGCGCTGCGCGACGTGGTGATGTTCTGGGCCGACCAGGGCGTGCGCATCTTCCGGGTGGATAACCCGCACACCAAGCCGCTGCCGTTCTGGGAGTGGATGATTGCCGACGTGCGCGCCAAGCACCCGGACACGCTGTTCCTGGCCGAAGCCTTCACGCGGCCCAAGATGATGGCGCGGCTGGCCAAGCTCGGGTTCTCGCAGTCGTACACCTACTTCACCTGGCGCAACACCAAGGCCGAGCTGACCGAGTACATGACCGAGCTGACGCAGAGCCCGCTGCGCGAGTTCTACCGTCCGCACTTCTTCGTCAATACGCCGGACATCAACCCGTTCTACCTGCACGACGGCGGACGCCCGGCGTTCCTGATCCGCGCGGCGCTGGCGGCGCTGCTCTCCGGGCTCTGGGGCATGTACAACGGCTTCGAGGTCTGCGAGGGCGCGCCGCTGGTGCTGAACGGCGTGGAACGCGAGGAATACCTCGACTCCGAGAAGTACCAGATCCGCGTGCGCGACTGGAACCAGCCCGGCAACATCGTGGCCGAGATCTCGCGGCTGAACCAGATCCGCGCCAGCCATCCGGCCCTGCAGGATCATCTGGGCGTGCGCTTCTACCACGCCAGCGACGACGCGGTGCTGTACTTCGCCCGCTACGTCCCGGCCGAGCCCGGGGGCCCTCCCGGAGGCCCCACCTTCGGCAGCGACGTGCTGCTGGCCGCCATCAGCCTGGACCCGCGCGCGCCGCGCGAATCCACGATCGAACTGCCGCTCTGGGAGTGGGGCCTGCCCGACCACGGCGCCCTGCAGGCCGAAGAGCTGATGTCCGGTCGCCGCTTCACCTGGACCGGCAAGGCCCAGCGCATCCGCCTCAATCCGCATGAACTGCCGTTCGCCCTCTGGCACGTCCGGCCCCAACAACAAACCGGAGATACGGCATGAAGCGCGCATCCGACCGCGTCAGCGCCGCCCTGCTCAACGCCGACCCGCTCTGGTACAAGGACGCGGTCATCTATCAACTGCACATCAAGTCGTTCTATGACGCCAATGGCGATGGCGTCGGCGACTTCGCGGGCCTGCTGGCCAAGCTCGACTATCTGGTCAACCTCGGCGTGGACACCATCTGGCTGCTGCCGTTCTACCCCTCGCCGCGCCGTGACGATGGCTACGACATTGCCGACTACCRCAGCGTGCACCCCGACTACGGCACGCTGACCGAGGCCCGCCGCTTCGTGGCGGCAGCCCACGCGCGCGGGCTGCGCGTGATCACCGAACTGGTGATCAACCACACGTCCGACCAGCACCCGTGGTTCCAGCGCGCGCGCAAGGCCAAGCCCGGCTCGGCCGCCCGCAACTACTACGTGTGGTCCGACAACGACCAGTCCTACGCCGGCACGCGCATCATCTTCTGCGACACCGAGAAGTCGAACTGGAGCTGGGACGCCGAGGCCGGCGCCTACTTCTGGCACCGCTTCTACTCGCACCAGCCGGACCTGAACTTCGACAACCCGCAGGTGCTCAACGAGGTGCTGAGCGTGATGCGGTTCTGGCTCGACATCGGCATCGACGGCCTGCGGCTGGACGCCGTGCCCTATCTGGTGGAGCGCGAAGGCACAACCAACGAGAACCTGCCCGAGACGCACGAGGTCATCCGCAAGATCCGCAGCCACCTGGACGAGCGCTACGCCGGCCGCCTGCTGCTGGCCGAGGCCAATATGTGGCCGGAAGACGCCCAGCAGTACTTTGGCGGCGCCAGCGGCGGCGGCACGGCCGACACCACCGGCGCGGCCAGCCCGGACGGCGGCGTGGTCGGCGACGAATGCCACATGGCCTTCCACTTCCCGCTGATGCCGCGCATGTACATGGCCATCGCCCGGGAAGACCGCTTCCCGATCACCGACATCATGCGGCAGACCCCCGAGGTGCCGCCGAACTGCCAGTGGGCGATCTTCCTGCGCAACCACGACGAACTGACGCTGGAGATGGTCACCAGCAGCGAGCGGGACTACCTGTGGGAGGTCTACGCCTCCGACCGCCGCGCGCGCATCAACCTCGGCATCCGCCGCCGGCTGGCGCCGCTGATGGAGCGCGACCGCCGCCGCATCGAGCTGATGAACAGCCTGCTGTTCTCGATGCCCGGCACGCCGGTGATCTACTACGGCGACGAGATCGGCATGGGCGACAACATCCACCTCGGCGACCGCGATGGCGTGCGCACGCCGATGCAGTGGTCGCCGGACCGCAATGGCGGCTTCTCCCACGCCGACCCCGAGCGGCTGGTGCTGCCGCCGCTGCAGGGGCCGCTGTACGGCTACGAGGCCGTCAACGTCGAAGCCCAGAACCGCGACCCGCACTCGCTGCTGAACTGGATGCGCCGCATGCTGGCCCTGCGCCGGCAGCATCACGCCTTCGGGCGCGGCACGCTGCGCTTCCTGTTCCCCGGCAACCGCAAGGTGCTGGCCTATCTGCGCGAGTTCGATGGCGAGCACATCCTGTGCGTGGCCAACCTGTCCCGCGCGCCGCAGGCCGTGGAGCTGGACCTCTCCCAATTCCAGGGCCGCGTGCCGGTGGAGATGCTTGGCGCCACGCCCTTCCCGGCCATCGGCCAGCTGACCTACCTGCTCACGCTGCCGCCGTATGGTTTCTACTGGTTTGTGTTGAGCGAGGACGCCCAGCCGCCTTCCTGGCACGTGGACGCCCCCGAGCAAATGGCCGATCAAATCACCCTGGTACTCCAGAACAACGCCGGACGCTCGGAACTGACCGAGTCCGCCCGCCGCGCGCTGACCACCGAAGTCCTGCCGATCTACCTCGCCCGCCGGCGCTGGTTCGCCTCCAAGGCGGACCGCATCGAGCGCGTGACCGTGACCTACGCATGGCCGATCGCCCGCGTCGGCAATAACGAGGAGGTCTTCCATTGCGAGGTCGAGGTGGCCCTGCCAGGCCGCACCGAGTGCTACCAGCTACCGGTGGCACTGCTGTGGGACCGCGAGAACACCGAAGGCATGCCGCAACTGATGCACGGCCTGTCCATGGCGCGCGTGCGCCGGGGCAGCCGCGTGGGCGTGGCCACCGATGGCTTCGTGGTGGAGGCCTACGCCCGCGCCGTGGTCAAGGCCATGCGCGACGGCACCGAGGCACCGACCACGCACGGCGTGATCCGCTTCCTGCCCGAGCCAGGGCTGGCCGGGGTGACGCTGGAAGACCAGCCCGTGCAGTGGATGTCCGCCGAACAGTCCAACAGCTCGCTCGCTTACGGCAACAACGGCGTGCTCAAGCTGGTGCGCCGGGTGGCGGGCGGCATCCATCCGGAAGCCGAGATGACGCGCTACCTGACCAGCCAAGGCTACGCACACTCCGCGCCGCTGCTGGGCGAGGTGGTGCGCACCGGCGCCGATGGCACGCCGCACACGCTGATGCTGCTGCAGGGCTACATCCTCAATCAGGGCGATGGCTGGGACTGGACGCTCGACTACCTGAGCCGCCTGATCGACGACGCCATGCCGTCCGAAGACGCCGACGGCGAGTTCGTCGAAGCCATGGCCGGCTATTCGACCATGGTCGGCACGCTGGGCCGCCGTCTGGCCGAGTTGCACGCGGTGCTGGCCCGGCCCAGCGACGAGGCCGCCTTCTCGCCCGAACCCGCCACCGAGGCGCAGGCCGGCGAATGGGCCGAGGAAGCGCTGAAGTCCCTCAACGAGGCGCTCGATCTGCTTGAAGCCCGCCGCCAGAACGCCACCGGCGCCTTCGCCACCGATATCGAGACGCTGGTCGCCGCGCGCGGCAAGCTGCCCAAGCTGGTGGCACGCCTGGCGCAGGCCGCCCCGGGCAGCCTCCAGACCCGCATCCACGGCGATTTCCACTTCGGGCAGGTGCTGATCGCCCAGAGCGACACCTATATCGTCGATTTCGAAGGCGAACCGCGCCAGCCGCTGGCCTTCCGCCGGCGCAAGACCTCGCCGCTGCGCGATGTGGCGGGGCTGCTGCGCTCGCTCGACTATGCGGCGGCCACGGTCGGCACGGACCGGCAGGAGCGCACCCACGCCACGCTGCCGCCCGCGCTGGCGGAGCGCCGCGCCGCGCTGCTGGAGCGCTTCCGCAGCGCCGCCAGCCAGGCCTTCCTGAACTGCTACCAGCAGTCGATGCAGGCCGCGCCGCAGCAATGGGCCGAGCCGGGACAGATGGCGCAATTGCTCGACCTGTTCCTGCTTGAGCGCGCCGCCTATGAAGTGGGCTATGAGGCCGCCAACCGCGTGGCATGGATCGACCTGCCCACGAGCGGGCTGGCCCGGCTCGTCCGCAAGCTGCTGGGAGCCAACGATGGCACGAACTAATAGCGCCACGATGGAACGCACCCCAACGCTGCCCGATGCCGTGATCGACGCGCTGCTGCAGGGCCGGCTGGCCGACCCGTTCGGCGTGCTCGGCCCCCACCGGGACGACCACGGCGTGGTGGTGCGCGCCATCGCGCCGGGCGCCGAATCGGTCTCGCTGGCCGACCGGGCGGGCAAACCTATCGCGCCGATGACCGCGCTGCACCCCGGCGGCGTGTTCGCCGGCCGCCTGCCCGGCACGGAGGCGCCACAACCGGGCGACTACCGCCTGCTGATCCGCTGGCCGGACGGCAACGAGCAATGCAGCGCCGACCCCTACGCCTTCGGCCTGCTGCTGGGCGATCTGGACCTGCACCTGCTCAACGAAGGCCGCCACCTCGAACTCGGCCAGTGCCTCGGCGCGCAATGCCTGACCGTCGATGGCGAAGCCGGCGTGCGCTTCGCGGTGTGGGCGCCCAACGCCCAGCGCGTATCGGTCATCGCCGACTTCAACGGCTGGAACCCGGTGCGCCACCCCATGCGCCTGCGCCACGGCGCCGGCATCTGGGAAGTGTTCATCCCGGAGGCGCTCGGCGCCCACGGCGGCAGCCGCTACAAGTACGACATCATCGGCGCGCAGGGCCACGCCCTGCCGGACAAGGCCGACCCGGTGGCGCTGGCCACCGAACCGCCGCCCGCCACGGCGTCCGTGGTGGCCTGCCGCGGCCACGGCGCCCCGCCATTCCAGTGGAACGACCAGGCGTGGATGGAAAAGCGCGCCAGCGCCGATCCCTATGCCACGCCGATGTCCGTCTACGAACTCCACGCGATGTCCTGGCAGCGCGCCGCCAACGACACCGCGCACGGCTGGGAAATCCTGGCCGACCGGCTGGTGCCCTATATCCGCGACCTTGGCTTCACGCATATCGAGCTGCTGCCGATCACCGAACACCCGTTCGGCGGCTCCTGGGGCTACCAGCCGCTGTCGCTGTTCGCGCCCACCTCGCGACTCGGCCCGCCGGACCAGTTCGCCGCCTTCGTCGATCGCTGCCATCAGGCCGACATCGGCGTGATCCTCGACTGGGTGCCCGCGCACTTCCCCACCGACCCGCACGGGCTGGCCGAGTTCGACGGCACGGCGCTCTATGAGCACCAGGACCCGCGCGAGGGCTTCCATCAGGACTGGAACACGCTGATCTACAACCTCGGCCGCAACGAGGTGCGCGGCTTCCTGCTGGCGGGGGCGGTGCACTGGCTCGAACAGTTCCATGCCGATGCGCTGCGCGTGGACGCCGTGGCGTCCATGCTCTACCGCGACTACAGCCGCGAGCCGGGCCAGTGGGTGCCCAACCGCTTCGGCGGGCGCGAGAACCTGGAGGCCGTGGCCTTCCTGCGCGACCTGAACACCATCGTCCACGAGCGCTGCCCCGGCGCACTGACCATCGCCGAGGAATCCACGGCGTGGCCCGGCGTGACGGCCAGCGTGGCGTCCGGCGGGCTCGGCTTCGACTTCAAGTGGAATATGGGCTGGATGCACGACTCGCTGCGCTACCTGAGCCAGAACCCGATCCACCGCCCCTGGCATCACAACGAGTTGACCTTCGGGCTGGTCTACGCATGGTCGGAAGCCTTCGTGCTGCCGCTTTCGCACGATGAAGTGGTACACGGCAAGGGGTCGATGATCGGCAAGGCGCCCGGGGACGACTGGCAGCGCTTTGCCAACCTGCGCGCCTACTACGGCTTCATGTGGACGCATCCCGGCAAGAAGCTGCTGTTCATGGGCGGCGAATTCGCCCAATGGCGCGAGTGGAACCACGACGAGGAACTCGACTGGCCGCTGCTGGACCAGCCGCTGCACCGTGGCGTGCACTCGCTGGTGCGCGACCTGAACCGGCTGTACCGCGAGCTGCCGGCCCTCCACGCCATGGATCACCGGCCCGAAGGCTTCCAGTGGATTGTCGGCGACGATCACCAGAACAGCGTCTTCGCCTACCTGCGCCGCGCCGCGCCAGACAGCCAGGAGGTGGCGCTGGTGGTCGTCAACATGACCCCGGTGCCGCGCGAGGGCTACCGCCTCGGCGTGCCGTTCGCGGGCGACTGGGAGGAATGCCTGAATACCGATGCCGGCTACTACGGCGGCAGCAACCTCGGTAATGGCGGCCGGGTGGAGGCGTCCCACGCGGCGTCCCACGGCCAGCCGGCCTCGGTCACGCTGACCCTGCCGCCGCTGGCTACGCTGGTCCTGCGCTACCGCCCGCCCCGTTGACACCCCGCTGACACCCTCTGAAAGCTGTCATCACGAGCCACCCAGAATAACCAGAAGAAAGGAGCCATGCACATGGCGATTGCCACGATCGACCGTCTGCTGCCCGGCAAGCCCTACCCCCTTGGCGCGCATTGGGACGGCCTGGGCGTCAACTTCGCAGTCTTCTCCGCCAATGCCACGCGCATCGAGCTGTGCCTGTTCTCCGCCAACGGCCGCAGGGAGATCCACCGCCTGCCGCTGCCCGAATGCACCGACGAGGTCTGGCACGGCTACCTGCCGCTGGCCCAGCCCGGCGCGCTGTACGGCTACCGCGCCTACGGCCCCTACGAGCCGACCCGGGGCCACCGCTTCAACCCCCACAAGCTGCTGCTCGATCCCTACGCGCGGCTGCTGAACGGCCCGGCGCGCTGGTCGGACGCGCTGTTCGGCTACCGGCTCAACAGCCCGCGCGCGGACCTGACGCCCGACCGCCGCGACAGCGCGCCGATGATGCCGAAGGCCGTGGTCGTCGACGAAAGCTTCCACTGGGGCGAAGACCGCCGGCTGGACCGCCCGTGGCCGGAAACCTCGATCTACGAGGTGCACGTGCGCGGCGCCTCCATGCAGCGCGAAGACCTGCTGCCGCACCATCGCGGCACCTTCGCCGCGCTGGCCGATCCGCGTTTCGTCGATCACCTGCACCGGCTCGGCGTGACGGCGGTGGAGCTGCTGCCGATCCACGCCTTCCTGCAGGACCGCTTCCTCGTGGAGCGCGGCCTGCGCAACTACTGGGGCTACAACACGCTGGCGTTCTTCGCGCCGGAGCCGCTCTACCTGTCCGCCAACGAGCTGCACGAGGCCAAGGTGGCCATCCGCCGGCTCCACGCGGCCGGCATCGAGGTCATTCTCGACGTGGTCTACAACCACACCTGCGAAGGCAACGAGCTGGGGCCGACCATGTCCTGGCGCGGGCTGGACAACGCCAGCTACTACCGGCTGATTCCGGGCGACGAGCGCCACTACATCAACGACACCGGCTGCGGCAATACGCTGAACCTCTCGCACCCGCGCGTGCTGCAGATGGTGATGGACTCGCTGCGCTACTGGGTGGAGGCCTTCCACGTGGATGGTTTCCGCTTCGACCTCGGCAGCACGCTGGGCCGCGAGGCCACCGGCTTCGACCCCGGCGCGGGCTTCTTCGACGCCCTCCTCCAGGACCCGGTGCTGTCGCGCGTGAAGCTGATCTCGGAGCCGTGGGACCTCGGCCCCGGCGGCTATCAGGTAGGCAACCATCCGCCCGGCTTTGCCGAATGGAACGACAAGTTCCGCGACAACGTGCGCCGCTTCTGGCGTGGCGATGCCGGCCAGCGCGGCGAACTGGCCGCGCGGCTCACCGGCTCGGCGGACCTGTTCGACCGCCGCCACCGCAAGCCGTGGGCCAGCGTCAACTTCATCACCGCGCACGATGGCTTCACGCTGGCCGACCTCGTCAGCTACAGCAGCAAGCACAACGAGGCCAACGGCGAGGACAACCGCGACGGCAACGACGACAACGCCAGCGCCAACTGGAGCCCGGACGGCAGCGTGGAAGGCCCCACCGACGACGAGCAGATCCTCGAAACCCGTGGCCGCGTGGCCCGGGCGATGATGGCCACGCTGCTGCTCTCCCAGGGCACGCCGATGCTCACCGCCGGCGACGAATGGGGCCGCAGCCAGCAGGGCAACAACAACGCCTACTGCCAGGACAGCCCGCTCTCGTGGCTGAACTGGGAGGACGCCGCCAACCCCGCCAACGCGCCGATGATGGCCTGCGTGAGCCAGTTGCTGGCGCTGCGCCGACAGGTACCGATGCTGACCGAGAACCGCTTCGTGCACGGCCGCTCGCGCCCGGCGCCGGGCGTGCCGGACATCGCGTGGTTCGGGGCCGATGGCAACGAGCTGTCGCCCGAGCAGTGGGCCAATGGCGAAGATCGCACACTGGCGCTGCGCCGCGCCACGCCCGGCAACGGCGAGGACGAGGTGGCGGTGATGCTGCTGTGCCTGAACGCCGGCAACGACGACGTCACCTTCCGCGCGCCGGCCCCAGGCGAGGACTGGCGCGTGCTGTTCGACAGCGCCGCGCCGGATGCCGGCGAAAGCCCGCTTGCGAACGGCGACGACGGCCAGCCCGGCTACACCGTGGTGGCCCACAGCGTGGCGCTACTGCTGGCCAGCGTGCCAAGGGTTCGCAATGAAGACGTCCGCAAAGAGGAACCCCCGCGATGAGCCACGACACCGACGCCCTGCAGCGACTGGCCGAACGCGCCGGCCTGCAGACCCAGTGGCGCGATGCCTGGGGCCGGCCCCAGGCCCTTACCGAGGACGCCCTGCACGCGGTGCTGGCCGCGCTCGACCTGCCCTGCGACACGCCCGGCGCCTGTGAATCCTCGCTCGCGCGGCTCGCCGCCGACGACGCATCCCACCCGCTGCCGCCGCTGCTCACGGCTGATCAGGGCCAGCCCGTGACCGTGCGGTGGGCGCACACGCTGGCGCAGCGCCCCTATCGGCTCGAACTGGAGGATGGCCGCGTGATCGAGGGCATCGCCCAGCGCAATGCGGACGGGCTGATGGAAATCCCCCCGGTCGCGGACTGGGGCTACCACCGCCTGCTGCTCGGCGATCTGGCCACCACGCTGGCCGTGGCGCCACCGCGCTGCTACGGCGTGGCCGATGCACTGTCTGCCAACCCATCCGCCAACCCGCGCGCGGTACATGCGAGCAAGCCGTGGGGGCTCTCCGTGCAGCTCTACGGCCTGCGCCGGGGGGCGCCCACCGGGCTGGGCGATCTCACCACGCTGGCCCTGACCTGCGAGGCGGCCGCGCGCGAAGGCGCCGACGCCGTCGCCATCAACCCGCTCCACGCCGGCTTTGCAGCGCTGCCGGCGCGCTACAGCCCCTACGCGCCGTCGAGCCGGATCTTCCACAACGCGCTCTACGCCGACCCCGCCGCCGTGTTCGGGCAGGACGCGGTCGATCAGGGCATCGCGGCGTTGAACATCGGCCACCGGCTGGCCGCCGCCGAGGCGCGCGACGAAATCGACTGGCCCACGCTGTCCGTGGCACGCCATGCGCTGCTGCGCTGGCTGTGGGACCGCCATGACACCCTGCTCAGCACGGACGCCCAACAGGCCTTCGCCGCCTTCCGCGCGCGCGGCGGCAGCGGGCTGCTGGCCCACGCCTGCTTCGAGGCCATCCAGGCCAGCCTGCTGGCGCAAGCCAGCAATGACGGGGATGACGCGCGGCGACAAGCGGCATCCGACTGGCGCCAGTGGCCGGTCACCCTGCGCTCGCCGGACAGTTCGGCGGTGGCCGCCTTCGAGACCCAGTTTCCGCAGGAGATCGGCTATCACGCCTTCCTGCAATGGCTGGCCGCGCACGGGCTGGACACCGCGCAGCACCGCGCGCGCGCCGCCGGCATGGCCGTGGGACTGATCGCCGACCTCGCCGTGGGCACCGATCCCGGCGGCAGCCACGCGTGGATGCGCCAGACCGAGATCCTCAACGGCTTCCACGCCGGCGCGCCGCCAGACGTCTACAACCCGCTCGGGCAGGACTGGGGCGTGGCGGTGTTCTCGCCGCGCGGGCTGCGCCGCAACGGCTACGCCGCCTTTATCGAGATGCTGCGCGCCAACCTCGCCCATGCCGGCGGGCTGCGCATCGACCACGTGCTGGGGCTGGCGCGGATGTGGCTGGTGCCGGCCGGCGCGCCGGCCACGGCGGGCGCCTACCTGACCTATCCGCTGGATGACCTGTTGCGGCTGGTGGCAATCGAGTCGTGGCGGCAGCGCGCCATCATCATCGGCGAGAACCTCGGCACGGTGCCGGAGACGCTCAACACGGCACTGGCCGCGCGCGGCGTGATGGGCATCGACGTGCTGTGGTTCGAACGCCAGCCGGCGGACGAGGATGCTGCCGAAGACACCGACACCCCCGCCCCGTTCCTGCCGCCCGAGCAATGGCCCGCGCAGGCGGTAGCCACCACCACCACGCACGACCTGCCGACCATCGCCGGCTGGTGGGCCGGCCACGACATCGCCTGGCGCGCGCGGCTGCATCAACTGGGCGAGGGGGAGACCGAAGCCGGCCTGATGGCGATGCGCGCCGCCGAGCGCACGGCGCTGTGGCAGGCCATGTGCGCGGGCGGGGTGGTCGATGGTGCCGAGCCCGACGCGGCGTCCGCCCCCGTGGAAGCGGTGCTGCGCTGGCTGTCCCGCGCGCGGACCCCGCTACGGCTGGTGCCCGTGGAAGACCTGCTGGGCGCCGCCGAGCAGCCCAACCTGCCCGGCACGGTGACCGGGCACCCCAACTGGCAGCGCCGGCTCGACGCCGATGTGCGCGAGCTCTTCGATCATGCGGACGTGCGCGTGCGCGTGGCGGCGGTGCGGGGGGATGGTTGAGATGGGCGTGGTCGGTAGGGGGGCGCCGTCCCTCTCCCCCGCCCCTCTCCCGGAGGGAGAGGGGAGAAAACCCTCGGTGGTCTCCCCTATCGCCCTCGGAGAGAGGAGAAAACCCTCGGTGGTCTCCCCTCTCCCCCTCGGAGAGGGGAGAAAACCCTCGGTGGTCTCCCCTATCGCCCTCGGAGAGGGGAGAAAACCCTCGGTGGTCTCCCCTCTCCCCCTGGGAGAGGGGCCGGGGGAGAGGGGCGGCGCATCAAGCCACCCACCACGCTCACCCCGCCCCATCCCCCGCCAGCGCCCGGCACAGCGTCTCGATCGACAGCGGCTTGACGAGGTGCTCATCGAAGCCGGCCGCCAGCGTGCGCTTGCGGTCGTCCGACGTGCCGTGCCCGGTCAGGGCGAAGATGCGCGGGCCGGTGCCATCGGCATTGGCGGTGTTGGCCGGATCGGGCCGCAGCACCGCCAGCACCTCGAAGCCGTTCATGTCCGGCATCTCCAGGTCGAGCAGCACCACGTCCGGGGCGAAGTCGCGCACCAGTTCCAGCGCCTGCATGCCGCTGTAGGCCGGCCGGGCGTCGTGGCCGAGCACGGTCAGCAGTTCGGCCATGCTGTCGGCGGAGTCGGCGCTGTCATCCACGATCAGGATGCGCAGCCCGGTGCAATCGGTGGCGGTTGCGCGCGGCACGGTGGCGCCGTCCATTTCCACCTCCGGCAGGATCACGGTGAAGGTGCTGCCGCGCCCCGGCCCGCCGCTGCTGGCCTGGATGGCGCCGCCATGCGCTTCCACCACGGCGCGCGCCAGCGCCAGGCCGATGCCGAGCCCGCCGCGCTCGCCATCATCGCCCTCCTGCGCGAACAGGTTGAAGATGCGGTCGAGCGCCTCCGGCGCGATGCCCTTGCCCGAGTCGCCAATCGCCGTGATCACGTTGCCACCCTCGGTGGTCATGTGGATCGAGACGGCGCCGCCACGCGGCGTGTACTTGGTGGCGTTGCTCAGCAGGTTCGAGAGCACCTGCCCCAGCCGCCCGGCATCGGCATTGACGAAGACCGGGCCAGCGGGCAGCGTGAGCGAGAGGCTCTGCCCCGCCGCGTCCAGCGCGGGCCGGATGGCCTCCACCGCAGACGTGACGATGTCGTTGACCATCGTCGGCACCGGCTGCACCTTGAGCTTGCCCGTGGTGACGCGGCCCACGTCCATCAAATCGGCGACCAGCCGCGTCAGCAGTTGCAGCTGGCGGCCGATGATTTCGGCGCAGTGGCGGATGCGCGTGTCCGTCGAGGGCGTCAGGCGGATCACGTCCACGGCGTTGCGGATSGGCGCCAGCGGATTGCGCAGCTCGTGGGCCAGGATGGCGAGGAAGGCCTGCACGCGCCGGCCGGCGCCCTCCAGTTCCTCGAGCCGGGCCATGTCAGACATATCGCGCGCGGTCCACAGGATGCCGACCGGGCAGCCGCCGGCGTCGCGCAGCAGCGCCTGCCGGATATGGCAGCGCACCAGCATGCCGTCCTGCCGCTGCAGGCGCGCCTCGCCGGTCCACTGGCCGTTGGTGCGCACCTCGCCCAGCGTGGCGAGGTCATGGCCGCTGGCCACGTCCTGGCGGGAATACAGCAGCGAGACCGGCCGGCCCACCGCCGCCTCCGGGCTGTAGCCGAACAGCGCCGTCGCGCCGGCATTCCAGACGCGGATCTCGCCATCGAACCCGAGTTCGCAGACTGCCTGCTCGTGCAGCGTGTCGAGCAGTTGCTGGTGGCGCGCCTCCACCTCCCGGGCGCGTTCCTCGGCGGCGTAGCGGATGGTGATGTCGCGGTAGACCACCGCGAAGCCGTCCGGGGCGCCATCGGCGTAGTTGATGGCCTGGATCACCACGGCGGCGTAGAACGCGGTGCCGTCGCGGCGCACGCGCCAGCCGCGTTCCTCGGCCCGGCCCAGCGTACGGGCGGTGTCCAGCAGGCGCGCGGGCTCGCCGGACTGGATCGATTCGGGGGTGTGGAAGCGGGCGAGCTGGCAGCCGGTCACCTCGTCGGCGGTGTAGAGCAAGGCACGTTCGGCGGCCTCGGACCACGTGCGCACGCAGCCCTCGGGCGTGAGGTCGAAGATGGCGACGTCATCCAGCGCGGCGAGCCAGGCACTCGCGCGCGGAGCAAGGGGCGCCGTGTCATGCATGGCGCCTGCGGCGGCACGGGCCCCCTCACCCATGGATGCGAGGCCCGGCATCTGCCGATCCGGCATAGGAACTCCCTCTCTTATGGCGCAGTCGCGGCTATTCTTGGAAGCCAACCTGGAGGGACCGGGGGATGGCGGTTATCCCGGCCCGTAGGTGGGAGCACGACTCCCGCCGGCGTGAGCACCGGCGCTTTCATCATAGACGGTGCTCACGCCCGCGCCATGGACGAGGTGAGGGCGCCGCCGGGGGTGAACCAGACGGCGCCGCCGGGGGTCTGTCGATAATGAACCGTTTCAGTAATTCTCGACGGGCGGCTCGTCCGATTCGCTGTTGTGCCGCTTCACGGAAGGCGGCACCGGATGCTTGTCGGGCAGGTTGCGCGCGGGCTGGTCTCCCTTCTCCTTGTTGTGGTCGGGACACTGGTCGGGCCGGCGGTCGGGCCGGCGCGCGGGATCATGCGGAATATGGTTCGACATGCTGGGGGCCTCGTCGTCGCAGGGAATGGGTGGAACACCCATGGGTAGGACACCCACAGGTAGACACCCCCGACAAGGCAGCAGTTTCCATACCAGCCAGCTTTTTCAGCCTTTCAGGAGCCAAGTGATGAACGAAGCATCCCGGCTGCGGCCAGCCCCTTCCGGCCCTTCTGGTCCCGCTGGTCCCGCTGGTCCCGCTGGTCCCTCTGGTCCCTCTCCCGCGGCCGAACACTCGGACGACACCCGGACGTCGATGTCCAGCGCCACCATCCGGCGGGCCTTTCTCGATCACGTGTTCTACACCCAGGGCATGGTGCCCAGCCACGCCAGCGGCAACGACCTCTACCAGGCGCTCGCCCACACCGTGCGCGACCGCCTGGTGCAGCGCTGGATCAGCACCGCCGAGGCCTACCAGAGCCAGCCGTCGCGCACGGTGGCCTACCTGTCCGCCGAATTCCTGATGGGGCCGCACCTCGGCAACAACCTCGTCAACCTCGGCATCGCGGACGAAGTGCGCGCCGCCATGGCCGCGCTCAACCTGGACCTCGACCATATCCTCGCGCAGGAGGAGGAGCCCGGCCTCGGCAACGGCGGCCTGGGGCGACTGGCGGCCTGCTTCATGGATTCGCTCGCCACGCTGGAGATTCCGGCGCTGGGCTACGGCATCCGCTACGAGTACGGCATCTTCCACCAGAGCATCATCGACGGCATGCAGGTGGAGAGCACCGACACGTGGCTGCGCAACGGCAATCCGTGGGAGATCCAGCGCTCCGAATGGGCGGTGGAGGTGCGGCTGGGCGGCCATACCGAGCACTACACCGACGACCGGGGCCGCTACCGCGTGCGCTGGGTGCCGGCCAAGATGGTGGTGGGGGTGCCGTTCGACTCGCCGATCCTCGGCTACCGCGTCAACACGGTCAACACGCTGCGGCTGTGGCGCGCGGAAGCCACCGAGGCGTTCGACTTCCACACCTTCAACCGGGGCGATTATCTCGGCGCGGTGAACAAGAAAGTGACGTCGGAGAACCTCACCAAGGTGCTCTACCCCAACGACGAGACCCAGCAGGGCAAGGAGTTGCGGCTGGAGCAGCAGTACTTCTTCGTGTCCTGCTCGCTGCAGGACATGCTGCGCCTGCTGGCCACGCAGGGCCTGCCGGTCACGCGCTTCCACGAGAAGTTCACGGTGCAGCTCAACGACACCCACCCGGCGGTGGGCATTGCCGAGCTGATGCGGCTGCTGATCGACGACCATGACCTGGCCTGGGACGAAGCCTGGCACATCACCCGCCGCGCCTTCGCCTACACCAACCACACCCTGCTGCCGGAGGCGCTCGAGCAATGGCCGCTGCCGCTGTTCCAGCGCATCCTGCCGCGCCACCTGGAAATCATCTACGAGATCAACGCGCGCTTCCTGGACGAGGTGCGCATCCGCTTCTATGGCGATGAATCGCGGCTGGCGCGGCTCTCGCTGATCAGCGAGCACGGCGAGCGGCACGTGCGCATGGCCCATCTGGCGTGCGTTGGCAGTCACACCATCAACGGGGTGGCGGAGCTGCACTCCCGGCTGATGCGCGAGGACGTGCTCAAGGATCTCTACGAGATGTGGCCGGAGAAGTTCACCAGCATCACCAACGGCGTCACGCCGCGCCGCTGGCTGGCGCTGGCCAATCCCCGGCTGACGCGGCTGGTCAGCGAAGCCATCGGCGACGGCTGGATCAAGGACCTCGACCAGATCCAGGCGCTGGAGCCGTACGCCGACGACCCCGCCTTCCGGGAACGCTGGCAGGCCGTGCGGCGCGAGAACAAGCAGGACCTGGCTCGCCTCGTGCGCGACACCACCGGCGTGGTGGTGGACCCGGACTCGATGTTCGACGTGATGGTCAAGCGCATCCACGAGTACAAGCGCCAGCACCTGGCCGTGCTCCATATCATCGCGCTCTACCACCGCATCAAGTCCGATCCGCACGCGGACGTGCAGCCGCGCACCTTCCTGTTCGCCGGCAAGGCCGCGCCCGGCTACCACTACGCCAAGCTGATGATCCGCTTCGTCACCTCGGTGGCGGGCGTGGTCAACCGCGACCCGCAGGTGCGAGACCGCCTCAAGGTGGTATTCCTGCCCAACTTCAACGTCACCCACGGCCAGAAGATCTACCCCGCCGCCGACCTCTCCGAGCAGATCTCGCTGGCCGGCAAGGAGGCCTCCGGCACCGGCAACATGAAGTTCGCGATGAACGGCGCCATCACCATCGGCACCATGGATGGCGCCAATATCGAGCTGCGCGACGCCATCGGCGCCGACAACTTCTTCCCGTTCGGCCTCAACGCGTCCGAGGTCTACGCGCTCAAGGCCGCCGGCTACCACCCCTCCACCTACTACGACAGCAGCCCCGAGCTGCGCGCGGTGGTGGACCTGATCCAGCACGGCTTCTTCTCGAAGGGCGACGCCGCCGTGTTCCGCCCGCTGTTCGACGGCCTGCTCCAGCACGACCCCTACCTGCTGATGGCCGACTTCGCCTCCTACCTGCACTGCCAGCAGCAGGTCTCGGCCGCCTACGTCGACAACGAGCGCTGGCAACGCATGTCCGTGCTCTCCAGCGCGCGCTCGGGGCGGTTCTCGTCCGACCGGGCGATCGAGCAGTACTGCCAGCGCGTCTGGCGCGCACGGGCGGTGCCGGTGTGCCTGCTGCACCGGTCCAGCGGGCAGGTGCAAGGCGCCCGTCTTGCGGAGGCCGAAGGCATCGACACCTTCAGCGAGCGCTGCGGGGGCAGTGGATCGTAAATGTTGTCGATGGCTCTTCGACGGCAGCAGGCGCGGTAGTTTCTACAACCGGGCGGGCACCTTATACACAACCCCGCCCTGCCGGGCCGCCGCCGTCCCCACCAGCCACGACGCGGCGCGCCCGTCACGCAGTGCAGCATGCTGGCACGGAGTTCGCATTGCTGAAGCCGCGCGATTTTCTGCGCCCCTTCGCACCCCGGGTTGTTCGCTCGCCATCCGCCGCCTTCCGGCCCCAGCGGATCGGCGCCCCCGTGCGCAGGGGGCGCAATGCGCAGGCAAGCCAAGAAGAACGAACCCGGCGCGATGGCGGCAGGCAAGCCGCCCGCGCGTTCGTTTCCAACCGACCTGGAAGCGGAGTCTCATCTTGAACGCGAACATCCTGTTTGTGGCGGCAGAGGCGCACCCCCTGGCAAAGACCGGCGGGCTGGCGGATGTGGTGGGCGGACTGGCGCAGGCGCTGCATCAGCGCGGCGCCGATGTCACGATCCTGATGCCCGGTTATCCCCGGGCCATGGCGGCGGCGAAGCAGTTGCGCAGCCTCGGCGCGATCCGGCTGCCGATGGCGCTGCCGCCCGGCCACAGCCCGGCGCGGCTGCTGGAAGGCCAGACGCCCGATAGCGGCGTGCGCGTGGTGCTGCTGGACTGCCCCTCGCTCTATGACCGGCCCGGCTCGCTCTATGTAGACGCCACCGGGCGCGACTTCTGCGACAACGCCCAGCGCTTCGCCGCACTGGCCCACGCCGCCACGCTCATCGCCGCCGGCGAGACCCCGCTGCCGGCGCCGCAACTGGTCCACGCGCACGACTGGCATGCGGCGCTCACGCCACTGCTGATGCGCGCGCGCGGCCTGCCGGTGCCCACCGTGGCCACCATCCACAACCTCGCCTTCCAGGGCGTGTTTCCGATGGAGCGCGCCGCCGCGCTGGGCCTGCCGCCGGCCTGCCTGACGCCGGATGGCATCGAGTTCTGGGGCAAGGTCAATTTCCTGAAGGCCGGTATCCGCTACGCGGACCGCGTGACCACGGTGAGCCACACCTATGCGCGCGAGATCCTCACCGAACCCTTCGGCCATGGGCTGGACGGCCTGCTGCGCCACCGCGCCGAGGTGCTCGGCGCCATTCCCAATGGCGTGGACACGGACGCGTGGTCGCCCCGCGCCGACCGCCTGCTGCCGCAGCGCTACGACGCCCGCGACCTCACCGGCAAGCGCGCCTGCAAGGCCGCGCTGCAGGCGCGCCACGGCCTGGCGCAGGCGCCGGACCGGCCCCTGATCGCCATGGGCAGCCGGCTCACCCACCAGAAAATGGCCGATGTGGCCGTGCTGGCGATGGAGGCGGCGCTGCGCCGCCATGACCATGTGCAGTTCGCGGTGCTCGGCTGCGGCGATCCGGCGCTGGAGGCGGCCTACCGCGCGCTCGGCGCCCGCCACCCGGACCGCGTGGGCGTGTCCATCGGCTATCGCGAGGAAGACGCCCACCTGCTCCACGCCGGCGCGGACGCCCTGCTGCACGGCAGCCGCTTCGAGCCATTCGGCCTGACCCCGGTCTACGCCATGCGCTACGGCACAGTGCCCATCGTCTCCCGCGTGGGCGGCATGGCTGACACCGTGCGCGATGTGGGCGAGGATGTCTTGCCTGCTCCCCGCGCCACCGGCATCGTCTTCGATGGCGATTCGGTCGAAACGATGGGCGCCGCCATCACGCGCGCACTAGACTGGTTCCACCGCCCCCGCCACTGGCGCGCGATGCAGCGTGCCGGCATGCAGACGGAGTTCGGCTGGGAAGGTCCGGCGCAACAGTATCTGGCGATGTACCGCGCGCTGGCGCCGGCCCTCGCCCATGTTCCCGCCGCAGTACCCGCCCCGCTGCCGGATGCCGTGGCGGCCCCCGCCGCGCGTCCGTCGCGCGCCCCTCGTCCCGCCCTGCCCACGCCCGCCGTGGAACCGGTCACACCGGGCCTGCCGGCCTGAAGGTAGCGCACCATGATGTATGCCATGCCCGCGCCCGGTACCGGCGCCAGGCCCGTGCCCCCGGTTCCGCAATGGCAGACGCTCGGCGCGGACACGCGCCTGCTGCCATGTGACGATGAAAGCGCCGAATCCTACCGCTTCGGCCCGGTGCGGCTGGCCGATGGCCGCGTGCGCTTCCGCCTCTGGGCGCCGGACGCCGCCGCGGAGGACCAGCCCGTGCGGCTCGAAGTGGCCGGCATGGCGCCGGTGATGATGGCGCCCACCGAGCACGGCTGGTTCGAAGCCGTGACCGCCTGCTGCGACGGCGCGCGCTACTGGTTCCGGCTCGACGACGGCACCATCGTGCCGGACCCCGCCTCCCGGCTTCAGGCCGAGGACGTGCACGGCGCCAGCGTGCTGTGCCAGCCGGCCGAGCCGTTCGCGTGGCACCACACCGAATGGCGCGGGCGCCCCTGGCACGAGGCCGTGATCTATGAAATGCACGTGGGGCTGGCCGGCGGCTACGCCGGCGCCACCGCGCAACTGCACCGGCTGGCCGCGCTGGGCTTCACCGCCATCGAACTGATGCCGCTGGCCGAGTTTCCCGGCGCGCGCAACTGGGGCTATGACGGCGTGCTGCCGTTCGCGCCCGAGCGCAGCTATGGCACGCCGGACGACCTGCGCACGCTGGTCGACACCGCGCACGGGCTGGGCATGATGGTGCTGCTCGATGTGGTCTACAACCACTTCGGCCCCGAGGGCAACTATCTGCACCGCTACGCCAGCGGCTTTTTCCGCGACGACCGCCAGACCCCGTGGGGGCCGGCCATCGATTTCCGGCGCCCCGAGGTGCGGCGGTTCTTTGGCGAGAGCGCGCGCTACTGGCTGGAATCGTTCCGCTTCGACGGCCTGCGGCTGGACGCCGTGCACGCCATCGAGGACGAAGGCTGGCTGCCGCAACTGGCGCACGACCTGCGCCATTGCCTGCCGGGCCGCCATCTGCATCTGGTGCTGGAGAACGACCACAACGACGCCGCACTGCTGGCCGCCGGCTACGACGCCCAGTGGAACGACGACGCCCACCACGCGCTGCACGTGCTGCTGACCGGCGAGCATGACGGCTACTACAGGGAGTACCACGCCGGCCTGCCCGAGACCGTGGCTGCCGACGCAAGTACGGCGCCCATCCACCACCTCGCCCGGGTGCTGGCCGAAGGCTTCGCGTGGCAGGGCGAGGTATCGCCCCATCGCTCCGGCGACGAGAACGGCCCGCTGCAGGGCCGCGAGGTGCGGCGCGGCCAGCCCAGCGCCCAACTGCCGCCCACAGCCTTCGTCACCTTCCTTCAGAACCACGACCAGACCGGCAACCGCGCCTTCGGCGAGCGGCTGGCCAGCCTGGCGGAGCCGGACGCGCTGCGCGCCGCCGTGGCGCTGCAACTGCTCTGCCCGCAGATCCCGCTCGTCTTCATGGGCGAGGAGCACGGCGCGCGCACGCCGTTCCTGTACTTCACAGATCACCCGCCCGAACTGGCGCAGGCCGTGCGCGATGGCCGCCGGCGCGAGTTCGCGGCGTCCGAAGCCTTCCGCGACGACACCCGCTCGACGCAGATCGCCGATCCCAACGCGCCGGAGACCTTCGAGGCGTCCCGCCCGATCTGTGACGACACCGACGGCTATTGCCGCGCGTGGCACCACTACTACGGCGAGTTGCTGTCGATCCGCCGCAACGAACTGATGCCGCGCCTGCGCAACGCCCGCGCCGAGGGCGTGACCGTGCTGGGCGACAAGGCCCTCGTGGCGCGCTGGCGGCTGGGCGACGGCAGCTGGCTGTCGATCTGGCTCAATCTGGGCGAGGAACCCGTGGTGGTCGACTGTGACGGCGGCGCGATGATCCACGCCAGCCAGCCCGGCGCCATCGCCACGCTGGCCGCCGGCACGCTCCCCGAACACTGCTGCGTGACCTGCCTGCAACATCCATGAGCGACCTCGACCACGCCGGCGTGCCGCGCGCCACCGCGCGCCTCCAGCTGCACGCCGGGTTCACCTTTGCCGATGCCGAGGCGCTGGTGCCCTATTACGCCGGGCTGGGCGTCAGCCACCTGTATCTGTCGCCGGTCACCACCGCGCGCCCCGGCTCCACGCACGGCTACGACGTCACCGACTTCACGCAGGTCAACCCGGAACTGGGCGGCGAAGATGGCCTGCTGGCGCTGGCCACGCGCGCCCGCGCGGCGGGGCTGGGCCTGGTGGTGGACATCGTGCCCAACCACATGGCGGCCGATGCCACGCACAACGGCTGGTGGCGCGACGTGCTCGCACACGGCCAGCGCAGCGCCCATGCGCAGGTCTTCGACATCGACTGGCAGCCCGCCGACCCCGCGCTGCAGGGCAAGGTGCTGCTGCCGATCCTCGGCGATCCGTACTGGGACACGCTGACCTCCGGCGCGCTCAAGCTGGAGCGCCCGCCCGGCGGCCCGGCCACGCTGCGCTACGGCGACCACAGCCTGCCGCTGGCCGAGCCCATGCTCGACATGGCCGCGCCGGGCACCCCGGAAGCCCTGCACGCGCTGCTGGAGCGCCAGCACTACCGGCTGGCGTGGTGGCGCACTGGCGCCGCCGAACTGACCTGGCGGCGCTTTTTCGAGATCACCGAGCTGGTTGGCGTGAGGGAGGAAAACGCGGACGTGTTCGAGGCCGTCCACGCGCTGACCTTCCGCCTCTATGCCGAAGGCTGGGTGGACGGGCTGCGCGTCGATCATGTCGATGGGCTGGCCGACCCCGCTGGCTACTGCCGGCAGCTTCGCGCCCGGCTGGACACGCTGCGCCCCGGCCGCCCCGCCGAGGGGGCCCGCGCGCACCCGTGGATCGTGGTGGAGAAGATCCTGGGCGAGGACGAACCGCTGCCGGCCGACTGGGGCGTGGACGGCACCACCGGCTACGACTTCATGGACGAGGTAGCCGCCGTGCTCCACGACGCCAGCGGCGAAGGCGCGCTGAACATGCTCTGGATGCGCATCAGCGGCGACAGCCGGCCCTACCCCGACTATGTGAAGTCGGCCCGCCACCGCGTGATCGCCCGGCATCTCGTGGCCGAGATCGACGCGGTCTGCACCCGCCTGCACGCGCTGGCGCGGTCGGTGCCGGCCACGCGCGACCTCACCGCCCACGCGCTGCGCCACGCGCTGACCGCTTTCCTCGCGGCGGTGCCGGTTTATCGGAGCTACTACACCGGCGTGGCCGGCGAGCCAGCCTTCGACGACGCGATGGTCGCCAGCGCCGCCGGGCAGGCGCGCACCCACCTCGCCCCGGACGAGGCGGCGGCGCTCGACTTCCTCCTGGGCTGCCTGCAAAGCGATGCCGCAGCCGACACCCCGGCCGGCGCCATCCGCACCCGGCTGCAACAGGTCATGCCAGCGCTGGCGGCCAAATCCACGGAAGACACCGCCTTCTATCGCTACGGCCGGCTGCTGTCCCGTAACGAAGTCGGCAGTTTTCCCGGCACGCTGGCGCTGGCGCCGGAACGGTTCCACGCGCGCATGGCGCACCGGCAGGCGCACTGGCCGCACGCCATGCTGGCCGTGGCCACGCACGACCACAAGCGCGGCGAGGATGCCCGCATGCGGCTGGCGGTACTGAGCGAGGTCGCCGAGCCATGGGCCGAGGCCGTGGCCGGCTGGGAAGCGCAGATCGGGCCGCTGCTGGTGGCCTCCCCCAAGGGGCCGGATGGCACCGATCGGGCAATGCTTTACCAGACGCTGCTGGGCGCCTGGCCGGCGGAGGCCGGCGCGCTGGCGAGCGAGGACGCCCAGCGCGATTTCATCGAGCGGATTCTCGCGTGGCAGCGCAAGGCCATCCGCGAAGCCAAGCGCCACGGGAGCTGGACCCATCCCGACGAGGCCTACGAGGCAGCCTGCGAAGCGTTCCTCGCCGCGTTGGGGTCCGGTGGCGAAGACAGCGTGCTGGAGCAGATCGGCCGCTTCGCGGACCGGATCGGCCCGGCCGCCGCGCTCAACAGCCTCGCCCAGACCCTGCTCGCGCTGACGGCGCCCGGCGTGCCGGACCGCTATCAGGGCAACGAGGGCTGGGACTTCAGCCTCGTCGATCCGGACAACCGGCGCCCGCCGGACTACGCGCAGCTTCAGGCGCGGTTGGACTGCCGGGCTGGCTGGGCCCAGTGGCTGGCGCGCTGGCGCGACGGCCGCATCAAGCAGCAGGTGATCCGATCAGTGCTGGCGTACCGGGCCGAACAGCCGGCGCTGTTCAGCCGGGGCGAATACACGGCGCGGGCGGCCATCGGCAAGCTGGCGCCGCAGGTGCTGGCGTTCTCGCGCCGCTGCGGGCCGGTGGAAGCGATGGTCATCGTGACGCGGCTGGCCGCCGCCCATGTGGACCCGGCGCTACCCCGCATTCCGCCCCATTGCTGGGGCGACACCGCGCTGCATGCCGAGGGGGATTGGGTCGATGTGCTGACCGGCCACGCGGTGCCGTCCCACGCGGGCTATGTGCGCGTGAAGGACGCGCTGGCCAGCCTGCCGGTGGCGCTGCTGGTGCAGGCTTGAATCGACAACCGGCCCGCACCCTCTCACCCTAGCGCCGCCTCAGTTGCACCAGCCCCGCCATCGTCGCCGCCGCGCCCACCATCAGCGCCGTCGTCAGCAGCGGATGCCGGGCCGACGTCGTGTACGGGCAGGACTGGATCGCCTTGCGGTTGCCAGTGCGCTCCCGCAGGCAGTTGCCAGCCTCGTAGAGCGTGTTGTCCTCGCGCGGGCCGGCCGGGTCGCGCGTCTGCTGGGCGCGGCCCATGAAGCGACTCATAAAGCGGTCGAACGCGTGCGGCGCGTGGTAGGCGGCGGCCGAGAACGCCTTGGCGGAGGCGCCCACGAACATGTCCCGGCGCGGGTGCGCGGCGGCGAACAGGATCGCGTCGGCGGCCATCGCGGGGTCATAGAGCGGCGCCGCCAGTTTCGGCTCCACATGCAGGAAGTTCTTGGCGTGGCTGACCATGGGCGTCTCCAGCCCGGCCGGTTTGATCAGCGTTACCGAGATCGGTGCCTTCTCCTGCTCCAGTTCCAGCCGCAGGGTGTCCGTGAAGCCCTTGATGGCGTGCTGGGACGCCGCGTAGGCGCCCTGCAACGGCATGGCGCAGTCGGAGGCCTCGCTACCCATGTTGATGATCGCCCCGCCATGCTGGCGCAGGTGCGTGGCGGCGGCCAGCGAGCCGTGCACCACGCCCCAGTAGTTGGTGTCGAACAGGCGGCGCTGGTCTTCCAGCGGCACGTCGTCATGGCGGCCGAAGATGGTCACGCCGGCATTGTTGACCCAGGTGTCGAAGCCGCCGAAGCGCTCGATGGCCGCCTCGGCCAGCCTGGCCACGTCGTCCTGGTTGCCCACGTCGGTCCTGACGGTGATGACCTCGGTCCCGGTTTCGCGCAACTCCTCGGCCAGCTTGTGCAGCACGTCCTCGCTGCGCGCCGCCAGCACGAGCCGGGCGCCGGCGGCGGCCGCCTTGCGCGCCGTGATCAGGCCTACGCCGCTGGTGGCACCCGTCAGCACGATGACCTGCGAGCCAATTGGTTTCAGGGGTCTCATTTCCGTGTCGTCCTCTGCCAGGCCCGGTTCGGATGGGATGCGGCGCGCGGGCATCCGGGCTGCTGCGGGCGCACTGTTGACGCTGACGACACTGTGGCGTGTCTCCCCTGTCGAGTCCGCAAGTCCCGTTCCCGGCTGGCGGCGGCGACACGCCGATGTGCGGCGCAGCATGGGCTGTCAGGAATTACAACAACGGGTAAGGGGCGGCGTGTAGGACGGCTCCCGCTTTCGCAAGCGGCGTGTGCTGCATAAGCTGAAAGCCGCAGCCCCGCCGCCTCCGAAGGACAGATCATGGCTCAACCTAACCGTGCCACCCGTGCCGCCGACCCCGCTCCGGACGCCGCCGAACCGCTCGGCAAGTACCGGGGCAAGCGCGACTTCGCGGCCACGCCGGAGCCCAGCGGGGGCAAGGCAGCCAAGGGAACCAAGACCGCCCGCAAGCGCGCGGCGCCGGCGCTGTCCTTCGTGATCCAGAAACACGCCGCGCGGCGGCTCCATTACGACTTCCGGCTCGAACTGGACGGCACGCTGAAGAGCTGGGCCGTGCCCAAGGGGCCGAGCTACGACCCGGCCGACAAGCGCATGGCCGTGCACGTGGAGGACCACCCCCTCGACTACGCCAACTTCGAAGGCGTGATTCCGGCCGGGCACTACGGCGCCGGCACGGTCATCGTGTGGGACCGGGGCACCTGGGTGCCCGATGGCGACCCGGCGGCCGGCTATCGGGACGGCAAGCTCAAGTTCGAACTGCGCGGGGAGAAGCTGCAGGGCCACTGGACCCTCGTGCGCATGGGCGGCAAGCGCCAGCGCGACGACCAACGCGACAACGGCTGGCTGCTGATCAAGGAGCGCGACGAGTACGCGCAGGCCGCGTCGGCCTTCAATGTGGTGGACGCCATGCCGGACAGCGTGCTGGCCGGCACGGCCAAGGCGGCGAAGAAGGCTGCAAAGAAGGCACCGGCCAAATCGGCCAAGTCAGCAGCCACCAAGAAGGCCAAGGCCCGCGACCTCCCCGCCCTGCCCGAGGGCGCCAAGAAAGCCAAGCTGCCACTGGCGCTGGCACCCCAGCTCGCCACGCTGGTGGAGAAGGCACCGGCCGACAGCAGCCAGTGGCAGTACGAGATCAAGTTCGATGGCTACCGCGTGCTGGCCCGGGTCGATGGCGACGACGTGCGCCTGTTCACCCGCCAGGGCAACGACTGGACTTCCAAGCTGCGCGCCCTCGCGGCGGAGATCCGCACGCTGGGCCTGCCCGACGGCTGGCTGGACGGCGAGATCGTGGTGGTGGACGCGCAGGGCATCACCGACTTCCAGGCGCTGCAGAACGCGTTCGAGACCTCGCGCGCGGACGCCATCCAGTTCTACGCCTTCGACCTCCCCTACTACGCCGGCCACGACCTGCGCGCCGTGCCGCTGGACCAGCGCCGGCTGCTGCTGCGCCGGCTGTTCGAGGCCAACACCGCGCCCCGGCTCCATTTCAGCGAGAGCTTCGAGGCCAGCCCGGACGAGATGCTCGCCGCCGCCTGCCGCATGAAGCTGGAAGGCGTGATCGGCAAGCGCAACGACGCGCCCTACGTCAGCACGCGCGCCAACACGTGGATCAAGCTCAAATGCACGCTGCGGCAGGAGTTCGTGATCGGCGGCTTTACCGACCCGAAGGGCAGCCGCAGCGGGCTGGGCTCCCTGCTGCTGGGCGTGCACGACGCGCAGGGCAAGCTGCGCTACGCCGGCAACGTCGGCACGGGGTTCGACACGGCGATGCTCGGCACGCTGCGCAAGCAGCTCGACCCCCTGGTCACGGACGCCCCGCCGTTCGACGACCTGCCGCGCGGCATTCGCGGCCACTGGGTCAAGCCGAAGCTGGTGGCGGAGGTGTCCTTCGGCGCGTGGACCAAGGAGGGCCGCGTGCGGCATTCGGTGTTCCACGGCCTGCGCACGGACAAGCCGGCCGGCGCGGTGTCGGTGGAGAAGCCGGCGGCGGCGGCGAAGTCGGGCAAGTCGGGCACGTCGGCCAAGGCGGCCAAGTCGGCAGCAAAGAAAGCCCCGGCCAGGAAAGCCACCGCCAAGGAGACCATCGGCAAGATCGTCGTCAGCCATGCGGACCGGGTGATCGACACCTCCACCGGGCTGACCAAGGGCGACCTCGTGCGCTATTACGCCAGCGCCGCCGGGCTGATGCTGCCCTACCTCAAGGGTCGGCCGATTGCGCTGGTGCGCGCCCCATCCGGCGTGGATGGCGAACAGTTCTTCCAGCGCCACGGCGACACCCTCAAGATCGACGGCGTGAAGCCGCTCGACCCCAAGCTTTGGCCCGGCCATCCGCCGCTGCTGGAGATCGCCACGGAGGCGGCCATCGTGGCGGTGGCGCAGCTCAACGTGGTGGAGTTCCACACCTGGAACGCGGTGGCGCGCAGCCTCGACAGGCCGAACCGGGTCATTTTCGACATCGACCCCGGCGAGGGGGTGAAGTGGCCGGCCATCCGGGAGGCCGCCACGCTGACCAAGGGGCTGCTGGACGAACTGGGGCTGCAAAGCTTCCTGAAGACCAGCGGCGGCAAGGGCCTGCACGTGGTGGTGCCGCTGGCGCCGCGTGCGAACTGGGGCTGGGACCCCGTGCGGGACTTCGCCCAGGCGGTGGTGCAGCACATGGCGATCATGATTCCCGACCGCTTCGTGGCCAAGAGCGGGCCGCGCAACCGGGTTGGCAAGATTTTCATCGATTACCTGCGCAACGGTGTCGGGGCTACCACGGCCGCCGCGTTCTCGGCACGCGCGCGGCCCGGGCTGGGCGTGTCCGTGCCGGTGGCCTGGGAGGAACTGGCCGACCTGACCTCGGCGGCGCACTGGACCATCGCCAACGTGGGCCCGCGCCTGGAGGAAATGGCCCGGCACGACCCGTGGGCCGGGCACGACGCCGTACGCCAGACGCTGACCCAGGCCAGCAAGCGGCTGGCCGGCTCCTGAGCCCGGCAGGACCACCCCGAAGGCCGTCCGGCACTGGCCCGGGCGGCCTGTCCGGCTCCGTCTGTCAGCGCCTCGGCATGCGCGGCACGCTTCTTGCCACTCCCATCGGAAAACCCCCGCCCACGCCGGCACATAAGACGAGGCAAATCCGATGAAACATCTCCCTGACCCATGGTTCTCGAACGACTTCTGGCAACGCGCGGTCCTGGGCGGGCTGACGCTCGCACTGGCCGTCCTGCTGGCCTCCACCGCCGAGGCCAAGCTGCCTCCGCCCACACCTGAACAGCAGCAGGCAGCCGAGGCCAAGAAGGTCAAGGAAGCCGAGGAAGCCAAGGTGCAGGCGGCTCAACTGGCCGCGGTGCAGGACAAACTGGCAGCCCGCTTCGGCAAGGGCCCTAGCCCCAGCGGTCAGACCTCGGAGAGCAAGGTGCCGCAAAAGTCCGTAGAGGCGCCGGGCTCGGCAGGCCCGCAAGGCGGGACGTCGCCCAGCGCGGAAGCCCACAGCGGCGAGGCGCAGCGCAAATAACAGCCCATCACAGCAAAGAGCACGTGAATTTATCGCCACTTTTCACGCCTGAACTTCGCATGTCGAAACTACAACGGAACCGGGCGGTATGCAGGTAATTATTACAATACGATCCTTATTCCCGACACCTGACGCCGCCCTGCCGGCACGTCCGGCCGGCCTTGCCACGCGTGGCGCACTCCGGGCATCCGTCTTCACTATCGCGGCCGATCCTGCCGCCTGCCAGCCATGAACGCCTCGACCGCCCATCCCAGCCGGCGCCCGCTGATTCTCAACGTGGAAGACCGCGAGGGGCCGCGCTACGTCAAGAGCCGGATCCTCCACCGGGCCGACTTCTCGGTGCTGGAGGCGTCGAACGGCCAGGCTGCGCTGTCGCTGGTCCGCCAGCACACCCCGGATCTCGTGCTGCTCGGCACCCAGTTGCCCGACGTGGACGGACTGGAAGTCTGCCGCCTGATCAAGAATGATCCGCAGAGCGCGCGCACCCTGGTGCTGCTGACGTCACCCGGCATGTCCGATTCCCACCGGCGCGTACAGGCGCTCAACGGCGGCGCCGACAGCTTCCTGATCGAGCCAGTGGAGTCGGAGGAACTGGTCTCCAGCATCAACGCCCTGCTGCGCATGCGCGGGGCTGAGGATGCCTTCCGCCGCACCTCGCAGGCGCTGCACGAAAACGAAGACCTGTTCCGCCAACTGGCGGAGGCGCTGGCCGATGTGGTCTGGATTCTCGACCCGACCACCCGACGCTTCCTGTTCGTCAGCCCCTCGTTCGAATCGCTCTGGGGCCGCCCGACCCAGGCGGTGCTGCAAGACCCGCACCGCTGGCTCGAATGGGTGCTGCCCGAGGAACGCTCGCGCATGGAAGCCGAATGGCAGAGCATGCTGCGCGATGGCCTGCTCGACACCGAATTCCAGCTCGAACGCCCCAACGGCGAGATCCGCGAAGTCCATATGCGCGCCTTCCCCGTGCGCGGGGCGGATGGCCGCTGCCTGCGCGTGGCGGGCATCTGCCAGGACGTGACGCGCCACAAGCGCGCCGAGCGCACGCTGCATAACGAGGAACGCCGCAAGGACGAATTCCTCGCCATGCTGGCCCACGAACTGCGCAACCCGCTGGCGCCGATGCGCAGCGCGGTGGACCTGCTCCAGCAGTTCTCCCCAAGCCGCGAGGACATGTTCCGCGCGCGGGACATCATCGGCCGGCAGTTGCATCACATGACCCGGCTGGTCGACGAACTGCTCGACGTGTCCCGCTTCAACCAGGGCAAGATCACCCTGCGGCGAGACCTCGTGGAGTTGCGCGGTGCGCTGAACACGGCCGTGGAAACGGTGCGCCCGCTACTGGAGGAACGCCGGCACACGTTGCGCCTGTCGTTGCCCGAGCAGCCGCTGCCGATTCGCGGCGACATGGTCCGTCTGACGCAGATCTTCGCCAACCTGCTGCACAACGCCGCCAAGTACACGCCCGAGGGCGGCACGCTGGCCGTGGAGGCCGCCGCAGCCGATGGCCGCGTGATCGTGCGGGTGAGCGACAACGGCGCCGGGCTCTCCCAGGCGCTGCAACGGCAGTTGTTCGATCCGCTGGCACCGGAGTCCGGCAATCCGCTGGAAGAAACGCCGACGCCCGATGCCGCGTCGATCGCAGCGGCCAACGTCGCGGCCAATCCGGTCCCGAGCCTGGCCGCGCTGCATGCCGAGCACGATGACCGGGACGGCGACGCGCCCCAGCCGGCCGATATCGCCACGGATCCCGATACCTTTGCCGCGCGCGAAGGCGCCGGCATTGGCCTGACGCTGGTGCAGAAGCTGGTCACGCTGCATGGCGGCCGGGTCAGCGCCGCAAGCCCGGGCCGCAACATGGGCAGCACCTTCGTCGTGGAACTGCCCGTGGAACCGTGGCAGAACTGGCATCCGCCGACCGGGAAATCGCGCCCCCAGCCGGGCACCGCGCACACCATCATGCTGGTCGATGACAACGTCGATGCGCTGGAGGCCATGACCATGACGCTGGAGACGCTCGGCCACACCGTGGTGACGGCGCCTGATGGCCAGAGCGCCGTGGCGTGCGCGGCCAGCGTGCGGCCGGACGTGGTGCTGCTGGACCTCGGCATGCCGACCATGGACGGCTTCGAGACCGCGCGCCGGCTGCGCGAGATTCCCGAGCTGCGCCACGCGCGCATCGTGGCGCTGACCGGCTTCGGCCAGCCCGACGACCGCCGGCGCACGCGCGCGGCGGGGTTCGACCTGCATCTGGTCAAACCCGCCGACCTCGGTGCCCTGACCCGCATGCTCGATGAACTAGACGCCTGACCCCGAGGAGCCTCATGCTGCATCAGCCCCTGCCCCTGCCCCCGCCCCTGCACCTGCACATCACGCCCGAACCCGACATCGTGCCCCCGCCGCCCGAGGCCCCGCCGCCGGAGCCGCCGCCGGGTCCGCCCGAGCCGGTCAGCGATCCGCCCCCGGGCGATCTCCCGCCCCCGCCGCCGCAGCGCGCGTAGGGGCCACGGGCCATGTCCCGCGTCATCTGGAAAGGGGCCATCAGCTTTGGCCTCGTCAATATCCCCGTCGCGCTGAAGACCGCCTCGCGCAGCCATACGCTGGACCTCGACCTGCTGGACCAGCGCGACATGGCGCCGGTGGGCTACCAGCGCATCAACAAACACACCGGCAAGGTCATCGACAGCGAGCACATCGTCAAGGGCTACCAGTACGAGAAGGACGAGTACGTGGTGCTCAGCGACGAGGACTTCCGGCAGGCCAACGTCGAGGCCACGCAGACCGTCGACATCGTCAGCTTCGTGCAAGCGGACAGCATTCCGCCCTACTACTTCGACACCCCCTACTACCTGGAGCCGGACAAGCGCGGCGAGCGCGGCTACGCGCTGCTGCACGAGACCCTGCGCAAGACCGGCCGCGCCGCGCTGGCGCTGGTGGTACTGCGCAACCGCCAGCACCTGGCGGCGCTGCTGGTGGTGGGCAAGGCGCTGGTGCTGAATACGATGCGCTTTGCGGACGAGGTGGTGCCGATCGAGGATCTCAGCCTGCCTTCTGGTGGCAAGGGCAAGGCGGCGACCCCGCGCGAGGTGGCCATGGCCACCAGGCTGGTGAAGGACATGAGCGAGGACTGGAAGCCGGAGCAGTACCGCGACACCTATCGCGAAGACCTGATGGCGCGCATCCACGCCAAGATCAAGGCCGGCAAGACGCACCTGCTGACGCCGGCGTCCGAGGAAGCGGCGCCCAGCGGCAAGGGCGCGAAGGTCATCGACATGATGGCACTGCTCAAGCAGAGCATCGGCCATCGGGGCAAGGCACCGGCCAGGCCGGCCAGCCGCAATGCCGATCTTCTGGATGACGAGGAAGAGGAAAAGCCGGCGACGAAGAAGGCTACGGGGAAGGCGACGGCGAAGAAGGCATCGACAAAGGCATCGACAAAGACATCGACAAAGGAAGCGGCGACCAAGAAAGCCGCGCCGAAGAGGGCCGCAGCCAGAAAGGCCGCCCCCGCCAAAAAGCGCAAAGCGGCTTGACCGAAGTCAAAGCCGCAAAACTTGCCGCAAAAAGAGCCGCGGTACGTGGGATGACCGCGGCTCCGCGCAGAGGGCGACGACGAGGTCGCCGCGCATAAAAAACTAGCGCGTGTGCATTAACGCGACGATACCTTCAGGTTGTCGCGCACCGAATTCACACCTTCCACCGAGCGCACCGTTTCCAGCGCCATCTCGTGCTGGTCCTTGGTCGGCACCGTGCCGGTCAGGGCCACCACGCGGTCCTTGGTCTTCACGTGGATGCCGGTGGACTTGAGGTCCTTGGTCGCCAGCAGCTTCGTCTTGACCTTGGTGGTCAACGCGCTGTCGGTGACAACCTGCTTGGAGTTATCCACGCCCTTGTCCACGCTGGCGTCCATCTTGGCGTCAGTGGTCGCGGCGGGACGCTTTTCCTTGTCACCTTCGGTATGGCCAGGCATGCCCGACGCATTGTTTGCCGGCGGGGCCGCGCTGTTATCGCTGCGGACACTGGTGTCGGCCACCTTGATGAAGCCGCCACCCCCCATGTCCAGGGCATGCGCGCCACCCGCAGCGGCGAGCGCGGCGGTCATCAGTGCAATACGTGTAATGCGCAGGGTCTGTGCTGTCTTCATGCTCGATCTCCTTGTTGAGGAAGTGACAGCCACTGTTCTGCACATCGCGTGCCAGATCGCCCAAATGACGCGTGGACAGGGCCTCGCGGCGGTTTTCCGCGCCGGGGCCACGTGGGCGACGCGCCCGACCGGTAAAAACACGGCACGCGTTGTAAATCGGCGCACATGGGGAGCCACGCATGCGTTACCTGTATGTCTGACAGATGCCCTAAAGATGCCATAACCCCCACTTTTCCCCCACATTCTCAACCTCCGAGGGCTTGGCACGGCCATTGCGACTCTGGGCCTGCGGCAGCCTCGCCGCGACATGGAGACTAGCAATGGGACAGCAGCAACAGGGGAACCAATCCCAACCGGGCCAGAAGCAGCAAGAGCAGCAGCAACCCGGCCAGCGCGGTAACCAGCAAGGTGGCAGCCAGGACCAACAACGCCAGGGCGGGGGCCAGATGGGCAACCAGGACCAACGCGGTGGCCAGCAGCAACAGGAGTCCGGCCGTCAAGGCCAGCAAGGTGGCGGTCAGCAAGGCGGCCAGCAAGGGCAACAAGGCCAGCAAGGTGGCCAGAAGGACCAGGACAAGAGCCGCCAGCCGTAAGTCGGCTTCCTCTTCGTCTTTTCGGACCCCGCGCGGCATTTCCACGGTTGCCGCAGTGCGCTGAAGTTCAGGGCGCGCAGATAACTCGGGGTCCACCGCCGGGGCACTCGCAAGGGTGCCCCGGCGTCTTTCGTGGGATTCCCTCTATATATATAGGCAGCGCGCCCGGGCGAACCGTCAGGCGAGCCGGCTGGCCACGCGGCCGATGGCCTGCCGCCAGACCTCGCGCTCGCGCGCCAGGTAGTCGGAAGCCTGCGCGCCGGTGAGCGCCAGCGGCTCGGCGCCGTCCTGACCCAGACGTTGCCGCAGAGCCGGCGTGCGCAGCAGCCGCGTGAAGCGGTCCGCCAGCGCCGCGCAGGCGCGCGCGGACATGCTGGGCGCCGCCAGCACGCCGTACCAGGCGTCCTGCCGCATGCCGGGCACGCCGGCCTCCTCGAACGTCGGCACGTTCGGCGCGAGCGGGCTGCGCGCGGCACYGGTCACCGCCAGCGCGCGCACCTTGCCCTGACGCATCAGCGGCAACGCGGCCTGCAGCGTGCTCACCAGCAGCGCCACGTGTCCGCCCTGCAGATCGACCAATGCGCGCGCACTGCCGGGATACGGCACGTGGTTCATCGACACACCCGCCTGCTGGCAGATCAATTCGCCCACCAGATGGGCGCTGGAATGAATGCCGAGGGAGGCGTAGGCCAGTTCGCCGGGGCGCCGACGCGCTTCGGCCAGCCGGGCCTGGAGCGTCTGCGTGGCAGCGGGCGCTTCCGCGGAGGCCAGCAGCACGTGCGGCGTGGTGGCGACGATGGCCACCGGCTGCAACGGCGTGGCCGGCGGCTCGGGCGCGGCGGCCAATAGCGGGCCGATGCTGACCGAGCCTACCGTGCCGAGCAGCAAGGTGCGCGGGCCGGACGTGGCGCGCGCCACCTCGTGCAGGGCGATCTGGCCGGCGGCGCCGGGGCGGTTCTCGACGATGGTGGGCACGCCGTCCGTGGTCAGGCTGTCGGCGACGAGACGGGCGATATGGTCGGCACCCCCGCCGGCGGCATAGCCGACCAGCAGGTGCGTGGTGTCTGCGCCACATGCGGCGCGGGGGAACAGCGGGAGTACCGCCAGTCCGGCCAGTCCCGCCAGACCATGGGTCAGGCGGCGGCGGGCCCGGTCAGGCGGAACCGGAGGGAACGGCATGGATGCAGGGGCGCGAGTCGAATAGCTCGCGGCATGCTAGCACCAGCCCGCCCTGCCCGCCTTGGGGGCAAACCCCGTCTTGCCCAGGCCCTCACAGCTGCGGTGCCCGGCACACGGCGCCCGCCGCGTTGGCGGCTGGTTCCATGCCGAACACCGCTTGCGCGCCGCACTGCGAGCCGAACATGCGCGCCTGATCGTGCCCCACGCCCACCACTTCAAAGGCGCGATGGCGGCTGGTCTGGCCCGGCTTGGCGAGGAATTGCTCGTAGCGCTGGTAGGCGCGCCCGCGCTGGAGGCGCGTGGGGCCTTCGGCCTCGGCGCCGCATGCCTTATCGAGCACACGGTGATTCGGATCGTTATCCTCGCTACCCACCATATAGGTGACCTGCCGCTGCATGTAGCGCTGGTAGAGCGTCATGCCATTGGCGCCCTTGGCGTAGGCCACCATGTCCTGCATGCCGTAGCGGTACTTGTCGTAGTCCGCGCAGGTCGTGGTGCTGTACGGCGCGAAGCGCTTGAGATCAGGCGCCACCGGCCGGTCCGGCGTGAAGTAGAGATAGGACGAGGGATTGGCCACCACGTAGCGCAGATCGATGCCGCCCGCGCGCACGCGCTCGTCCACGTTGTTCAGCACGGCGTAGCGGTGGACGATCTGGGCGCCGCCCGAATGGCCCGCCACGGTGACCTTGTTCACGGCGGGGAAGCGCGACTTGTCCGTGACGAAGGCCAGCAGGTCGTCCAGCACCTGGAGCGAGCTGACGCCGGCGCCGGGGCCGGACACCGCGTCTTCGCCGCCGATCCAGCCTTGCACGGTCCAGACTGGCATGTTGTCGAAGTGCTTGGCGGCATCGGGCGTGCCGGGGAAGTTCGGGGCGATCAGCAGCACCTCTTCCGGCTTGCGGCCGCTGGCCTGGAGCAGTGCGGCGCCGGCTGCGTAGTAATCGTCGCCATTGCGCTGCAGGCCGTGCTGCACGAATACCACCTCGCGAATGCCGCGCAGGTCCGCCGTCAGCGGATGGTTGGCGTAGACCGGGAAGTCATAGCCGGCGCCGCTGCCCAGGTGCACGCGCTGCCATTGGGGCTTGGCGGCGGATGTGGCAGGTGCTTCGCCAGAGGCGGAAGGCGCCGGGGGCTGGCTGGCGCAGCCGGCAGCAAGCGCCGCCGTGGCGGCCATCAGCAAGGTGAATCGGGCGAAGCGTGGCGCGCCGGGCATGGTGTCTCCTTGGTCTTATGTCTGCCGTATCCGGCAAAACGCCAATACTAGGCTGGCCGGGCCCGCTCGTAAAATATATGCTTTCGGCATCTGCCATATTCACGACATATCGGACCACCGATGGAACTGAGACACCTGCGTTATTTCCTGGCCGTGGCCGAAACCGGCTCCGTGACCCGCGCCGCCGAGCAGCTGGGCATCCAGCAGCCCCCGCTCTCCCAGCAGTTGAAGGCGCTGGAGACCGAGCTGGGCGTGTCCCTGTTCGACCGCCAGCCGCGCGGCGTGGCCCTGACCGCCGCCGGGACCGCGCTCCATGGCGACGCCGTGGAGTTGTTCGCCCGTATCGAGCAAATGCGCGCGCGCATGCAGCGCATGGCGCGCGGCGACGAAGGCGCGCTGGCCATCGGCTTCACCAGTTCGGCGGCGGCGCACAAGCTCACCCCCGAGGTGCTACGCGCGTGCCGGCGGCAGTTTCCGCGCGTGACGCTCTCCCTGACCGAGCGCAACGCGGCCGAAGCCATCGAGCAACTGGCCGATGGCACGCTCAGCGCGGCGCTGCTGCGCGCCCCGGTGCAACACCCGGAAGGCGTGCGCTTCGACCTCCTGCTCGAGGAGGAAATGGTGATCGCCCTGCCGCTGGACCACGCGCTGCTGCGCCGCCGGGCGGCCGAAGGCGTGGCCGCCGGCACGCCGGTGTCACTGCGCGAACTGAAGGGCGATCCGTTCATCCTGGTCCGCCGGCCCGGCGCGCCGGGCATGTACGGCGACCTGCTGCGCGAATGCGAGGCGCTGGGCTTCACGCCGCGCATCGGCGCCGAGGTGGAACGGATGCTGACCAACCTCAATCTGGTGGCGGCTGGCGCCGGCGTGAGCGTGGTGCCGGCCTCGATGGCCGGCCTCAACCGCCACGGCGTGGCCTACTGCCGCATGGTCGAGACCGACCGCCTGCGCGCCCCGCTCACCCTTGGCTACCGGGCCAACGACGCCGACCCGGCCGTTGCGGCGCTGGTGGCGCTGACCCATCGGATTGCGGCCAAGCACAGGAAGGATCGGGACGCGGTGGGCGAGGCGTTGCCGGACTGAAATCGGCCCTTCAGTAATGTCGGCCTTCAACGCGTGACTAGGCGTCCTAGCGCGCCTGGYGCCGCAGGATCACATGCGTAGCCTTCTCCGACGCTACGGATTTCACGCATTGGTATCCCAGCGCCACCAGGTCAACCCCGTCGAACAGCGACTCTCCCCGCCCAAGCAGGACCGGGGAGATTGCAATGTGCAGCTCGTCAATCAGGCCCTCGCAAAGATACTGCCGGATCGTATGCGCCCCACCGCCGATCCGCACGTCCATGCCGGCAGCGGCGTCGCGTGCACGGTCGAGCGCCTCGCGAATGCCGCCTGTTATGAAGTGGAACGTGGTGCCGCCTTCCATCTCGATGGAAGGCCGAGCATGATGGGTCAGGACGAAGACCGGAACGTGGTAAGGCGGACTATCTCCCCACCAGCCTTTCCAGCTTTCGTCCGGCCAATCCCCACGAATGGGTCCGAACATGTTCCGCCCAAGAATCCAGGCGCCGACATTCTGAAAGCTTCGGGCGGCGAAATCGTCGTCAATCCCGGTCGTACCGCCTTCCTTGCCGAACAAGGCTTGCTGGAAGGTGCGTGTCGGGACTAGCCACTGGTGGAGTTCCGTCCCGCCAACGCCGAGCGGATGGCTGAGGTCTTGGTTCGGACCCGCTCCGTATCCGTCGAGCGAAATGGTAAAGCCTTCAACGCGAACGCGTGCCATCGTTTTCCTCCGGGTAGACGCCTGACAGGTGATACATAAGTCATCCTGTTGTTCAGATGCGGGACTGGATCCACAAATTGTGCCATTGGACGGTGCGACGATGCAGCGGAAAAGGACAACGCCTACGCCAAGCGCAGATCCCGCAACATATCAAGCACGTGTTGCGTCGAACGCTCAACGTACCCCGCACGATGTGCAATGCCGAGCCGACGCCACAGCGCCGGGCGCAACGGACGCATGACAATGCGCGTGTCGGGCAATGGCGACGTCGCCTCATGAGGCAACAGCGCGGCGCCGTAACCTGCCGCTACCAGACTCTTGATCGCGTCGTTGTAGTTGAGCTGAATGCGAGGCGCAGGATGACACCCCCCGGCCGCGAACCACTCCGCAGTCAGACGTGAAAGACGCGTGGTCGCGTCATTGAGAATGAGAGGTTGGGCAGCGAGCCAATCAGGCGTGACGCGGGCCGGACACTGCCAATGCGCCGGCACAAAGGCCATCACGGGGTCGCGCCGCCAAGGCTTGATCACGAGTCCAGCCACCGGGGGCTGAGGGAGTGCGACCAGCCCAACGTCCAGCGTCCCATCCGCCAGTCGGGACAAGGTTTCATGTGAAGTCAGCACCGCAACCTGAATGTCGATGGCGGGATGGTGCTGGCGCAGCACTTCAAGCGCTTGCGGCAACAGATGCGCGATCGCGCCAGTCGACGCACCGAGCCGCACGCGCCCTTCGAGCCCTTGCACCTGGCGTTGAATATCATCCAACGCCTGCTCCGCATCGGCCAGCAGTCGACGCGCGCGCTCCACCAGCACCTCCCCTATCGCCGACGGCCTGACATGTCCGCGCTTCCGCGACAGGAGTGGCGCCCCAATGCGGTCTTCCAGTTCAGCGATATGAAGGCTGACCGTTGGCGGCGCCAGGTGCAATGCACGCGCCGCTTCGGCAAATGAGCCGCGGTCTGCAATGGCGACCAGCGTGCGCAGGCGGTCCAGGCTGATCTCTCGCATGTCGGCGTCCAGGTTCAGGAAAACTGAATGTTCAGGTTATGAAATTCAACTTTCTCTATTGTAGTGGTCCACGCAATATGAGGCTTCTCTCTATTTCTTACAACCCAAAGTCAGCGGAGTCTTTCACGTATGAGCTCTCCCGTTGTTTTCATCGATGGCGACCAGGGCACAACCGGCTTGCTCATCCACGAACGGCTCCGTAACCGGACCGACATCAGGCTGATTACGCTTGCTGCTGCGGAGCGCAAGGATTTGCGGCGTCGCGCAGAAGCCATCAACGCCTGCGACATCGCCATCCTCTGTTTGCCGGATGCCGCCGCGCGCGAGGCAGTGGCCACCATCGTCAATCCTGCGGTTCGCGTCATCGACGCAAGCTCCGCCCACCGTACACAGCCGGACTGGACTTACGGATTTCCGGAGATGGCGCCGGGGCAGGCCGAGCGCATTGCCAACGCACGTCGGGTCACCAACCCTGGGTGCTATCCGACCGGTGCGATTGGCCTGCTGCGTCCGTTGGTGCAAGCGGGGCTGATACCGGGCGATTACCCCATCAGCATTCATGCGGTATCGGGCTACTCCGGACGCGGACGCGCCGGCGTGGAGGAATATGAGGGGCCGGGAGCCGCTAACGCGCCTTCATATCAGGTCTATGGCCTGGAACTCGCGCACAAGCACACGCCGGAGATCCAGCAGCACGCCGGGCTCGCGCAGCCGCCCATTTTCGTCCCTGCATACGGAGCGTTCCGCCAGGGCATCGTGCTGACGGTGCCGCTAACGTTGCGGCTGCTGGCACCCGGCGCAAATGGCGCCACGTTGCACGCCTGCCTCGCGCGCCACTATGCCAAGACGGACCACGTACATGTCTTGCCGCTGCAAGAATCGAGCGCCGTAAAGCAGCTGGATCCGCAAATGCTGAACGGCACAAACGACATGCGCTTGAGCGTATTTCCCGGCATGGCGCACGGGCACGTTCTCCTGTCTGCGGTCTTCGATAATCTCGGCAAGGGCGCATCCGGCGCCGCAATTCAAAACCTGGACCTGATGCTCGCGTAGAAGACGCGTCGCGCATTCGTCCAGCATGCGATGAAAAAAAACCGCCGCGAGTCTTGTGAACTCGCGGCGGCTTCTTTGACAGTCGTCAGTGCAACCGATATCAGTAATCCCACTGCACCGGCACGAAGCGGTAGGCATCACCGTTCTTCGCAATATGACCGATGGACGGGAACGCGATGTGCGCGGCGGCCAGCATGGAGCCGGTTTCGGCGGCTTCATCGAGCAGCGCGATGCGGACTTCCGTGGCCACTTCAGGCTCGTGCTCGAAGCCGTTTTGCCATGCGGGATGCTCGAAGCCGACCTCGAAGATCGCGTCGCCGACGAACGTCAGCTTCTCGCCCTTCGATGCGACGTCCACCACGCAGTGTCCCGGCGTGTGGCCACCGGTCACGCGCGCCGACACGCCCGCCGCCACTTGCACGGTCTGGCCGAACTGCACGATGTTCTTGCTGTAGAGTTCCACGAACGTTGCGGCGGCCTTGCGGAGCGCGGGCGGCACCGCTTCCGGCATCACGGTCTTGCTAAAGTCCGGGTTCTTCCAGAACTCCACTTCCGCGGCCGCCACGTGAATGCGCACGTCCGGGCGCAGCTTGGCCTTGACGCCATCCACATTCAGCCCGCCGACGTGGTCCATATGCATATGGGTAATCACGATGTCGGTGATGGCTGCGAGGTCGATGCCAGCCGTTTCCAGGCGCAGCACCGAGCGACCGGCGCGCGAGAAGTATTCGAAACCGTCGCCCACACCGGAGTCGACCAGGATCAGACGGTCGCCGCTGCGCACGAGGGCGATATTCAGCGCCCAGTCGAACATGTCGCGCTGCAGGAAGCGATCGTCGAACCATTCGTTGCGGTCGGCTTCCTTCACGTTGGTGGACATGGTGGAGGTCGGCAGCGGCAGAACCCCATCGCTGATCAGCAGGACGTCGACGTCACCCACGCGCACGGCGTAGCGGGAAGACACGAGTTCGCCAAAACCTTCTTTGCCAACGTTGGCGATAACCGGCTGCACATTGTGGATTGTTTCGCTCATTTTCAGTAGTCCTGTTGGTTTGCGTGGGGTGAGCCGCGTGAGGCGGCGCGGTGGACGAGAACGACCGCGAAATTCGCGCGCTTCGTTGTGCTCGCGATTCGACCTACCGTGTGACGCAGTGTAGTCAGGGGGAGCCGGCGCCAGTAGTATCGTGAAGGCCCTCAGCATGTTGTCCTGGCGGCAACAATCGCCGGCCTTCGTGAGACACTCGGCTGTATCAACATTTGAATTCGACTATGGCGGATATCGAACGCGAAGCCCTTGGGGTATTAACGCTTGCGCCTCCCGTTGCTTCCGATGGCCTCCCACCGGACGCCACGGGTTTCTCCATCTCCGTGCGGCATGTCACGGTGACGTTGCCGGACGGCAGGACGCTCCTACACGATCTGAATGACACCTTCCAGCGCGAGCGTACCGGCTTGCTCGGCCGGAATGGCGCGGGCAAGAGTGTGCTGGCGAGGGTGTTGGTCGGTTTGTTCCAGCCGGAGACCGGGCAGGTCACGCGCCATGGCACGGTCGCCTACGTGCCGCAGGAAATCGTCCCCGCAAAAGGCGCGACGGTTGCCGATGTCGCCGGATTGACACCAATTCTCGATGCGCTGGCGCGAATGGAAGGCGGTACGCCGCATCCCACCGACTTCGATTTACTCGATGGACGGTGGCATATCCGCGCCAGTCTGGAGCAGGCGCTGACGGACAGCGGACTGCCGCACCTGCACCCAAAAGGGCTGGCGGGATCGCTGAGCGGTGGCGAACTCACCCGCGTGGCGTTGATAGGGGCCTTCCTTTCCGACGCCGAGGGCCTGGTCCTCGACGAACCCACGAACCACCTGGATCACACCGCGCGCGAATGGCTGCGTGACAAGTTGCAGCGATGGACCGGCGGCCTGATTCTCGTCAGTCACGACCGGGAATTGCTGGACCTGATGGACCGCATCGTCGAACTGACACCGGGCGGGATGCGCAGTTACGGCGGCAATTACACGCTCTATCAGGCTCAGCGCAGCACCGAAGCGGCGGCGGCGCAGGCTTCGCTCAACCGCGCAAGGACGGATCGCGACGCCGCCGAGCGTGCGGCGCAGCGTCAACATGACGCCCAACAGCGCCGCACCGCACGTCAGACGAAAGGCGCAAAGGACGCGAATCTTCCGGGGATCGCCATGGGCCGCCGCAAGGATGGCGCAGAGGTATTTGCAGGCCGGCAGCGACTTCGCCAGCAGGACGTGCAGGTCAAGCTCGACGAGGCGGTTCAATTGGCAGCACGTCGAATCGAGCCCGACAAAGCTGTCGCACTTATCCTGCCAGCAACTGCCATTGCGGCTGGCAAACGCGTGATCCATCTGGAAGACGCCGTCGCGCCGTTTCCGGAAGACAGTGCGCCCCTTACGCTGACGCTGGCGGGACCCGTGCGCGTCGCCGTGACCGGTCCGAATGGCAGCGGCAAGACAACGTTGCTGAAGATGTTGGCGGGCACCATTGCCCCGGTCTCTGGCATTTGCCAGACCGGCGTGCGCAGCGCATGGCTCGATCAGCGAGCGACCAGCGTGTTGCCACCCCACCTGTCGGTTCTCGAACGCCTGCATGAACTGGAAACGCCGCTGCCGGACGGGGTATTGCGCAGCCATCTTTCGCTGCTGGGCTTGAACGCCGACCTTGTGAACCTGCCGTCCGGTGCGTTGAGCGGCGGTGAGCGACTCAAGGGTGCGCTGGCGTGCGTGCTGTGGAGCACCGAGCCCGCGCAACTGCTATTGCTGGACGAGCCGACCAATCACGTCGATCTGGAATCCATCCAGGCGGTAGAGCAGGCATTGGACGATTATCCCGGCGCCCTGGTCGTGGCCTCTCACGACACACGTTTCCTGCAGTCGCTTCGATTGACGCACCGGCTGGAGTCAGACGGAAGACATTGGAAGTTGATAGCGGAATGAATCGCGGGCGGGGGCCGGCGCTACCGCCCAAAAAGGAGCGCTAAAAGCGGGCCATCAAGGCCCGCCTTTTCGTCATCACCGCATCACATCAATTCAGTAACCCCAGCTCGAACCGTCCCGCCGACGTACCGATCAGCAGGCCACCGTTCGACAGGTACGACGCCACCACCCCGCCCGAGGCGTCGAGCACGCCCGCCACCGGCTGGTTGTAGGTCAGCACGCCCGAGGCGCCGTCGCGCACGATGGCCGTAGCGTTGAGGTCGGCGCTGACCTGGCTGCCATCGGTGCCCATCAAGCGATACCGGCCATCGGCGGCGCCCGCCGTCAGCGGTGCCGTGGGCTGCGAGGCGTACACGTTCATCCCGTAGGCCGTGGCCGAGCGCGTGAGGACCAGCGGCACCGGCTTGCCGTTGATGATGCCGCTGATCAGCGACCCGCTCAGCACGCCGTCGCCGGCGGCGATGGTGCCGCCCACGAAGTAGTCGAACGCGTTGCGCGCCGGGTTCCAGACAATGTAGCCCTTGCTGGTGTTGGCGCAGGCCGCGTCATAGACCATGAAACCGCCCGCCGCCGTTGCCGAGCAGGTCTGCCACGTGGCTGCCGACGAGCGCAGCCGTGCCGAGCCGGTACGCAGTGTCACCGCGCCACCCGCCACCGCCGTCTGCACGCCATTGACGTTGTAGATGTCGGCCACCGCCTTGAAGTCCGACGACACGGTCTGGAAGGCCACCAGCGGCAGGAAGCCAGCGCCCGAGAGCGGCCTCACCCCGCCCGCCAGCACCCCGCCGCCGGTGAAGGTGAAGTTGGCGCCGTTCTCGTCGCTGGCATAAGTGCACCCGCCCTGCGAGACAAGCTGGCCGGTGCGCGTCACGCCGGCGGTCCGTTGCAGGCTGGCATCGATCGTCACGGTGTACTGGAGGGTGGCCGGGTCCACACGCACCGACAGTTCCTCGCCGTTGGTATTGCCGCCCTTCCACGTGGTAGCCACGGCCGGCAGGTTCAGGCAGGACTGCACGATGCCCGACGCCCCCTCGCAGGTGTAGTTGATGGACGCGTCCTGGCTGCCCGAGCCCTTGTACTTCGGCCAAGCCGGATACTGGCACAGCGGCCGCGTGCGGCCATAGGTGCCGGCGTTGGTGTCCATCACCGTACGCTGGCCCGGCGCCACGCCCATCTCCACCCAGTTCTCGAGTGCGGTCAGGGAGTTCCACGCCGGCAGGAAGCTGCCCGTGCCATGGCCCATGCCCGGCACCGTGTAGAACGTGATGCCCTGGTCCACCGCCGCCTGCCCCACCCGCGCGATCACGGCCTTGTACCAGGCGATGGTCGAGTTGGGGCTGATGACCTCGTCGGCCAGCCCGTGCAGCAGGATCAGCCGGCCGCCCTTCGCCAGGAACGCGGACAGGTCCGGGTTGGTGGCATCGGTCAGCGCCGAGACGGTCTGCACGCGCGAGGTCCAGCTACCCGGGCTGGCGGGGTCGAAGGTCAGCGCGTCGAACGTGGCGGCGCGGGTGACGAAGTACTTCACCCACTGGTCGCCGGTCAGGTACATGTTCGAATCCGCCGTGGTGGCCGGATTGCCGGGCACTGGCCGCGTGCCGAGGTCACGTGTGGTGAACGGCCCCGCCACCAGCGCGCCTTCCAGGATGTTGTAGCCGCCGGCCACGGTCACGCCGTTGGCCAGCGGGTAGGTCAGCTGGAGCGGCTGCTCGATGATCTTGACGGTGGCAATCTGCGCATCCGAGAGACAGGTGTCGCCCGTGTCCGTACCGCCGGGGCAGCGCAAATTGGCCAGCACCTGCATCGCGCCCAGACGGCAGCCCTCGACATTGCTGACCACCTTGTCGGCCACGCCGTCCAGCGTGTCGCAGGCGGCCATGGCAGCGGCTTGCACCATCAGCGTCTTGTTGATGTTGAGCCAGCCGGCGCCGCCGTTCAGGTAGAGCGCGCGGCCCACGGCCACGTTGGAGAGGCGCGTGCCGGTGTAGTTGAGCGCCGGCTCGTTGGCGATGACGCCGTCGTAGTCGGCCGGCCAGCGCTGGATGTAGCTCAGCGCATCCCGCCCGCCCGTGGAGGTGCCGAGGAAGTACGCCCGCGTGGGCGCACGGCCATAGCGCTGGCGGATCATCGCCAGGGCCACGTCATGGGTTTTCTTGAGCGTGTCGCCACCATAGTTGGCGAGCTGCTCGTCGTTGGTGGCGAAGCGGCCATCGGTGATGCTGGTGCTCTGGTGGCCGGAATCATCGCCCCAGGTGGCGTAGCCGCGCGCCAGCGGCGCCGGGTCGTCCGGCAGCGCGAAGCGTACGGTCTCGGTGCCGTCGATCAGCGTGCCGTCGAACCCGCCGCCGCCGAACTGGATGCCCTTGCCGTTCCACTGCGTGGGCAGGTTCACCGCGAAGTTGATGTTGGACGCGGCAGCGTCCACGGGAGCGATGGTGCCGCGCACCTGGCAGTACTCGCCGAGCGTGTTGCCGGTGGCATCGGCGGCAACCAGCGTAGCCGCCTTGACCGTGGCGCCGCCCGAGGCCAGCGTCAGCGCCGAGGCCGGCAGGCTGGCGCCGTTCAGCGCGTTGCAGGCCTCCAGCGCGCTTAACGTCGGCTGGGTCGGCTGGGTCGGGATGTCGGGGTTGTCAGTGCCGGGGGCGCCGGTGCTGGGCGCCCCGCCCGACGCCGTCGGGGCGTCGTCGCCACCGCCGCACGCGGCCATCAATGCAGTGGCCGCACAGGCGGCCGCCAGCAGCGCCAGGCGCCGCCGGACGTTCGATCCGGATGTCATGTTGTGGTCTCCTCCAAGCGCATGCGGTGCTTGTGCCGCATGTTGGAGCGAGACGGTATCACCGGCTTGGTGCTACGTAAAATATATGTCGGATGGCGCATCCATACTTCGTGAATATGGATGGAGGGCGTCAATCCTGCGGCGTAGCCTGGAGCCGGGTGATGTCGAAGCCCTTCGCCTCCAGCCGGCGCAGCAGCGCCTGATAGGCGCCGGACTCCACCGTGGGCGTGCGGGAGAGAATCCAGAGGTACTCGCGGCTAGGCTCGCTGACGGCGGCCAACGTGTAGCCGGGGTCGAGGTCGATGACCCAGTAGTCGCCCCAGACCCACGGCAGGAAGGACAGCCACGCCGGGGCGAATCGCACCTCCAGCTTCGGCGTGCCGGCCTCCCCCACCGGCCGGGCCACGCCGGTGGCGTCATCGCTCGTCCCATCCGCCTTGCGGCAGCGGTTCACCACATCGACGCGTCCATCGGACCGCGCCGCGTACTGCGCCGTGGTGTGGCCGGCGCACTGGCGCTGGAAGCGGTTCGGGTATTTGGCGATTTCGTACCACGTGCCCATGTAGCGGGCCACGTCGAGCGAGGCGATGGGCGCCAGCGGCGCGGCCGGCTCGGCGCGCGCCGGGACCAGCGCGGCAGTGGTGAGGGCAACGAGGGCAGCAAGCCCGAGCACGACACGCTTCATGGTGGACCTCCGAGGGGCGATAGCGCCATTGTCGCGTGCCATCGCCGCCCCCTGCTGTCCGCCGGCAGACGACTTGCGCCTCGGCAAGCGTCCTACGCCGGCAGCCCCACGTAGTTCTCGGCCAGCGCCCGGCAGGCAGCCTCGGAGCCGACCAGATAGTCGAGTTCGGCCTGCTGGATGCGATGCGCGAACGCATCGGCATCGGGGAAGCGGTGCAGCAGCGCGGTCATCCACCACGAGAACCGCTCCGCCTTCCACACGCGCCGCAGGCATTTCGCTGAATAGGCGTCGAGTTCGGCCGGATCGCCGTGCTGGTACTGGGCGATCAGCCCGTCGGCGAGGTACAGCACGTCGCTGGCGGCCAGGTTCAGCCCCTTGGCGCCGGTGGGCGGCACGATATGGGCGGCATCGCCCGCCAGGAACAGGCGCCCGAAGCGCATCGGCTCGCAGACGAAGCTGCGCAGCGGCGCGATGCTTTTCTCGATGCTCGGGCCGGTGACCAGCGCCTGCGCGGCGGCGGGGTCGAGCCGGGCGCGCAGTTCGTCCCAGAAGCGCGCATCGGACCAGTTCTCCGCGCGCTCCGTGGCCGGCACCTGCACGTAGTAGCGGCTGCGCGTCTTCGACCGCATGCTGCACAGCGCAAACCCGCGTTCGTGGCTGGCGTAGATCAGTTCGTCCGCCACCGGCGGCGTCTCGGACAGCACGCCGAGCCAGCCGAACGGATAGACCCGCTCGAAGATCCGTGTCGATGCCTCCGGCACGCTGGCCCGGCTCACGCCATGGAAGCCATCGCAGCCGGCCACATAGTCGCAGGCCAGTTCGTGCGCGCTGCCGGCGTGGCGGAAGGTCACGCGGGGCCGGTCCGTATCGAAATCGTGCAGGGAGACCTCGGTGGCCTCGTAGACGATGGGCATGCCAGACGCTGCGCGCGCCGCCATCAGGTCCCGCGTGACCTCGGTCTGGCCATACACCGTGACGTCGCGGCCAATCAGCGCGTGGAAGTCGATGCGGTGGCGCGCGCCCTGGTACGACAGCTCGATGCCATGGTGCCGCAGCCCCTCCGCGCGCAGCCGCTGGTCCACGCCGGCGCGCGTGAGCGCATCCACGGTCACCGATTCGAGGATGCCGGCGCGGATGCGCCCCAGCACGTGTTCGGCGCTGCGCTGCTCGATGATGACGTTGTCGATGCCGGCCACGGTAAGCAGTTGCCCGAGCAACAGCCCGGCCGGCCCTGCTCCGATGATCGCCACGCGCGTGGCGCGCGGCACGCCGTTGCCCTGCTGACCCATGGCCTGTCTCCCGATCCGCTTTTTTTATGGTGTGCGGCTGACTACCAACTACCGGTCAAGCTCGGCGAAGACCTCCTCCGCCATGTGGAACGCCGAATTCGCCGCCGGCACGCCGCAATAGATCGCGGTCTGCAACAGCACTTCCTTGATCTCGTCGCGCGTGACGCCGTTGTTGGCGGCGGCGCGCAGATGGAGCTTCAACTCCTCCGAGCGATTCAGCGCCACCATCATCGCAATCGTGATCAGGCTGCGCGTATGGCGCGGCAGGCCCTCGCGCGTCCAGATCTCGCCCCAGGCATAGCGGGTAATCAGGTTCTGGAATTCCTCGGTCAGCGGCGAGATCCGTTGCAGCGAGCGGTCCACGTGGGCGCTGCCCAGCACGTCGCGCCGCACCGATAGCCCGGCCTCATAGCGCGCGGCGTCGTCGGTCACCGGGCGGCGGCCGAGGATGAAGTCGAGCAGCGCGGCAGTGAAGCGGCCCGGCTGCTCGCGGTTGGACAGGTGCGCGGCGTGCAGTTCGACATAGATCGCCCCGGGGATGGCGGCGGCGAGTTCGCGGCCCTGCGCCGCCGTGGTCGATGGATCGTCGCTGCCCGCAATCACCAGCACCGGCACGGGGATGGTCTTCACGGCCTCGCGCAGGTCCGCGTCGCGCACGGCGCCGCAGCTACCGGCGTAGCCACGCGGGTCGAGGCCAGCGAGCACCGCGCGCAGGTCATCGAGCGCATGGCCGGCGGTGGCGAGGAAGCCCGGCGTGAACCAGCGTTGCAGCGAGGCATCAGTCAGCGGCGCCATGCCGTCGCGCAGCACCATGTCGATGCGGCTGTTCCAGGCGTCTGCCGTGCCGATCTTGGCCGCCGTGTTGGCCAGCACGATGCGGCTGAAGCGCTCCGGCGCATGCGCGCCCAGCCACATGCCGGTAAGGCCGCCCATCGACAGGCCGCAGAACACGGCCTGCCCGATCTGCAGGGCGTCGAGGATGGCCACCACGTCGCGGCCCAGCACGTCCACCGTGATGGCGCCCTCGGGCGCGGTGGAGCGGCCGTGGCCGCGCACGTCGTAGCGCACCACGCGGAAGCGGCCCGCCAGCGCGGCGGCCTGCGGCTGCCACATCGTGTGATCGGTGCCCAGCGAGTTGGAAAAGACGATGGCGGGCGCGGTGTCCGGGCCATCGACGGTGTAGAACAGCCGGGCGCCGGCGTGGTCGAGATAGGGCAACGTGGTCTCCTTGTCGGTATAGGGTCAGGCGGCGCGCAGGGCCTGCCAGGCGGCCACGGCGGCATCGGCGAAGGCGGCGGACTGCCCGGCGTAGTGCGCCGGGTCGCTGAGGCGGTCCAGTTCGGCGTCATCCAACAGCGTGGCGTGCGCGGGATGGGCGGCGAGCGTGGCGGCCAGCGCCACGCGCAGCGTCTCGCCCTGCTCCCCCGCGCGGCGCGAGGCCGCTTCCACCACGTGGTGCGCCTCCAGCCGGCCGATGCGGCCGCCGAGGGCCAGCATCGCAGCCTCGCCCAGGATCAGGCCGTGTGTCAGGTCGAGATTGGCGCGCATGCGGGCGGCATCCACTTCCAGGCCCGCCGCCACGTCGCCCAGTTGGCGCAGCGCGCCGGCCGCGAGCGTGACGATTTGCGGCAGCGTGTCCCACTCGGCCTGCCAGCCGCCCAGCGCGCGCTCATGCTCCTGCACCATGCCGGCGAGCATCGTCGCCACCAGCGGCGGCACGCGCACGGCCACGGTCAGCACCGCCGCGCAGCCCACCGGGTTGCGCTTGTGCGGCATCGTGCTGGAGCCGCCCCGGCCCGGGCCCGATGGCTCGGCCACCTCGCCCACTTCGGTCTGCATCATCAGCGACAGATCGCGCGCCATCTTGCCGAGCGTGCCCGTGAGCATGCCCAGCGCCGTGGCCACTGCCACCAGCCGGTCACGATGCGCGTGCCACGGCAGCGCGGGCAGGTCCAGGCGCAGCTCGCGGGCGAACTGCGCGGCCACGGCGGGCGCCTTGTCGCCCAGGCTGGCCAGCGTGCCGGCGGCACCGCCGAATTGCAGCACGCGCGCCTGATCGGCGGACTGGCGCAGGCGGATCACGTCGCGGCGCAGCGCATCGAGCCAGCCGCCAGCCTTCAGGCCGAAGGTGGTGGGCAGCGCGTGCTGGAGCCAGGTGCGCGCCACCATCGGCGTGGTCCGGTGGGCGGTGGCCAGCGTCGCGCAGGCATCGCCCAGGCGCAGCAGGTCGGTATCGATGGCCTGCAGGGCATCGGCCAGTTGCAGCATGGCGCCGGTGTCGATGATGTCCTGGCTGGTCGCGCCCCAATGGACGTAGCGGCCAGCCTCGGCATCGCGCCGCGCCACGGCGGCGGTCAACTGCTTTACGAACGGGATGGCGAGGTTGCCGGCGGCGACGGCGGACTGCGCGAGGGCATCAAGGTCGATCACGCCGACATCGGCACAGACTTCGGTGATGACGGCAGCAGCCTGCGCGGGAATCACGCCGCAGTGCGCCTCGGCGCGCGCGAGGGCCGCCTCGGCATCGAGCATGCGCCGCACGGTGCCGGTATCGGAAAAGATCGCGAGCACGGGGGGACTGCCGAACATCGGATCGGTCAGGCGGGAAATTGAGGGCATCGTCGGCGGGGGCGGACCGGTAGGAATGCTCCGATTGTGCGGCAAAACGCCTCGCGGAGGGCGAGGCGTGCCGGGGTCAGATATCGAAGAACACGGTTTCGTCGGCGCCCTGCAGCACCACGTTCCAGCGGTAGGTGCCGGGGGCCGTGGCGTCTGCAACCAGCGTGGCGCGGCGCGCGGGCGGCACCAGGCCGAGCACGCTGTCGGCGGCGTTGGCGGCGGCTTCATCGCCGAAGTACAGCCGCGTGGCCACGTGCTTGACCAGCCCGCGTGTGAACACGGACACCATGATGTGCGGCGCCTGCAGGCCACCGGCGAGATCCGGCACCGGGCCGGGCTTCACCGTGACGAAGCGGAAGTCGCCATCCGGGCCGGTCGGCACGCGGCCGAAGCCGGTGAAGCCGGGCACCAGCGGCGCGTCGCCGGTGTCTTCCTCATGCCGATAGCGGCCGGCGGGGTTGGCCTGCCAGATCTCGACCATGCCGTCCGGCACGGGCTCGCCGCGGCCATCGATCACACGGCCCTCGATCACGATGCGCTGCCCGGCCAGGTCGGGGGCATCGGCGGTCAGGTCGGCGCAGTCCAGCGCGGCAAGGCCGATATGGAGGTACGGCCCAACGGTTTGGGAGGCGGTAGCGTAGAGCATGGCCTTACTCCATCGGCGTGGCATCGCGGCCACGCAGCACGATATCGAATTGGTAACCGAGCGCGTATTCGGGCGAGGTGGTCGCCCAGTCGAACGTGGCGATCAGGCGGTCGCGCGCCTTGGCATCGGGCACGCAGTTGAAGATCGGGTCGAACGCGAGCAGCGGGTCGCCGGGGAAATACATCTGCGTGACCAGGCGCGTGGCGTAGGCATTGCCGAACAGCGAAAAGTGAATGTGCTGCGGACGCCACGCGTTGTGATGATTGCGCCAAGGGTAGGCACCCGGCTTGATCGTCTTGAACTGGTAGCGGCCCTGCGCATCGGTCAGGGTGCGGCCATCGCCCGTGAAATTGGGGTCGAGCGGCGCGTCGTGCTGGTCGCGCTTGTGCACATAGCGGCCGGCGGCGTTGGCCTGCCAGATCTCGATCAGCGCGTGCGGCACCGGGCGGCCGTTCTCGTCGAGCACGCGGCCCGTCACGAGAATCCGCTCGCCGATCGGCTCGCCGCCATGGCCGGCGGTCAGGTCGTTGTCACCGTCACGGACGAATTCGGGGCCGAAAGTCGGGCCAGTCAGTTCGGAAATCGATTGCGGCAGCGCGATCAGCGGCTGGGACGGCGCGCGCAGTTGCGTGGACCCATAGGGGTCGAAGCGGTACGGGGGCTGGGTGTCCCAGTACGGGCGACGGTAGGGACCGGGGCGTGGGGGCATCGCGCTGTCTCCGTTTTGGTGTGTGGGGCGAGACTTAGACTGTAAGCACCCCCGGAAGTCATGTAAATTGAGTTTTTGCGTAATTTGGATGACTTTTAGTTATGGATGTATCGGATCCGTCGCCCGATCTGTTCCGCACCCGTATCCGGCTGCGGCACCTGCACTGCTTCGTCACCGTGGCGCAGACCCAGCACCTGGGCCGGGCCGGTGCGCGGCTGGGCCTGACCCAGCCGGCGGTGTCCAAGACGCTGACCGAACTCGAGGAACTGGTCGGCGCCCGGCTGCTGGTGCGCCAGCGCGCCGGCACGGACCTGACGGCGGCGGGCATGCGCTTCCTGCGCCATGCGCTGCGCATCATCGAGGACGTGGACGCGGCGGCGGACAGCCTGGCCGGCGCCGATGCCCCGCGCCACGAACGCATCCGGCTGGGCGCGCTGCCGAGCATCGTGCCGGCGCTGCTGCTCGACGCCGTCGCGCAATTCCGCACCGCGCACCCCGAGGTGGCGCTGGCCGTGCAGACCGGCATGAACCGCACGCTGATCGACCTGCTCAAGGCCGACGTGCTCGACCTCGTCATCGGCCGCATGGACGACCCCGCCGCGATGGAAGGCCTCTGGTTCGAATCGCTCGGCCCGGAGCCGCTGGTGCTGGCCGTGCGCGCGGGCCATCCGCTCGCCGACAACGCGCGCCCGACCATGCGCGAGGTGCTGGCGTGGCCGCTGGTGATTCCCGCCATCGGCTCGATCCCGCGCCACAGCACCGAGAGCCTGCTGGCACGCCACGGCCACACCCTGCCCGAAGGCTGCGTGGAAACCGCCGACGCCTACCTCGGCCGCCTGCTCACGCAGCAGAGCGACACCGTCTGGGCCGCCCCCCTCTCCGCCACCCGCCGCGCCGTCGCCGCCGGCGAAATGGTCCTCCTGCCCGTGGACACCCAAGGCACCGAAGAACCCATCGGCCTCCTCCGCCGCAGCGACCGGACACTGGAACCGGTGGCGGAGGCATTTGTGGCGGGGATTCGGGGGATTGCGGCGGGGCGGTGAGGGGGGCGTTGCAGGCGAGTTTGTCGCCGCTGGACAACGGACTGCATCAGGATTTGCACGCTTCGTAACAGATCCGCGCGCGTTTGGCCAAATGGGCGCGAAGGCGAACTGATTTAATCGAACATCGGGCCATCACTGAAAGACGCGAGACAACGCATGACTCGAATGGCTTCGCCCGCCATATCGGGGTGACGCGCGCCACGCTGTCGCGCATCGTGAATGGCCATGCGGCCATGACGCCTGATATCTCGATCCGGCTGGAAGAGGCACTGGGCGCGAGCCGAGAGATGTGGAGCGGCATGCAGACGACCTATGACCTGTGGCAGGCCGCGCAGAAGCCCCGCAAGCGCATTCCCCGCATTGCGGGTGCCGAGGGCCAGTCGGTTTGAACTTTGCCCAATCCCCCCGACTCTCACCGTGAAACAAACCCCTGGGAGGCATGGCAATGCGACTGCAAGGCAGGACGGCGGGAGACGGCGCCACGCCCGGGCAGGAGGCTCATGCCGGGCCCCACGCCGAGCCCCACGCCGTGCCGCACGTGGTGGCCCACACCCGCCCGGCGGCGGCCGATGCTGGCGCGCGGCAAGCCAGTTGCGCCGACACGCCTCGCCCCGCGCATTGCCACGCGCTGGCGCCATCGGTCACCCACCTCCCCTGCCCCGGTCCGCGCACGCTCCATGGCTGCGCGGCGGCCGATGCGGTGTCGCCGGCTGAGCGCTACGCCGAACTGTTCGTCGATGTGCAGGCCAGCGGCCTGTTCGCCGACAGCAAGACCTTTCCCGATTGCGTGCCGCTGGTGGCGCCGGAGGTCATCCTGGAGCGCTATCGCGCGCAACGCGAGTCGGCGGATTTCTCGCTCGCGGCATTCGTGCAGGCGCACTTCGCGCGCGAATCGATTCCGGACGAGCACTACGTCTCCAACCCCGACCATTCCCTGCGCGACCATATCGACGGCCTGTGGCCGGTGCTGACGCGCGAGCCCGCCGAGCATCCGTCGCTCTGCTCGCTGCTGCCGCTGCCGCGCCCCTACGTGGTGCCGGGCGGGCGCTTCCGCGAACTCTATTACTGGGATTCGTATTTCACGATGCTCGGGCTGGCGGCCAGCGGCCGGCATGACCTGCTGCGCGCGATGGCGGACAACTTCGCCTACCTGATCGACACCTACGGGCTGGTGCCCAACGGCACGCGCACGTATTACCTCACCCGCTCGCAGCCGCCCGTGTTCTCCCTGATGACCACGCTGTTCGAGGACCATGCCGTCGAAGCGGCGCACGCCTACCTGCCGCAGTTGAAGCTGGAATATGCGTTCTGGATGGACGGCGCGGCGCATCTGCGGCCCGGCGCGGCCCACCGGCGCGTGGTGCGGCTGCCTGACGGCGCGGTGCTGAACCGCTATTGGGACGACCGCGCCCATCCGCGCGAGGAGGCCTACCTCGAGGACGTGGAGACGGCGCGGCGCAGCGGCCGGCCCCACCATATCGTGTACCGCGACCTGCGTGCGGCGGCCGAGTCAGGCTGGGACTTCAGTTCGCGATGGTGCGATGGCCAGCCCGATGCGACCACCGGGTTTTCCCAGGCGCCGGCGAGCGACCTCGCCACCATCCGCACCACCTGCATCCTGCCCATCGACCTCAACGCCCTGCTCTGGCATGCCGAAATCCGCCTGGCCGCGCTGTGCAACGCCACCGGCGAACCCGATTCCGCCAGGCAATATGCGGAAGCTGCCGAGCGGCGGCGCCACGCCATCTTCGCCACCATGTGGGACGAGGACGCCGGCGCGTTCTTCGATTTCGACTGGCAGCGCGGCAAGCGGCGCGAACTGTTGACGGCGGCTACGCTGATGCCGCTCTACCTGCGGATGGCCACGCCCGCGCAGGCCGCGCGCGTGGCCGACGTGGTGGGCGCCCGGCTGCTCGAGGCAGGGGGCCTGGCTACGACCGAGCGGGACTCCGGCCAGCAGTGGGACCAGCCCAATGGCTGGGCCCCGTTGCAGTGGATCGCCATCCACGGGCTGCGGCGCTACGGCTGCGAGGCGCTGGCCGACGAGATCGCGCACCGCTGGCTCGCCACGGTGGGCAGCCTCTACACCCACGAGTACAAGCTAGTCGAGAAATATCGGCTGGAGCCGCGCATGGACGGCGCAGAGGGCGGCGGCGGCGGCGAATATCCGCTCCAGGACGGCTTCGGCTGGACCAACGGCGTGGTAAGCGCGCTGCTCATGGAATACCCCCACCATCCCGCAACGCACAGCGCGGCCGGCCGGCGCGACGCCAACGGGTAACCGCGCCCATCACCCTAACGAGTGATGCCACGCGTGCAGTGGGGCTGGCGGCGCCTTTCGGTGCGCATCATGGAATTTCGTTCTTTTGTTCAGAATCTCGCAGTGCAGCAGCCGAATTTGCGAGCTTTGTCCTCGTTTCCCGCAATAACTCAGCTGAGTTATTGGCGGGCGTAGCAGCGCAGGTCACACTTGCCCCAGGGTCACTCGACACGACCCCAAACGACTTGGCAACTCTTACTACCCCGACGATCCCGCGCGTCGGGGTATTTCTTTGTGGGACCGCTTTTTTGTGCGCGCAGGTTTTGCCACGCGCCCCCCCCCCGCACGCCGACCTTTCTTGCGCTACATCAGCATCACGGCCCGACCAAGCGGTGATGCCCCAAGCGCACATCCGTGACGGTGCGGTGGCCCACCCCGCGAAGCCGACCGGGCGGGCTACACTGGCGGCTGCCATTTGTTGAGCATTCATTCCGTCCAGTACAGCCGTGTCCAAACCCCTTTCTACCCTTCCTACCCTACCCGCCCTGGCCGATTTCCGCGCCGACCCTGCGCCCACGCACGACCGGCCTAGGCCGGATCGCCTTGTCGAGGGCAACCCGGATCGCACCACGTGGACGCACTACAGCGCCGCGGCGGGCGATTTCGATTGTGGGATCTGGGCGTGCGAGCCCGGCGCGTGGCGTATTGCGTTTCCGGCTGGCAAGGAGGAGTTTTTCCACGTCATCAGCGGCCGGCTGCGGATCACCGACCATGCCGGCGTGACGCGCGAGTTCGGGCCCGGGGATGCCTGCGTGATCCCGGCTGGTTTCGAAGGGGTATTTGAAGTGATCGAGCCCGTGCGCAAGCACTTCGTCGTCCTGGAACGCAACGCGGGCTGACCACGCCCGGAGGAGGTCTGGCCATGCTTCCACGCCGTATCCTGCTGGGTGCCGTGCTCGGCGTGCTGACAGGCGCGGGGCACGCCGCCAGCCCCAGCTTCGACTGCAAGCGGGCCGAAGGCCAGATCGAGCAGATGATCTGCAAGGACGATACGCTGGCGAAGCTCGACAAGGAAACGACGCGCCTGTACGGGCTGGCGCTCGACGCGCGCTCCATGAGCACGAGCCGCAAGAAGACGTTGCTGGCCGAGCAGCGCGGCTGGATCAAGGGCCGCAACGACTGCTGGAAGGCGAGCGACGCACGCGCGTGCACCACCGCCGAATACATCGACCGGATTCACTTGCTGCGGCAGAACTTCGCCGGCCCGCGCACGCAGGACGCCAAGGGCATCACCCGGGGGCCGTTCTCGGTGCGCTGCCCCGGCGCCGACGCGCTGATCCTGGCCACCTTCGTGCAGACCGAACCCGGCTACGCCTACCTGACCTGGCTGGACAAGAAGCTGCTGTTGTCGCAGACGCGCGCGGCGTCGGGTGCCCGCTATGCGGCCACGACCGACGCCGGCGAGGCGATGTTCTGGGACAAGGGCCCCGAGGCGCAGCTTGAGCTACCGGGCAAGCCCGCCATGACCTGCCGCGTGGAGGCCCCGGAATAAGATCCCGGGGCGATCCGAGTCAGTGCGCGCGATGGGCGTCGACGTCCAGCGCCACCTCGGCGGCATCGCCGGTCTTGCCCTTGTAGTACAGGTGCACGCCGATGGCCAGCGAGTCATGGCGAATCTCGTGCATGGCGCGCCAGGCTTCGGTCGGGTCCTTGAAGACGAGGTAGTGCGCTTCCTGATCCACCAGCTCCGCCACGCGGTGCAGGCCGTGGCCGTGCAGCGCGTTGACCAGGTGGCCGAGGCTGCGGTGCGTGCGCGCATCGGTGCGCGGATAGAGCATGTGCAGCACCGCCACTTGCTGCGAAGCCATCAGCGCGGAGAACGCGACAACGATGTCCTGGTGTTGAATGGCAGTGACCGAGTCCCCCACGGCCGCGCCGGTTTCGCGTTGGGCGGGCAGAATGGCTTCGAGCGTCAGGTTCATGGCGGTACCTCCTTGTTGTAACCGAAAGAACTGTCCCACGAAGATTAGGTGGTGATTGCTGCAATGCAATGGACGGGATGGGCAACAGACTGTTCCAGCCAATGCGTCTAATCGCTGCGATAGTCGCGCGTTAACCCGCCATAAGCTTTCAATTCCCTTGCAACGCGCCCTGTCGTTGACGCCCCGTTCCGGTCATTCGCGAAGCGGATCCGTCGATTCGGCGCCTCGCCCTGGCATCCCACCCGCCGGCGGCGTAATTTGTCCTCATCAACCCTTTCCGATGAGGTTCCCGATGCGACACGACGCGATGCACCGCCCGACCCACCCCGCCGACGAGAACGCCATGGCGTACTGGCGCGCCCACCGCATGGTCCGGGCGCTGCGCGGCTGGTATCTGCACCTGCTGATCTACCTCGCCGTGAACGGATGGCTCTGGTTCCGCTTCCTGTTCATGCCGTCGCCCAGCTGGGCGCACCGCTCGCTTGAGGCCGGCTGGCCGTGGCCGCTCACCACCACGCTGGCCTGGGGGCTGGGGCTGACGATCCATGGCCTGCTGGTCTGGTGGCGCGTCTCGCAACGTGGGCGCGACTGGGAGTCCCGCAAGATCGACCAGTTCATGAACCGCGACTAAACCTCCCCTCGCCCGCTACATCTGGCGGAAGCGGTGCACGTAGGCGCGCGAGACCGGCAGTTCGGTCTCGCTTTTGGTTTCCCGATTCTGGAGGCGCACGAACAGCCGCCCGCTGTCATCCCGCCGCGTGCCGGCCACGTACTCCATATTGACGATGGTCGAGCGATGCACCTGCCAGAAGGTGTCCGGGTCGAGTCCTTCCATCAGCTCGGCCAGCGGCGTACGGATCAGGTGCTCGCCGTCGCGCGTATGCACCACCACGTATTTGTCGTCGGCCTGGAAGTACAGCACGTCCTGGATCGGCACGTGGCTGGTGGTGTTGCCCCGGCTCGCCCGCACCCAGCGCAGCGGCGCCGCGCCGGCCTCCGGGCGGGCCGGGCCGCGCGTGAGCTGGCTCAGCAGCTGCGCCAGCTCCGGCAGCGGCGCCGCCTCCTGGAAGGCCTTGCGCAGCCGCTCCACGGACCGCGCCAGACGTTCGTCCGTCACCGGCTTGACGAGATAGTCCACGGCCTCGCGCTCGAAGGCGTCCAGCGCGTACTGGTCGAAGGCGGTGACGAAGACCACCCGCGTGTCGGTCTCGATGCCCTGCGCCACCTCCAGCCCGGACAGCCCTGGCATCTTGATATCGAGAAAGGCCACCGCCGGCGCCAGTTGTGCGATGGCCTGCGCGGCCTCCACGCCATTGGCCGCCTCCCCCACGATGCGCAACTCGGGCCACAGCCGCTCCAGCTTGCCGCGCAGATGCGTGCGCAGGTGCTCCTCGTCATCGGCAATCAAGGCGGTGGGCATCCGAGTCATGGGGTCTCTCCGTTGCGGAAGGGGGCGGACAGCGGAATGTCGATGTGGACGGCCGTGCCGGGCGAGCGCTCCTCGATGCGCACCTGTGCCTCGCCGTCGTAGAGCACGGCCAGCCGGTCGCGCAGGTTGGACAGCCCCACGCCGGCGCTGGCCGATGGGCGGAAGCCCATGCCGTCATCCTCGATCGAAGCCAGCATGCGCCCGCCGCGCCGCGTCAGCCGCACGGTCAGGTGCCCGCCCTCGATCTTCGGTTCCAGCCCGTGCCGGATCGCGTTCTCCACCACCGGCTGCAGCAGCATCGGCGCCAACGGCACCTCGTTCAGCGCCGGGTCCACGTCGATCCGGTACTGGAGCCGCTCGCCCATGCGGATCTTGATCAGGGCGAGATAGTCGCGCAGCAGCGTGGCCTCCTGCGCCACCGTGCCCTGCGTAGCCCGGCTCGCGGCCAGCGACGCACGCAGGTAGGCGATGAAGTGTTCGAGCATCAGCGTCGCCTTGCGCGGCGCCGGCTCGATCAGGCTCACCACGTTGGCCAGCGTGTTGAACAGGAAATGCGGCTCGATCTGGGCCTGCAGCAGCCGCATCTGCGCCTCCACCAGCTGCTTCTCGGTGGAGATCGTGCGCACCTGCTCGCGCGCCATGTACTCGGCGATCTTGCGCTCCTCCCAGCGGCGCCCGAGCAGGCCCACGCGGCTCCAGACCAGCACGCCATGGGCGGTCAGCCCCAGGCCCCAGCCCAGCAGCGGCGCGCCGGACCAGGGCCGGTGCGAGGCGCCGAACACGTTCCAGAGCACGAGGATGGTGTTGACCACCACGTAGAGCGTCAGGTGGATATAGAAGCCGCGCAGCGCGCGCACGTTGCGGCGGGCTTCCTCATAGGCGCGTTGGTCGGCGGCGGACCGCCACATCTGCGGATCGGAATGGCGCACGGTGGGGGGCTTTGTGGCGGATCGGGAACGCTGGGAGGTTACCACCGGCGCCACCCGGCGCAACAGCCCCACGCGGCGAACCGACGGCGGCGCGGCGTCAGCCGCAATCTGCCGGCGCCAGTGAAGGGAAGCGCCGGCCCTCTCCCCCGACCCCTCTCCCGCAAGCGGGCGAGGGGAGCAAACCGTCGGCACTTGGAAATCTCGCCGTTTTCGCCCCTCTCCCTCCGGGAGAGGGGCCGGGGGAGAGGGTCGGCGTCTCGGACGAAGTCCGGCCCACTCAATCTCCAAACCGACGCGGATCGTACGGTGCGGCGTCGACATACGTCGCGTCCCCGTCGAACAGCTCGGCCAGCAGCCGGGCGGTGGCCGGCCCAAGCGTCAGCCCCTGATGGCCATGCCCGAAATGGAACCAGAGGCCGGGATGGCGCGGCGCGCGGCCCACCACGGGCAGCATGTCCGCGATGCACGGGCGGGCACCCATCCACGGCTGCGCCTCCACGGGGGCGCCCAGCCGCACCATCTGCGCCGCGATCTGCTCGGCCCGGCCGGACTGGACCGGCGTGGGCGGTGCGTCGCGATGGGCGAACTCCGCGCCCGTTGTCACGCGCAGGCCCTGCCGCATCGGCACCAGCAGCACGCCGTTCTCGGCGTCCAGCACCGGCTTGGACGGCATCGCCCCGGTCGCATAGTGGCGGTGATAGCCGCGTTTTACGAATAGCGGCAGCCGATAGCCCAGCCGCGTGGTCAGATCCGCCGCCCACGGCCCCAGCGCGATTACGGCCTGCGCCGCCTCGACCTTGCCGTCCTCCGTAGACACCTGCCAGCCCGAACCGCTGGCGCGCAGCGTGGCGGCGTCGCCATGGCAGAAGGTGCCGCCCTGGCGCTCGAACAGCGCGGCATAGCGGGCGACCAGTTCGCCGGGATCGCTCACGGTCCATGGGTCGCGCCAGTGGATGGCGCCGGCCAGCACGTCGCGCAGGGCCGGCTCGGCCTGCTGCAGCGCCGCGCGGTCCAGCAGGGCGTGATCGAGCGCATGGTCGGCGGCCACGGCCGTGGCGTCGCGGGCGGCGGCATCGAACTCGGCCTCGCTGCGGTAGGCCTCCAGCCAGCCATCGTGGCGGACGAGGTCCTGCGCCCCGGCCCGGGCAATCCACGGCGCGTGTTCATCGAGGCAATGGCGGATCAGGGCGCTGTAGGCCGCCACCGTGCCGGCATAGCGCGCGGGCGCCGAGGCATGCCAGTAGCGGGCCAGCGCCGGCACCAGTGCCGGCAGCGCGCGCAGGTGGTAGTGCACGTCGTTGCCCTGCCCCGTGGCCACGCGCAGCAGCGCCTGCCAGTCGCGGGGGAAGGCGTAGGGCCGCACCGCCTCGCGCTGGAGGATGCCGCAATTGCCGTAGGAGGTGGCCCGGCCCGGCGCCTGCCGATCGACCAGACAGACCGCGTGGCCGCGCTGCTGCAAGGCCAGCGCGGTGGAGACGCCCACGATGCCGGCGCCCAGGACGATCACTGCGGTGGAGGAAGGGTTACCGGGCGCGGACGAATCGGTCATATCGAGAGGTATCTATATAGAGGGGGGCGGTGTCAGCCACGATTCTGCCAAGGCAGGCCGGGCGGCGGTGCATCCATGATGTGCAATGAATCGAAGACTCGATTGCCGGTTTGGCAATCCATGTCAATCATGGAGATCCCCCATGCCGGTCAGCGAATCGGTCAATTGCTGGAGGAAGGCCCGGGCTGCCTCGGGCAGGTTGCGCTTGGCCAGGGTCTGGATCTCGATATAGCGCTCGTTCATCTCGCGGTCGCGCAGTGGCACGGCGGCGATCAGCCCGGCGGCCAGCCGGCTGCGCACGGACACCTCGCCATAGAACGTGATCGCGCCCCCGCCTGCCGCCGCGAACGACACCAGTGAATCAAGGTAATTGCTGGAAAATATGGTTTCGTAGTTCAGGCCCTGTCGGCTGCAACTGGTGTCCAGCAACTGGCGCAGCGAGCTGTCCGCGGGCGCCAGCGCCAGCGGGTAGGCCACCACCTGCGAGAGCGAGATCTGGCGCTGGCTGGCCAGCGGATGGTCGGGCGCCATGATGGCCAGCACCGGCGCCGGATGGCGCAGTTCCACCTCGATGCTCGGCTCGGGCAGCCCGCTCAGGGTCACGCCGATATCGGCCTCACCGTCGCGAATGCGGCGCGCCACGTCAGCCTGCGGGCAGACCTCGAGATCGAAGCGGATGCCGGTGTGCTGGGCGCGGAACGCCGCCGCGAGCGAGGGCAGGAACTCGTGCGCCAGCCCGGCCACGCTGGCCAGCCGCACCCGGCCGGCGCGCAGGCCGCGCAGGGCCTGGATGTCGCCGGTCACCCGCTCGATGTCCTGTTGCGTGCGCTTGGCGTAGGCGGCCAGCAATTCGCCCGCCGCATTGGGCACCAGCCCGCGTGCGCGGCGGTCGAACAACAGGGTGTCCAGTTCGGCCTCCAGCCGCGCCACCTGCCGGCTCACGGCGGAGGGCGCCACGTTCAGCTTCAGCGCGGCGTCCTTGACCGACCCCGTCCGCACCACTTCCAGGAAGTAGCGGACGGCGGTTTCCTGCAGGGTGCGATACGACATGGAATCTCCGGGATGACACGTGACATCAACGTCGCCAGTCTAGCGAAGATTGCCGATATGGCAATCGAATATTCGAAAGATTGCGCACACCGCAAGCATGGACCGGCTTACGATGAGATCCAACGAAGCCTGTGACGTGTCCTTTCTCTCTACTGCCGGAGCCTGTTCATGCTTTTCCCCGCCCCCCGTCTTTCGAATCGATTTTCGCGTGGCCGTCGCCTGACGCTGGCCCCCATGGCCGGCGCCCTCGCGCTCGGCCTGGCCAGCGTGGCCGGCACCGCCGCCGCGCAGGGCGGATATCCGACCAAGCCGATCCAACTCGTGATTCCGTTCCCGCCGGGCGGCTCCACCGACGTGATCGGCCGCATCGTTGGCCAGAAGCTCGGTGAACGGCTCGGCCAGACCGTGGTGGTGGACAACCGACCCGGCGCAGGCACCATCGTTGGCGCCAGTTTCGTGGCGAAGGCGGCACCTGACGGCTACACGCTGCTGGTTACCTCCGGCACCACCTTCACGGTCAACCCGGCCATCCACGCCAAGCTGCCGTACGACCCGATCAAGAGCTTCGACCCCGTGGCCCAGGTGGGCGTGACCGGGCTGATCCTGCTGGCCAACCGCGACACGCCGGCCAACAACCTCAAGGAATACGTGGCGATGGTCAAACCCTCGCCGGGCAAGTATTCCTATGGCTCGTTCGGCGCCGGCACCACGGCGCACTTCGCGGGCGAGGCGCTGCAAACCCTCACCGGCACCAAGATGCTCCACGTGCCATACAAGGGCAGCGCGCCGGCCATGACCGACCTGATCGGCGGCCAGATCCCGTTCAGCATGGACACCGTCACCGCCGCCATCCCGCAGGTGAAGGCCGGCAAGGTCAAGGCGATTGCCGTGACCACGGCCAAGCGCTCGGCCCTGCTGCCGGACGTGCCCACGGTGGCCGAGAGCGGCTACCCCGGCATGGACGCCGCCACGTGGCTCGTGATCGTCGCCCCGGCCGGCGTGCCCGCCGAGGTGAAGGCCAAGCTGGAGAAGACCCTCGGCGAAGTGGTGGCGGACCCCGCCACGCGCCAGAAGCTGATCGACAACGGCTTCGAGCCGACCTACGCCACCGGCGCGCAGGTGGCCGCGAAGATCGTCAAGGAAACGCCCCAGATGCGCGCCATCGCGCGCGCCGCCAATATCCAGGCCGAGTAACCCAACCCTGACGCCTGGCTCCGGAGACAGCATGCCCCTGCAAGACAGCCTGCCGACCTTGTCGGCAGTGGAACTGCGCCGCCTGATCGGCAACAAGGAAATCTCGCCCGTCGCACTGCTCGATGCCTGCATCGCGCGGATCGAGGCCTACAACCCGAAGATCAACGCGATTACGGCCACGGACTTCGAGCGCGCCCGCGAGCAGGCGCGCGAAGCCGAACGCGCCGTGATGCGCGGCGAGCCGCTCGGCCTGCTGCACGGCCTGCCGCTCGGCGTGAAGGATCTGGAGGCCACCGCTGGCCTGCTGACCACCTTCGGCTCGCCGCTGTATCGCGGCAATGTGCCGGCGCAGGACAACGTGCTGGTGGCCCGCCTGCGCGCCGCCGGCGCCATCGTCACGGCGAAGACCAACGTGCCCGAGATGGGCGCCGGCGCCAATTCGCGCAACGTGGTCTGGGGCGCCACCGGCAATCCGTTCAATCCGAATCTCAATGCCGGCGGGTCCTCGGGCGGCTCGGCCGCCGCGCTGGCGGCGGACTTCCTGCCGGTCTGCACCGGCTCGGACACGGGCGGCTCGCTGCGCATTCCGGCCGCCAAGTGCGGCGTGGTGGGCTTCCGGCCTTCGCCGGGGCTGGTGCCGAGTTCGCGCAAGCTGCTGGGCTGGACGCCGATCTCGGTGGTCGGCCCGATGGGCCGCACGGTGGCCGATGCCTGCCTGCAGTTGGCCGCCTCGGCCGGAATGTCGGTGACGGACCCGCTGAGTTACGAGAGCGATCCGCTTGGTTTTCTGGTGCCGGCCAACGTCGACCTGGGCTCGCTGCGCGTGGGCTACACCGAGGACTTCGGCTGCTGCGATGTGGATGACGACATCCGCCAGACCTTCCGCGCCAAGATCGCCGCGATGAAGCACCTGTTCCGCACCTGCGAGCCGGTGGCGTTCGATCTGGGCGATGTACACCGTTGCTTCGACGTGCTGCGCGCCGAGAGCTTCGTGGCCGGCATGCACGACGCCTACACGCGCGATCCGTCGAGCCTGGGGCCGAATACCCGTGCGAATTACGAGATGGGCGCGCGCATGTCGCTGGTGGACAGCGCGTGGGCACAGGCCGAGCAGACGCGCATTTTGCAGCGCTTCCAGGCCGCGTATCGGGACTATGACGTGATCCTGTCGCCGACCACGCCGGTCTCCCCGTTCCCGTGGACGCGCCTCTACGCCGACACCGTGGGCGGCCAGCCGCAGGCCAACTACTACCGCTGGCTGGCGCTGACCTATGTGGTCACGCTGACCACGCATCCGTCGATCGCGCTGCCCTGCGGCACCGACCTCGCCGGCATGCCGTTCGGGCTTCAGGTGACGGGTGGCTTCCGCGCGGACCGGCAGACGCTGGGCGTGGCGCAGGCGATGGAAACCGCCTTCGCCACCTCGCCCGCCCTGCGCCGCCCGGTGCCGGACCTGGCCGCGCTGGCCGCGCCCGAACCGGCGCTGCGCTCCATCGTTACCGATCCGCCGTTGTCCGGCGCGACGGAGCCGGCGCGGGACGTTTCGGCGGTTTGATCGACGATTGACCAGACGATTGGATCGACGCTGCCTCCGCCCGGAGGCAGTCGATCAACTGCTCCGCGCTCGGGGCCTGCCGGCGCTCGCGCAGCCGGATCAGGCCCACGGGCGGCAACGCCACCTCCACGTCCAGCGGCAGCACATGGAAGCGCCCTTCCGCCTCCAGCTGCTGCCCCACCGACCTCGCCACGAACCCTGCCGCGCCGCGCTGGGCGACGAAGGTCGTCACGGCCAGATAGGATGACGATTCCATCACATCGGCAGGCGGCTGCTGGCCGTGCCGGAAAAAGGTCTGTTCGATCTTCACGCGCAACGACGCCCACGGCGGCGGCAGCACGCAGGGCATGGCCGCGAGGTCGGCCCAGTCCGGCCGGGCCTTGCCGGCGAGCGGATGACCGGCGCCGACGATAGCCACCATCGGCTCGTCATAGAGCGGCTCGGTCACCAGATCCGGCGCCGCGTAGGCGGGCTCCAGCCGCCCCACGATCACATCCAGTTCGCTCAGGCGCAGGCGCGGCAGCAGGTGCGTCAGGTCGCCCTCCTCCACCAGCACCGTGGCGCGCGGGGACTGCGTCTTGAGCCGCGTGACGGCGCGCGCCAGCAGCACCGGCAGCGCAGCGCCCATCGACCCCACCCGCACCCGGCCGGCGGCGCCGCTGGCCACGGACTCGATCTCGTCGCGCGTGACCTCGTACTGCGCCAGCACCGAACGCGCGAAGCGCACCAGCGATTCCCCCGCCGGCGTGGGCTCCGTGCCGCGCGTGGAGCGCGTGAACAGCGTCATGCCCAGCATCTTCTCCACCTCGGCCAGCACCTTGGACACCGCCGGCTGGCTCACTGCCAGGAACTCGGCCGTGCGGCCCAGATGGCGGAATTCGTCCAGCGCCACCAGCAGTTGCAGGTGGCGCAGCTTGATATTGGAGCGCAGCGCGCGGTCGATATGGGCCATCCGGGCAGTCTATCTAACCTTAAGGTTATGAAGCAATGCCATTTCTTGATTGGATTGTTATGACTGACATGCCCACAATGAGGGCATGGCGATGGCAAAGCACCATCGCCCAGAACGCAAACACAAAAGAGACGGAGACAACATGCCACACGGTATCCCCACCGCTTCCCTCATCGCTTCCCCTTCAGAACTGCCGACCAGTCTCGCCCGCCGCCGGCTGTTGCTGGGCGGTGCGGCCAGCGCCGTGGCGGCTGCCACCGGCACCGCCGGGCTGATCCTGCCGAGCGGCGCCCGCGCCGCGGCGGCCTACCCCGAGCGCCCGATCAAGTTCATCTGCCCGTGGCCCGTGGGCGGCACGGCGGACCAGTCGATGCGCGCGCTGTGCCAGGTGGCGGCCGGCCTGCTCGGCCAGTCGGTGGTGGTGGAAAACCAGGCCGGCGCGTCCGGCATGATCGGCACCAAGGCGCTGGCGCGCGCCAACCCGGACGGCTACACCATCGGCCAGATCCCGATCTCCGTCACGCGCTTCTCCCAGCTTGGCATGCTGCAACTGGACCCGCGCACCGAGCTGACCTATCTGGCGCGCACCTCCGGCCAGACCTTCGGCATCGCCGTGCCGGCCAATTCCCGCTTCCACACGCTGCAGGACGTGATTGCCGCCGCCAAGGCGGACCCGGGCAAGCTGACCTATGCGCACGCCGGCATCGGCGGCGCCACGCACGTGGGCATGGAGCAGTTTGCGATGGCGGCCGGCGTCAAGTTCAACGCCATCGCCTACAAGGGCGGCTCGCAGGCGCTGCAGGACGTGCTGGCCGGTCAGGTGGACCTGCTGGCGGACTCCAGCTCGTGGGCACCGCATGTGGAGGCCGGCAAGCTGCGCCTGCTGGCCACCTGGGGCGAGCAGCGCACGCCGCGCTTCGCCAGCACGCCCACGCTCAAGGAGCTGGGCTACAACGTGGTGGTGGAGGCCCCCAACGGCATCGGCGCGCCCAAGGGCCTGCCGCCGGCCATCGAGAAGAAGCTGCGCGAGGCCTTCCGCGCCGCCGTGGCCAGCAACGAGTTCAAGGCCGTGGCCGCCCGCATCGACGCGCCCGTGATGTACCTCGACGGACCGGACTACAAGAAGTACGTGTCCACGGTCTACGACCAGGAAACCCAGTTGATCCAGCGCCTGAAACTGAAGGAAATGCTTCAGCAGAGCTGACCTGAGCTGATCCCAACGCATTTTTGAACGGCAACGTCCATCGTGAATCCGAACCCCGTCATCCGGCTCCATGCCAACGACAACGTGCTGATCGCGCGCAGCGACCTCACGCTGGGCCAGCCCCTGCCCGACCTGGGCGTGCGCGCCCGCGCGCAGGTGCCGGCCGGCCACAAGATTGCCGCGCGCGCCATTGCCCAGGGCGAGGCCGTGCGCAAGTACGACACCGTGATCGGCGTGGCTGACCGCGACATCGCCGCCGGGGAGCACGTGCACAGCCACAACCTGCGGCTGGTGGACTTCTACCGCGACCCCGAGTTCTGCCGCGACGTGCGCCCGGTGCAGTACGTGCCCGAGGCCGAGCGCGCCACCTTCATGGGCTACGTCCGCCCGGATGGCCGGGTCGGCACGCGCAACTTCATCGGCATCCTGTCCTCGGTGAACTGTTCGGCCACGGTGATCAAGCACATTGCCGCGCACTTCACGCCGGAGCGGCTGGCGGCGTATCCGAATGTCGATGGGGTGGCCGCCTTCGCCCAGAGCAGCGGCTGCGGCATGTCCTCCCCCAGCGAGCATTTCGATGTGCTGCGCCGCACGCTGGCCGGCTACGCGCGCCATCCGAACCTGGCTGGCGTGCTGATCGTCGGGCTCGGGTGCGAGCGCAACCAGGTGGCCTCGCTGGTCGACTCGCAGGGGCTGGTGCCGGGCGAGAACCTCCACACGCTGGTGATGCAGGACACCGGCGGCACGCGCGAAACCATCGCCGCCGGCATCCGGGCGATCGAGGCCATGCTGCCCGCCGCCAATGCCGCCACGCGGCAGCCGGTGCCGGCCAGCCATCTCAAGATCGGGCTGGAATGCGGCGGATCGGACGGCTTCTCGGGCATCACCGCCAACCCGGCGCTCGGCGCGGCCATGGACATCCTGGTGCGCCACGGCGGCACGGCCATCCTCTCCGAGACGCCCGAGATCCACGGCGTGGAATACATGCTCACGCGCCGCGCCGTGACGCCCGAAGTCGGCCAGAAGCTGCTTGACCGCCTCGCCTGGTGGGCGCGCTACACCGCCGGCCACAACGCCCAGTTCAACGGCGTGGTGGGCCACGGCAACCAGCAGGGCGGCCTCGCCAACATCTTCGAGAAGTCGCTCGGCTCGGCCATGAAGGGCGGCACCACGCCACTGCAGGCCGTGTACGAGTACGCCGAGCCGATCGATCAGGCCGGCTTCGTCTTCATGGACTCGCCCGGCTACGACCCGGTGGCCGCCACGGGCCAGATCGCCAGCGGCGCCAACCTGATCTGCTTCACCACCGGGCGGGGGTCGATGTTCGGCTCCAAGCCGGCGCCGACGATCAAGCTGGCCTCCAACTCGCCGATGTTCCACCGGCTGGAAGAGGACATGGACATCAACTGCGGCCTCGTGCTCGACGGCGAACTGAGCGTGGCGCAGATGGGCGAGCGGATCTTCGCCCATATCCTGCGCGCCGCCTCCGGCGAAGCCACCAAGAGCGAGCTGCTGGGCCTGGGCGACCATGAATTCGTGCCCTGGCATCTCGGCATCGTCAGCTAACCCTTCATCCACCGTCCCCGCACCCATGCTTGATTCCCTCGCTCAGGCGGACCTGTTGCGTTCGCAGAACCTCGTCGGCCAGGAATGGTCCGATGCCCGCGCCGGCCAGCGGCTGGCCGTGACCAACCCGGCCACCGGCGAGGTCATCGCCAGCGTGCCGGACAGCCACGCCGCCGATGCCGCGCTGGCCGCGGATGCCGCCGCAGCCGCCTTCCCCGCCTGGAGCCGCCGCACCGCCCGGGAGCGCGCGCAGATCATCAAGCGCTGGCACGCGCTGATCCTTGCGCATGAGGCGGATCTCGCCCGCATCATCTCCGCCGAGCAGGGCAAGCCACTGCACGAGAGCACGGGCGAGGTGCGCTACGGGGCGTCTTACGTCGAATGGTTCGCGGAGGAAGCCACGCGCATCTGCGGCGACGTGATTGCCGAGGCCGTGCCGGGCCGCAAGATGCTGGTGATCAAGGAGCCGGTGGGCGTGGTGGCCGCCATCACGCCGTGGAATTTCCCGCTGGCGATGATCGCACGCAAGATCGCCCCGGCGCTGGCGGCCGGCTGCACCGTGGTGGCCAAGCCGGCCGAGGACACCCCGCTGACCGCGCTGGCGCTGGTCTGGCTGGCCCAGCAGGCCGGGCTGCCGGCGGGCGTGCTCAATATCGTCACGGCTTCGCGCGAACACACGCCGGCCGTGGTGGATAGCTGGCTGGCCGATCCGCGCGTGCGCAAGATCACCTTCACCGGCTCCACGCCGGTGGGCAAGCATCTGGCCCGCGAGTCGGCCGGCACGCTCAAGAAGCTGTCGCTGGAGCTGGGCGGCAACGCGCCGTTCATCGTCTTCGACGATGCCGACCTGGACGCCGCCGTGGACGGCCTGATGGCCGCCAAGTTCCGCAACGGCGGCCAGACCTGCGTGTGCCCGAACCGCGTCTACGTGCAGGACGCCGTGCATGACGACTTCGTCGCACGGCTGGCCGCCCGCGTGCAGGCGCTGCACGTGGGCCCGGCCACCGAGCCGGCCGCGCAGATCGGCCCGATGATCAACGCCCGCGCCGTGGACAAGATCGACCGCCATGTGCAGGATGCCGTCGCCCATGGCGCGCAGGTGGTCACCGGCGGCACGCGCGTGCGCACCGCCGACGGCCCCCACTACTACGCGCCCACCGTGCTCGTGAACGCCACCCCGGCGATGGCGCTGGCCGGCGAGGAAACCTTCGGCCCGGTGGCGCCGGTGTTCCGCTTCCACGACGAGGACGAGGTAGTCCGCCACGCCAACGACACCCCGTTCGGACTGGCCGCGTACTTCTATTCGAACGATGTGCGGCGCATCTGGCGCGTGGCGCAGGCGCTGGAAACCGGCATCGTCGGCATCAACGAGGGCGCGCTGGCGTCCGAGGCGGCGCCGTTCGGCGGCGTGAAGGAATCCGGCTACGGGCGCGAGGGATCTCGCCACGGCCTGGACGACTACATGCATACTAAGTACCTCTGCCAGGGCCAGCTGCTCTGACGCCCCTGCCCTGAACCCATAAAAGAGGAGATTCCCGATGCCCGCCCACAACCCCTTCAAGGCCGCCCTGGCCGCGCGCCAGGCCCAGATCGGCCTGTGGATGTCCGCCGCCACGCCCTACCTGGCGGAAATCACGGCCACGGCCGGTTTCGACTGGCTGCTGATCGACGGCGAGCACGCGCCCAACGACGTGCGCACCATCCTCCAGACCTTGCAGACGCTGGCGCCCTACCGCTCCCAGCCCGTGGTGCGCGCCGTGGCCGGCGAGACCGCGCTGATCAAGCAGCTGCTGGATGTGGGCGCCCGGACCCTGCTGGTGCCGATGGTCGATACCGCCGAGCAGGCGGCGGCGCTGGTGCGCGCCACGCGCTATCCGCCCTTCGGCGTGCGCGGCGTGGGCAGCGCGGTGGCACGGGTGTCGCAGTGGAGCGCCCGTACGGACTACCTCGACATCGCCGATGACGAAGTCTGCCTGCTGGTGCAGGCCGAGACTGTGGCCGCCATGCAGAATCTGGAGGCGATCTGCGCCGTCGATGGCGTGGACGGCGTGTTTATCGGCCCGGCCGACCTGGCGGCGTCCATGGGCCATCGCGGCAAGCCCGGCCACCCCGAGGTGCAGGCGCAGATCGAAGCCGCCATGCGCACCATCATCGCCAGCGGCAAGGCTGCTGGCACGCTGACGTCCGACCCCGCGCTCGCGCGCCGCTACCTGGAACTGGGCTGCACCTTCGTCGCCACCGGCGTGGACGTGCTGGTCTATGCCAACGCCGCCCGCAAGCTCGCCGCCGAGTTCCTGCCCGACACGGCCACCGCCGCCGCCACGCGCCCCGGCGCCGCCTACTGATTGCCTGATTGCTGATTGCCAGAATTCCAAGCGATGACCGCCCTGCCCTCTCCCGAAACCATCCTCGCCGCGATGCAAGACATCGTCGGCGCCTCCGGCTGCCTGACTGACGCGGCCGACACCGAGTCGTACGTCACCGACTATCGCCGCCTGTATCGCGGCAAGTCGCCCGTGGTGGTGCTGCCGTCCACGACCGAGCAGGTCAGCGCGGTCATGGCGTGGTGCTACGCCCACGAGGTGCCCGTGGTGCCGCAGGGCGGCAACACCTCGCTGATGGGCGGCGCCGTGCCGGACGACAGCGGCACCGCCGTGGTCATCAACCTGCGCCGCATGAACCGCGTGCTGGCCATCGACACGATCAACGACACCATGACCGTGCAGGCCGGCGTGACGCTGGCCGGCGCCCGCGCCGCCGCCGAGGACAGCCAGCGGCTGTTCCCGCTGCGCATCGGCTCGGAGGGCTCCTGCCAGATCGGCGGCAACCTCTCCACCAACGCCGGCGGCACGGCCGTGCTGCGCTACGGCAATATGCGCGATCTCGTGCTGGGCATGGAAGTGGTGCTGCCGGACGGGCGCGTGTTCTCGTCGCTGCGCGGGCTGCGCAAGGACAACACCGGCTACGACCTCAAGCACCTGTTCGTCGGCGCCGAGGGCACGCTGGGCATTATCACGGCCGCCGTGCTGAAGCTGATGCCGCAGCCGCGCGCGTCGGCGGTGGCCTTTATCGCCGTGGAAAGCCCGGACGCCGCCGTGAAGCTGCTCGGCGAAGCGCGCCAGATCGCCGGCCCGGCCGTGACCGCGTTCGAACTGATCTCCGCACCGGCGCTGGAGCTGGTGCTCGAGTACCTGGGCGACACCGCCTCGCCGCTGGCGGAGCGGCACGACTGGATGGTGCTGATCGAGCTGACCTCGGGCGCCGACGAGGCCGCGCTGAACGCCACGCTGATGCAGATCCTGGAAAGCGGCCTGGAGCGCGGCTGGGTCAAGGACGCCGCCGTGGCGGCGAGCGGGGCCGACGCGCAGACCTTCTGGCGCATCCGCGAGGAAATCTCGGACGCCCAGACGCGCACCGGCGGCAGCATCAAGTGCGACGTCTCGGTGCCGCTGTCGCGCATCGCCGAATTCATCGGCAACGCCTCCGCCCGCGTGCTGGCGCTGGAACCCGCCACGCGCATGGTCATCTACGGTCACATGGGCGACGGCAACGTCCACTTCAACCCGCTCCGCCCCAAGGACCGCAGCGCCGCCGACTTCCTCGGCCAGTGGTACAAGCCCGTCTCGGACCTCGTGGACGGCCTGGCCCACGCCGAAAACGGCTCGATCTCGGCCGAACATGGCATCGGCGTGGCCAAGCGCGACGACCTGCGGCAATACAAGTCCCAGGTCGAACTCGAACTGATGTGGCAGGTGAAACGGGCGCTGGACCCGAAGAATTTGCTGAATCCGGGGCGGGTGCTGCCGGCGTTGGACAGCCCCAAATAAGGAAGGCGGGGAGCCACCCCGCCTTTTTTGCGTTACCGAAGGGCGCCCAGGCGCCCTTTTTTCCGGCTTGGACCGACCTGGGCCGGCTTGCCTTAGCGCGGCTTCTTCGTGTCCTTCATGTCCTGCTTGGCGTCGCCGTACGCGGCCTGGGTGCGGCCGGCCACTTGCTGCGCCTTGCCCTTCATTTCCGTCGTGGTCTTGCCGGTCATCTTGCCGGCGACTTCCTTGGCCTTGCCCTTGGCCTCTTCCACACGGCCCTTCACTTGATCCTTGTTCATGGTGAGGTCTCCATCGGTCAGGTTGAGACAGTCCGCGCCCGGATTCCGGTATCCCGGGGGCACGGCGCTAATGGACAGTGTAGGAAGGCTGGCGCCCGGCGGGTGTAGGACTTCTTCCCAATGGGCTGTCGGCGCGGAACCCGCCTAGACGTCGTCGCTGGCGGCGGGCTGCGTGGACGGATCCGCGTCGATCCAAACCTTGGTAGACGCCCCCACGCGCGTGAGCCGCATCTGGTAGGCGTAGCGCTCCGGGTGATACAGGCCCACCAGGAACTGCACGGCCCGGCCGTTGCGGTCGCTGGCCACGCGGGACACGCGCAACAGCGGCACGCCGGGTGCGATGCGCAGGATGCGGGCCACGTCCAGGTCCGCCGCCGCCGCGCCCAGCGTCTGCTCGGCGGAGACCACCTCCACGCCGTGTTGCTCCAGCGCCACGAGCATCGGGGTGTCCTGGAGGGTATGGCGATCGATGGCCACGGCGAGGTCGGCGGGCAGGAAGACCTCGGTATAGGCGATGGGATGGGTCTTGAACTTGCGCACCCGCACCACCTTGAGCACCGGCGCGCCGGGCGGCAGGCCCAGCGCCGCGCTGACCCGGGCGGGGGCCGCCATCTGGCGCCATTCGAGCACGGAAACCCGCGTGCGCAGGCTCATGCTGACGATGTTGTCGAGCAGGCCGCCGCCGTGCGACGTACCCAGCGCGGCGCCGGGCGGGGCCTCGTGGCGCGCGGACGGCACGGTCGGCACCGTGCCCTTGCCGCGCAGCCGGGCCACCAGCCCCTCCTCCTGCAGCCGCGCCAGCGCAGACCGCACCGTCACGCGCGCCACGCCGAATTCCTCGGCCAACTGACGTTCGCCGGGCATGGGCAGCCCGCTCTCGTAGAAGCCGGCGCGGAGGCGGTCACGCAGGATCAGGCGAACCTGCTGGAACCGGGGCAGCGTGATGTCGACATCGGGCAACATGGCAGGTGGCTTAACAAAGTGGCGTAACGAACATCTCGCCACGGTACGCGCGCCGCGCCCCCTCCGCAACCTCGGCAACCTCCCCCTTATTCGTAGCGCTTGCCCAGCGCCAGCATCTCGGGCGTGCCGATCACCTCGTTCAGCTCGGCAAACGTCAGCATCTTGGGCAGGTACGGCGTGGTGGTGCCGTGGGCGGCCAGGCTGCCGAGGTAGTCGCGCAGCGCGAAGCTGAGCGCCCGCGCCGTGCCGCCGGGGAAAATCACGATGCGGAAGCCGATTTCCTCGAGTTCCGCCGCCGGCAGGACAGGCGTCTTGCCGCCTTCGACCATATTGGCCAGCAGCGGCGCGCGGTGGCCGAGCCGGGCGATGGCCGTGCCCATGTCCTCGCGGCTGCGCAGRGCCTCCACGAACAGCACGTCGGCGCCGGCATCGGCGAACATCTCCGCCCGGGCCAGCGCGGGCTCCAGGCCCTCTACCGCCACGGCGTCCGTGCGGGCGACGATCAGCGTGTTGGCGTCACGGCGGGCGTCGCAGGCGGCGCGGATCTTGCCGGCCATTTCCTGGGCCGAAATCAGCGTCTTGCCGTCCAGGTGGCCGCAGCGCTTGGGCGCCGCCTGGTCCTCGAACTGGATCGCCGAGGCGCCGGCGCGCTCCAGCACCCGCACGGTCTGCATCACGTTGAGCGCGTTGCCGAAGCCCGTGTCGGCATCGACGATCAGCGGCAGGTCCACTCGTTCGCGGATATTGCGCGTGACCGACGCCACGTCGTCCAGCGACAGGAAGCCGATGTCCGGCCGCCCGAAGCGCGTGTAGGCGATGCTGGCGCCGGACAGGTAGGCGGCCTGGAAGCCGGCCTGCTCCACCAGCAGCGCCGAGAAGGCGTCGTACACGCCCGGTGCGGTGACGATACCCGGCGCCTGCAGCCGTTCCTTGAGATTCATGGTGTTGCCTCCGTGAGGGACTGTCCGATTTGTCGTGCCGCGAGTTTACGCGCGAGATGTGGCACCAGGCCACCATCGCGAATCATGGCGACCAGGTGTGGCGGAATCGATTCGCAGGCGAGCACCGCGCCGGTCTCGGCCACATGCACCCGCGCGGCGTCGATATCGGCATGCACGCGCTGGCCTGGCTGCACCACGCCCGCCGCCGGGCAGATCAGCAGCGGCAGGCCGAGGTTGAAGCCATTGCGATAGAACAGGCCGGCGAACGCGGGTGCCACGACGGCGGCCACGCCCAGGTGGCGCAGCACCTCGACAGCCTGCTCGCGCGAGGATCCGGCACCGAAGTTCCGTCCGCCGATCACCACATCGCCCGGTTGCACCGCCTGCGCGAAGGTGGGATCGAGCGCTTCCAGGCAGTGTTTGGCGATCTCGCCGATGCCGTATTTCATATAGGCGCCGGGCGCCAGCAGGTCGGTGTTGACGTCATCGCCGAAGACCCAGGCGCGGCCGAAGACGGGTTTCTGGGGGGCGTTCATGCCATGACCTCGCGGGGATCGGTGATGCGGCCGGCGATGGCCGAGGCTGCCACCGTGTAGGGCGAAGCCAGATAGACCTGCGACGAGGCCGCGCCCATCCGCCCCTTGAAATTACGGGCGGTGGTGCTGATGGCCACGGAATCCTCACCGAAACGGTGGGCGCCGTAGCCGGCGCAGGCGCCACAGGCATTGGGCAGCAATTCGGCCCCGGCGGCCTCCAGCGCGCCGAGCGTGCCATCGGCGGCGGCCCGGGCCTGATCGGCCGCGCTGGCCGGCGCCACCAGCAGGCGCACGCCCTTGGCCACGCGCTGGCCGCGCAGCACGTGGGCCGCCATCCGCAAATCTTCGAGCTTGGCGCCGGTGCAGGCGCCGATATAGGCGATATCGACCGAGACATCGGCGAACACGCCGGCGTCATCGGCACCGGCCGGGCTGTGCGGGCGGGAGACCTGCGGGGCCAGCGCGGCGGCGTCGAAACGGTGCTCGGCCAGGCACGGCGCGTCCGCGTCGGACTGCCACGCGGCCAGGTCGATCTGGTCAGCATCGGCCACGCCCACGCGGGCGAGCCAGTCCCGCGTAACGGCATCCGGCGCGATCAGGCCGACCTGCGCGCCCAGTTCGACGGTCATATTGGACAGCGTCATGCGCTCCTGCATCGGCAGCGCGCGTACCGCCTCGCCCGTGTATTCGACGGCCTGATACTGGCCGCCATCCATGCCGAGCTGCGTGCACATGCGCAGCATCATGTCCTTGGCCGAAACGCCCGGCTGGAGCCGGCCATGCCAATGCAGGCGGATGGTCTCCGGCACGCGCACCCAGATCTCGCCCGTGACCAGCACGCCCAGCATCTCCGTGGCGCCGATGCCGAACATGTACGCGCCGAACGCGCCGCCGGTGCACGAATGGCTGTCGCCGCCCACCGCGAACATGCCGGGGCGCAGGTAGCCCTTCTCGGGCAGCACCACGTGGCAGATGCCTTCCATGTCGTGGAAGCGCGCCACGCCGGCGGACTTCACCCAGTCCCGCGCGAGCTGGACGATGGCCCGGCTGTCCGCGTCATGGGCGGGCACGTAGTGGTCGGTCACCACCACGACCTTGTCCGGGTCCCAGACCTTGGCACCGAGCTTCTCGAGCATCGGCTTCACGCGCCGGGGGCCGCCCGAGTCGTGCATCATCGCCAGGTCCACGCCACACGTGACGATCTCGCCCGGGGACACATGCTGGCGCCCCGTGGCGCGTGCCAGCAGCTTCTGCGCTAACGTCTGCGGCGCGATCTGCGGCGAATTTTCGGTCATTCCCACTTATTCCACCTTCGTGCCAGACGCCTGAATCACCTTGGCCCAGTGCTGGATATCGTTGCGGACAAACTGTCCAAACTGCTGCGGCGTCATGCTCACCGCCGTGGCCGCCTCGGTCTCCATGCGCTGCCGGTAGGCCGGGTCTTCCACGGCCACGCGCACGGCGCGATAGAGCTGGTCGACCGTGGCCGGCGGCAGCTTGGCCGGGCCGAACAGGCCAAACCACGCGCTCGACTCGAAGCCCTTCACCGTAGCGGCGATGGCCGGCACGCCGGGGAACTGCGGCAGCGGGTCCTTGCTGCTGACGCCGAGGATCTTGATCGCGCCGCTGCGCGCGTGCGGCAGCACGTTCACGGTGCTCGCGAACATCAGGTCCACCGTGCCGCCGAGCAGGTCGGTCAGCGCGGGATTGGTGCCCTTGTAGGGGATGTTGAGGATGTCCGTGCCGGTCTGGAGCTTGAACTGCTCGCTGGCCAGATGCAGCGACGAGCCCTGCGCGCCGATGGCGAAACTCAGCTTGCCGGGGTTGCGCTTGGCATAGTCGATCAGGCCGGCCGTGGTGTCGAACGGCGCGTTCTTGCGCGCCACCAGCACGCTGGGCACCCGCGCCACCATGGTGATGGGTGTGAAGTCACGCACGGCATCGAACGGCAGGTTCTTGTAGAGCGAGGCGTTGATCGTGTGGCCGGTGAAGCTCATCAGCAGCGTGCTGCCGTCCGGCGTGCTGCGCGCCACGTACTGCGCCGCGATATTGCCGCCCGCGCCGGGCCGGTTGTCCACCACCACGGTGCGATGGAGCGAGTCCCCCATCGAGCGGGCGATCAGCCGGGCCAGCGCGTCGGTGGTGCCGCCCGCCGGGCTGCCCACGACGATGGTGATGGGCTTGTCCTGCGCCATGGCCAGCGGGGACGCGGTCATCGCCACGGTGGCCACTGCGGCCACGGCGCAATGGCCGAGGAATCGGCCGAGGAATTGTCGTCGATTGGGGTGCACGTCCTGTCTCCGGTGGGTATCGGTGTTATGGAGACTGACTCTAGGGGAGCGGCCGGGGCGGTTCAATGGGACCAGCTGGTCCTATCGGCAGGACCGGCTGTTCCGCTCGAAGTTCCGGGCGGGGTGGCACGCAATCTGCACATGGCGGAGACCTGGCCCGAATGGGCTCACTCACCTGGGAGATTCCATGCTTCATGGCGACGTGCAGGACAAGCACCAGAAAATGCACCGTTTGCGCGCCAAGCCGCGCCGGGTCTGGACCCATCCGCTGATCCTCGGCGGCATCGCGCTGATGCTGGCGGCCTACATCGCCACGTACTGGTAGGGCCGGGTAAGCCTTACAACGTTGGGTAACGGCTACCGCTCATTGGGCCGCGCACCGCGGGCATTGGCGAGCGGGTCGAGGGTCCAGTAGCGCTCCGGCACGCTGATATCGGCCAGTTGCTGGGCATTGAACAGCCGCAACTGGCTCTCGTAGGCTTCCACGGCCTGCGACTTGCGGTGCTGCTGCTGGGACACCGGCAGGTGCACGGGCGCGGCAACCAGGCCCTCCTGCCACCATCCCGCCAGGCGGCTCTGCACCGCGCCGGGCATGCAGCGGTGGATCGCGTCTTCATAGAACAACCACGGCTGGGGGGCGGGGATCAGCGTCTCGGCGTCGCCGGCGGCCAGCGCCGACTGGTCTACCGCTACGGCCTCGCGCAGCAGCATGCAGGCGGCGTTCACGAGGACGTGGTCGGGGTGATACACGCCCATCGGCGCGACGATGGTGGCGCGCTGCTGCAAGGACAGCAGGCGGCCAAGGCGCACGGCGATGTCCACCGCGCTGCGCCGCTCGCCGTACTGGCCATCGAGAAAGTCCAGCCAGACCGGCTCGGCACCCAGTCGCCGCAAGGCACGCCCATCCTCCTGCCGCCGCGCTCGCACGGCCTGGGCGCCGCTGGTGAACCCGGCGGCAAGGTCCCATTCCGGCGCATCAAGTGTTGCAGCAGGCTCGCCGGCAAAGACGGTCACGACCAGTGCCGCTGGGCACGCGGCGATCAGGTTGCCGCAACTGAACACGGCATCGTCCAGGTGCGGCGAAATCACGATGATCGAGGCAGGAATGTCCATGGTGTCAGGGCTACGCGCTGTCCGTTCTCGGCTGCGGCGGCCCAGTCCGCATCTCCATCCACGCGTACAGCGCGGAGGCGAAGACCATCGGGATCAGGTAATACAGCGCGCGGTAGACGATCAGCGCCGCCAGCAGCGTGTGCTGGGGCACCTGATTGCCCAGCAGCAGCACGAACACCGTCTCCAGCACGCCGAGGCCGGCGGGAATATGCGCCAGCGCGCCCGCCACGCTGCCAATCAGCAGCACGCTCAGCACTGCCGCCAGGTTGACCTCCTTCGGCAGCAACAGGTTGATGATGGCGGCGAGCGTGATCCAGTTGGTGATCGACAGCGCGCTTTGCAGCAGGGCGAAGCGCAGGCTGGGCAGGCTGAACACGTGCCCGCGAATCTTGATGCGGCGCCGCGTAGCCTTCGCGCAGGCCAGCCAGTACGCCAGCCCGGCGAGGAACATCAGCACGCCCAGGCCACGCAGCGCCAGTTCGCTGATGCCCCAGGCGGGCGGCAGCCCCGGCGGATACAGGCTGAAGACGATGCCGGCGATCAGCATGTAGCCAGTCCAGTTCGTGACAATGGCGATGGTGTAGACGCCAGCGACCTGCGAGCCGCTGACCTCGGCCTTCGAATAGAGCCGCAGCCGCACCCCGAGACCGCCCACCACGGCGCCGATATTGAGGTTGAAGATGTAGGCGATGAACGCGGTCAGCATCACGCGCACCGTCGACAGGTGGTGACGCGTGTAGTGGCGGCCGAGCAGGTCGAACGAGGCGTGGAGCAGGAAGCTCACGCACGCCAGCCCGGCGGCTGGCAGCAGCGTGCGGGCATCGTAGCCCTTCAGCGACTGCCACACCTTGGTCCAGTCAATGCCGCCCAGCGCGCGGAAGATCAGCACCGCCACCAGCACGACGAAGGCCACGCCGGCCACCCGTTTGACGGCTTTCCAGGGAATGCGCCGGCGCGCCTTGGCGATCATCGTCATGGGCAATCCTGTTCGCGCGGGGGCGTGGGCACGCCGGCTTGCCAGCCGGACGGGGGCGCGTCCAGCGTCGGCGTCAGCAGCTTGGGCGTATGCGCCGGCAGCCACCCCGCCCAGGCCGGGAAGCGCCGCAGCGCGTGAAAGACCAGCGCCGTGGCCAGCCCTTGCCAGCGCGGGCGGATACGGTCCGGCGTGGCCGGCACTTCCTGGCAGCTGCTTTCCATGCGCGTGCGCAGGTTCTGCTTCAGCGCGGCGGCAAAGTCCGCGTCGCGGATGATGAGGTTGGCTTCGAGGTTCAGGAACAGGCTCAGCGGATCGAGATTGCTCGATCCGACCGTCGCCCAGTCGTCATCGACCACGGCGACCTTGCCGTGCAAGGGCCGCTCGCAGTACTCGAAAATGCGCACGCCAGCCTCGCGCAGGTGGGCGTACAGCATGTCCACGGTGCGCTTGACCCACATCATGTCCGGGTTGCCCTGGACGATCAGCTGCACGTCCACACCGCGCCGGGCGGCATCGCAGATCGCCTGGAGCAGGCGGTAACCGGGCAGGAAGTAAGCATTGGCGATGATCAGCTCGCGCTCCGCACCACGGATGGCCAGCAGGTATTGGCGCTCGATGTCGCGGCGGTGGCGGTCGTTGTCACGCGTGACGAGGAGCGCGGTGCCGGGGCCAGCGGGCGCACCAGCCTCGCTCACCCGGCGTACCGGACGCCGGGGCGGCGCCTTTGGGCCGGGTGAGCTGGCGTGGATGGCGTCCAGCAGGAACTCGTGGATTTCACGCGCGGCGGGGCCTTGCACCTCGACCGCATAGTCCTGCTTGGCCAGCGGGCCGGAATCGATCAGGTGCTGGACCGAGACGTTGATGCCGCCGACAAAGGCCACGCTGGCATCCACGGCGACCAGCTTGCGGTGCAGGCGCCGGAACAGGTTGGTACGCATGCCAACCAACCTCCGGCGGGGCGAGAACAGATGGACGACCACGCCGGCCTCCACCAGTCCGCCCAGGAATGCGGGCGACAGATCGGCCGAGCCGAAGCCGTCGACCGTCAGCGCCACGCTGATGCCCCGGCGCGCCGCCGCGATCAGCGCGTCGCGCAGCGGCTGGCCGACCTCGTCATCGAACAAGATGAAGGTCTCCAGCAGCACGCTTTGCTGCGCGCCTTCGATGGCCGCCAGTACCCTCGGGAAGTATTCTTCCCCGTTTTCGAGTAGGCGGAACTGATTTCCGGTTGTCCATGTGGGGCCCATCTCAGGCACCAAGCACGAACGGTGCCTGCGGGCGACGGGCCGCGCCGGGCCTTGCGGAACAAGGCGCTGGCACGGGAAAGTGGCAAGAACGTTGCAGCGATTACCGGGTGGGGCTACCTGTGGCTGCAATTGAGCGCTGGAGCGGACGTCACTTTTCGAGATCGACGTGCAGGTAGGCTAGAAGGCGTTCGGGCGCGGGCGGAGGGTTGTCGATACGGCGTCCCAGAGGGCCAGCGCCTGCGCCTCGGTGAAAGCGGCTGGCGTTGACGGATCTTCACGCGAGGCAGGTCCACGATTGCGCATCGTCAGCGCGAAGTAAGGCGTGTCCGGGCTGCCGTCCGTCGCGCCGATCTCCAGCCGGAACAGATGTTCCTGCTCCCCTGCCGTGCCCGCCGGCCTGCCGATCAGCCATTCCTCGCCCAGTTCCATCGGCAGCCTGACGACGCCCTTCCGCAGGGTGCGCCAGCCGTCCGGTGCACCCGTGGCCGCATCGAACCCGTCTCGCTCAAGCAGCGACGGGGCTTCATGCAGGCTGGAATGCGTGAGGATGTGGAACGAGACGCCGGGGTAGGACGGCAGATCGAAGCGCACATCGACATACTCGTACGGCCTGGATTTGCCCAGCAGATAGCCGCCGGGAATGCAGAGCGCGGGCTTCGTCGGAACACTGCCGGCGGGGAGACCTCGAAAGCTGTCCAGCATGTTCAGCACTTCAAAGCGGCGCTGGGGAACGTTGTTCTTGACCGTCACGTTGCCAACGAGCGGGTTGGCGGACTGGTCCGGGTCGGTGAAATCCCAGGCCTCGCGCTGGATCTGGATGCGGACGCCGTTCTCCCAGCGATAGCCTTCCAGCGTCCGCCTGGCCGGATCGGCGTCTACCGCGCCTCGGTGCATGAAGTAGCCTGGCTGCCCGTCTGGCGACGTCGTGTTCGCGTACAGGAAGGGATCGGCATCGACGCTCCTCACGGCCTTGAGTTCAGCGCCGCGCTTGGCGATCTCTGCCTGAAAGGCGTCGATGGCCATGGCTTGCGTGGAGATCATGATGCCGCGAATCTTCGTCGTGCCGCGCGTCGTCATGCCCGGCGGCATCTCCAGCAGGTAGCGTCCGACGCAATGGGGAATGAGCTTGTGGGTCAGCGCATCCACGGCCTGTTGTTCCGGCATGGACATCGTGGGGGCCTTGCCACAGGCCCCGAGCGCCAGGGTGGCGCAGAGTGTGAGGGCTGCTGCGGCGCGCGCTTTCACATGCACTCCACCGTCAGAAGGCATTCGGTCGGGGCCGCAGGGTTCGGGAGATGGCGTCCCAGACCGCGAGGGCCTCGGCGTCCGTCAGCGATGCACGTTCGAGCGGACGATCGTCCGGGAGCGGGTTCGCTGTCTCCATGTCGAGCCGTATGAAAGGCCCCTGTGCATCGGCCGTGAGCGCATTCGCTTCCAGCGCAAAGAGATGTCCGTCCACTTCCGTGGTGGGTCTTGGGCCTGCCAACAGCCATTCCTCGGCGTCAACGCCGGTCAATGCGACCTTTCCTTTACGAACCGTCCGACCGCCTTCGATCTGGGACAACGCCGCCTCGATCTGACGATGCCGCTGCAGGAGCGAACTCCTTTCAACGAGACTGGAGTCCGTCACGATGGTGAAGTCGACATCCTCATGGCTTGCAAGAAGGAACCTCGACTTAGTTCGTTCCTCCTCGCGCGCCTTGCCGCGGAGGAAGCCGCGAGGGAGACATAGCCCCGGCTCCGTTGGAATCTCGTCATCGGCCCGGCCGCGAAAATTCGTGAGCAGTTCAAAGACATGGTTGGCCTTTCGCGGCACACTGTTCTTGATTTCCATGCGCTGCACGATCGGGTTATCCGCCAGATCGGGGCTGGTGAAATCGGACGC